>DASRSJ010000031.1:0-12067 GCA_035656555.1 Opitutaceae bacterium
CACCGACTCGAGCTACGTGAGGCGCTTCATGCCGCTCGGCTGGCTGACGCTCTGCGCTCTGTTCCAGATGAATGGCCTCGACCCGTTTTTCTACCACACCGCGGCGTTCGCGTTCTACGTCGCAAACGTGCTTCTCGTCTACGTCGCGGTCGCGCACGCAGTAAGGATTTTCGTTCCGGCGGCGTCTGGGGGCCTCGGCCGCTGGCGGGTGTTCGCGGCCTTTATCGCTGCAAGCTGGTGGGCGTTCCATCCGCTTCGGGTGGAATCCACCGCATGGATATCCGGGATGCTTTACGGACAGGCCGCGACATTCTTCCTCGTGGCCGTGACCGCTTACCTGCGCTCCTACATGAGCGCTTCGGCCGGCAGGCCGCGCGCGGCATGGATCGTGGTGTCCCTTGTCGCGATTTCGGCGTCGCTCCTGACCTATCCGATCGCGCTCGGGTTCGGCTTCCTGCTCCTGGCGATGGACTGGTACTGGAGCTGGCGCGCGGCGCCCGGGGTGGTTCCATTGCGCCGGCTCGCGCTCGAAAAGATGCTCTTCTTCGTGCCGGTTGCCGCGGTCCTGGCGTTCACGGCGGCGGCGAGGATGCGCAATCCGGAGATCTGGGGGACGGTGCCGACTTTCGTGGATTTTCCCCTGGTGCAGCGCGCGATGCAGGCCTGCTACATTGTCGCCTACTACGCCCTGAGGCCGATCTATCCGCTTCGGATGGTGCCGATCACGTCGGTGCTGATGGATTTCAATCCGTGGGCACCGGTGTTTGTCCTTAGCCTTGTAGGCATTGCTGCAATGTCGGCATGGGCCCTGGCCTGTGGCCGGTCCCGGCCGTGGATTGGAGCACTCTGGCTGGCTTACCTTGCCTCGGTCGGCCCGTTCATCGGGTACACGGAACACCCATATTATGCCAGCGACAGGTATGCCTATATCCCCTCGGTGGTTCTGGCTGCGGCGCTCGCGGTGGGCTTGTCGCTCCTGTGCAAGGCAGGCGGGCGATGGGCGGCGGCTCTAGCAGGCGCCTCGCTTGTGGCCGTTCTCGCCGCAACCACGGATAAGGTGCTTCCGATATGGGCCGGGCCGGCGCCGATGTACTCTTACCTCGTGGGGGCCATACCGCCCGGGGAGGAGCACGACAGGATCCTCTCCCGCTTCGCGATGTTCGACTATCTCTACGGACGACCCGTGGAGGCGCAGGAGAAGATCAACCTGTGCGTCCGCGACTTTCCCAAGAGCGAGGAAATCGCGAAGGTTAGGTCCCAGATTGAGGACAAGTCCGGTCGCCTTGCACCGGTGGGCGAGCGCGTGCCGATCGCCTTCATGCACAGCCAGCTGGGCCTCTATTTCCTGAGGACGAAGGAGCCGATCGAGGCCGGCGCCCAGCTGCACAGGGCCCTGAAATTTGACCCGACCCTTTTCCAGGCGGACTACAATCTCGCGATCCTGGAGGCTTCCAAGGGCCTTCCGCGCTCGGCCGTGCATCACCTTCTCCTGGCTGAGGCGCATGCTGCCGGTGCACTGTCACCCGCATCGGCCGAAGCATGCGGCCGGCTGATCCTCGGGGCGGCGCGGCAATCGGGAGACGAGGCGCTGGAGCGGGCCCTCAGCGTGAGGTTCCCGAAGGCGGCGTTGTAGAATTGCGCTAGTCCCTGGGCTGCTTTCGTGTGGCGACAACCACGCCGACCGTCCGCTGGACGCCCGTGCCCTGGGCTGAGACGACGAACTCCGCCCTGTCGCCCTTTTCCTTCTCACGCATGCCCTTCAGGGCGCCGATCGTGTACTCCGTGATAGCGATGCCGTCTATCTTGAGGACGCGGTCCTTTGGCATGAGGCCCGCGAGCTCGGCCGGGGAGTCCTTTGCCACGGCCGCAATGACCATGGCCTTGATCCGCGTCTTGTCGGATACCCGCGAGAAGAAGCCGGCGTCGACGTCGAGGTCGAACGTGATCCCGAGATATCCAAGAGGCCCGGCGGTGACCGCCATCGGAGCCATGACAACCGGTGCCTGGTCGCTCGCCGCAGCCGGCGGGCCGGCGAGCAAGGCCAGGACCGCGAGCAGGGGAAGGCAAGATCGGACCAAATGCACGACGGCGACTGGAGCAGTCGTCGGGCAGATTTGCGACGCTTCAATACATTGATCCTTATGTGATTATGGGAAGTAGCCTTGAATTTTTGGTTTCGGGGCCCCGGGTGCCCGTGAATTACGTATTAAGAAGTAGTCTGAGGGTTGGGCATTCGAAGGATGCTGGCATTCACTCGGCCAAGCGTGTGTGATTTTTCCGGAAACTTCCCTCAACCACCAAGGTCGCATAACCCCACTTCCTTTTGAGACGCTCCCAACTCGGAATACTTTCCCTGTCATTGGCTGCATGCTTCGGCATCGCACACGGCGCGACCTTCGATCCCGCCCGAGCGGCGTTCAAGGACAGCATAAGGGAGGTTTCCCCCGCGGGTGCCCCTGCAACGGGTCAGCCTAGGATCACCCGTTCGGCGCTGATGGCGTCAGAGCGCGCGGCCTCGATCACTTTCGAGGTGGCGCTGCGAATGAGGAACTTCGACGAGCTGCAGGACAGGATCGCAAAGGGTGAGCAGGTCTCCCCGGCGGAAAAGGACGAGAAGTATTTCCCGCTTGCCGCAGACCACGACAAGCTGGTCGCGTGGCTGAAGGCCCAGGGCCTGGAGGTCACGAGAACCGACGACAACCGCCTTGCGGTCTTCGGAAGGGGATCGGTCGACGCCGTTGCAAAGGCTTTCCAGGTCACCTTTGCGCGGGTTGCGTCCGCCGACGGCGTTGAATTCACCTCGGCCATCACGTCCCCGAGCGTGCCCGCTGAGATGTCCTCGGCGGTTCTCGGCATCCATGGACTGCAGCCGCACATACGAAAGCGGCCCCTCTCGGCGCCCCACGCGCTCCGGCCCAATCTCTCTCTTACAGGCTACACTCCCTCGCAGATCGCGACGACGTACGGCGCCGCCTCGCTCGGCATGACGGGAGCCGGCCAGACGATTGCCATCTACGCGTTGGGGTATCCCGCGAGCTCCGACCTAACTTCCTTCTGGCAGTCGATCTCCTCCACGCAGACCGTGGCGAACGTCACCCACGTGGATGTCGGCGGTGGACCCGAAACATCCCCTGCGGCCGACATCCTCGAGGAGGCCTCGCTCGATGTGGAATGGGCCGGGGCTCTCGCCCCCGGTGCCAAGATACGCGTTTACGCGGCCAACGACTTCGATCCCGCCGCGGACGACGAGATCCTGCAGCAGGTCTACGCGGACGCCCTTGCCGACCCGACGATACATGTCTTCTCGATCTCCATCGGTGGCGTCGAGGACGATGTGCCGAAGGATTTCCTCGTGATGGAGGGGCAATACATGGCGAACCTGGCGAGCGCGGGCATCACCGTGCTGGTGGCGTCGGGCGATGACGGAGCCACCGAGGAAAACAAGGTCCAGACGACCTACCCGACAACGGATCCTGACGTCACCGGCGTCGGTGGCACCACGCTCACACTCAGCCCTGCCTATGCTGAGACGGCTTGGACGGACAGCGGCGGCGGCATAAGCCAGGTATTCAAACGGCCGGCGTGGCAGGTCGGCAACGGCGTCCCGAATGGAACCATGCGCCTTGTGCCGGACGTCGCGTCCGCGGCGGACCCGCAGAACGGCGCGTCGTTCTGGTACGGCGGCAAGTCGCAAATCATAGGCGGGACGAGCTGGTCGGCCCCGACGTGGGCTGGATTCGTGGCCCTCATCAACCAGAAGACGGGCACGCCGTTGGGGATGATGAACCCCAAGCTCTATCCGCTCCTGGGAACGTCAGCATTCAACGACATCACAACAGGCAACAACGGGGCGTACAGCGCGGGTGTCGGCTACGATCTCATCACGGGCCTCGGCACGCCGAACGTTGCGGTGATCGCCGCGGCGCCCCTTTCCGCGAGCCCCGCGGCAGGGATACCCGCCCAGACCGGGGACCAAGTCGTGACGACGAACCAGCTGGCCACGTTCTATGTCGTGGGCTCGGGGACGCCGCTACCGACATTCCAGTGGCAGCGGATGGCGAGCGGCACTTCGGGATACACGAGTCTGACTGACGGAGGAAACTACAGCGGCTCCCAGACGCAGATGCTGGTCGTGAGCGGCACCTCCTCATCGATGACCGGCGACAAGTTCCAGTGCGTCGTGACAAACACCGCCGGCTCCGTCGTAAGCAATCCGGCGACGCTCACGGTGAACCAAACTGGAATCACGACGCTTGCGGGTTGGCCGGGAGCTGCGGGGTCCGTGGACGCAACCGGGCGCGCGGCGCGCTTCTCATTTCCGGGCGGCGTAAAAGTGGACGGCGCGGGCAATCTCTATGTTTCGGACGCCACCAACTACACGATCCGCAAGGTGAGCCCCGGCGGGACCGTCACGACGATCGCGGGAGTGCCAGGAAAGAGCGGGGCGACGGACGGGCCGGCCGCTTCGGCGCTCTTCGCGGGCCCCGGCGGCGTGGCCCTGGATTCCTCGGGCAACATCTTCGTCGCGGACTCCGTCAATTACACGATACGCGAGATCAGCACCTCGGGTGTCGTGACGACGATTGCGGGCCTCGCCGGAACTTCGGGGCACGTGGACGGAACGGGAACGCAGGCCCAGTTCAAGGACCCTGAGAACATCGCGATCGACAGCTCGAACAATATCTATGTCGCCGACGGTTCAGGCAATGTGATCAGGAAGGTCACGGAGGCCGGCGTCGTGACGACGATTGCCGGCTCCGGGGCCTCGGGCTCGGCCGACGGAACGGGGATATCTGCGTCGTTCAATGATCTGACGGGAATCGCCGTCGACAGCTCCGGCAACGTCTACGTCGCGGACAACGGCAACAACGAGGTGCGCAAGATGACGCCGGCCGGCGTGGTCACCACGCTCGCGGGCTCGACCACGGGCGGAAGCGCTGGCGGAAGCGGCAGCGCGGCGAGCTTTGAGGGACCGGCTGGACTCGGAGTCGACAGCTCCGGCAACGTCTACGTTGCGGACTCGGAGAACAATCTCATCCGCAAGGTGGACCCAACCGGCTTTGTGACGACGATCGGGGGTCTGGTAGGCGATGCGGACAGCGTTGACGGCATTACCTCCAATTCCCGATTCGACACGCCCTCCGACGTGGCCGTCGACAGCTCGGGAATTGTGTTCGTCGCCGATGCCCTCAACTGCACGATCCGCAGGATCGTGACCTCCACGGCCACGACGCCGTTCTTCACCGTCCAGCCGACGAGCATGACAGCGACCGTGGGCGCGAGCGTCACCATGGCGGCGGGCACGGCCGGCCAGGAGCCCCTGACCTTCCAGTGGAACTTCAATGGGGCCGCGATCGCGGGCGCTACCGCACCGACCTACACGATTGCGAGTGTCCAGCTGGCAGACGCCGGGACTTACACGCTGACGATCTCAAACTCCTCGGGGTCGGCCACGAGCACCGCCGCGACATTGGTGGTCAATGCCGGGACCGTCATGACGCCGCCACCGCCGTCAACGTCCGGGCGCCTTACGAACATCTCGACGCGCGCGTTCGTGGGGACGGGTGGCAACATCCTGATCCCGGGCTTCCACATTGCCGGCAGCGGCAGCGAGACCCTCCTGGTACGCGCGGTTGGCCCGACACTCGCCACGTTCTCCGTCACGGGTGTCCTTGCCCAGCCGGTTCTAACCGTGCTCGACGGAACGGGCGTTGTCATCGCCACCAACACAGGCTGGGGCAACTCGTCCGATGCGGACGCCTTGGCGTCGACCGCGCAAGGCGTCACCTTCCCGCTCGGCCAAGGAGCGGCGGACAGCGCGCTGCTGGTGACGCTGCAGGCGGGAGCCTCCTACACGGTGCAGGTCTCGGGACTCAATGCCACCTCGGGAGTCGCGCTCGCCGAGATATATGAGATCTCGTACTCCGGCAGCGCCAGGCTCAGCAACATCTCGACCCGCGCCGAGGTTGGCACGGGAGGAAACATCCTGATACCTGGTTTCGTTATCTCCGGATCCGGCACCGAAAAGCTCCTCGTTCGCGCGGATGGCCCTGTTCTCTCGACGTTCAACGTGGCAGGAGTCCTTGCGCGGCCCGACCTCGAGGTCCTGAGCGGATCAAGTACCGTCGTGGCCTCGAACATTGGCTGGAGCACGGCGTCGGACGCGGCGCAGATCGCCGCGGCCGCGGTTGGCGTGACCTTCGCATTTCCCGCCGGAAGCGCGGACAGCGCCGAGATAGTGAGCCTCGCGCCGGGAGCCTACACCGTCCAGGTAAGCGGTGTGAACTCCACGACGGGTGTCGCACTCGCGGAGATCTACGAGATTCAGTGATCCGTTTTTCGCGGCTTCGCCATTGAGCGCGAAGCCGCCCGCTTAAAGCGGGCTCGTCGTCGGGGCAATAATGCCTAGAAACATGGCAGCCATGTCGGACGTCACCATTGCCCAAGTGCGCGAAGCGCTCGCGCGGATCCGAACCCGGATCCGGGCCACTCCTGTAATGAGAAGTGACCGTTTGGACGAGATCGCCGGAGCCCGGGTGTTTTTCAAATGCGAGAATCTCCAGGAGACGGGGTCCTTCAAGGCGAGGGGAGCGTTGAACACCGTGCTGTCGCTGTCGGACGACCAGGCTGCGCGCGGTGTTGCCACGCATTCATCGGGGAACCACGGAACCGCGCTCGCCTGGGCCGCAGGCATGAGGAAAATCCCGGCCACCGCGGTCATGCCGAGCAACGCGAGCCCCAGGAAGGTGGCGTCCGTGAAAAGCCACGGCGGCACCGTCATCTTCAGCGAGCCCAACCACAAGGCGCGCGAGGAGACCGCAGCCAAGTTCATTGCCGATACGGGAGCGCACATGGTCCATCCCTACAACGACGGCCGGATCGTGGCAGGGCAGGGCACCGTTGCCCTGGAGTTCATGGAGGAAATGCCGGACCTGGATGTGATTGTGTGCCCCGTGGGCGGCGGAGGACTCCTCGCGGGCACGGCCATCGTCGCAAAGAGCCTGAATCCGAAGATCAAGGTCTACGCAGGGGAGCCCGAGGGAGCCGCTGACACGAGCGAGTCGTTCAGGACCAAAATACGCACGCCATTTCCAAACCCGAAGAGCGTAGCGGACGGCCTCCTTGCGTTTGTTGGGGACATTACTTTCCCTGAAATTGTGAAGCACGTGGACGGCGTCGCAACGGTGAGCGAGGAGGAGATCGAGCGGGCAATGCGACTCCTCTTCGATTGCCTCGAAGTGCCCGTCGAGCCCTCGGGAGCTGTCGGCTTCGCGGCGGTCGCCGGTGGAAAACTCAACGTCAGGGGCAAGAAAATCGGGGTCATCATCTCGGGTGGAAACATAGACCTGGAACGCAATCCCTGGGCGAAGGCCTCCTCAAAATGAGAGCCCGCCGGCGCACCCTAACGGCATAATGCGTGTCAACTAGCTCGGTCACCACATGGAATTCGACGTCGTCATAGCCGGGGGCGGGTTTGCCGGGGCCTATTGTGGACGCATTCTGGGAAGGGAATTCGGCCGTGAAGCGGGCGAAAAGCGAGTGGCCCTTGTGGCGGAGCGAAACGTCCTGGTCTTCCAGCCGATGCTCGCCGAGGTGGCGGGCTCGTCCCTCGCGCCGGCCGATGTCGTCAATCCGCTCCGCCAGTTTTGCAAGGGCGTCAATGTGCTCCAGGGAACGATCCAGAAGATCGACTGGGCCTCGAAGTCACTGATCCTCGACGGAGGCCGGTTCACGCGCGACCACAAGATTGGCTTCAAACACCTGGTTCTGGCCCTCGGCAGCGTGACGGACCTGAGCGCGGTCCCGGGCATGACGGAATACGGGTGGCCGATGAAGAATGTCTCCGACGCGCTGCGCCTTCGTGCCGCGCTGATCAACAGGCTGGAGGAGGCGAATTTGGTGGAGGATGCCGACACGAGGAGGAGGCTCCTCACCTTCGTGGTCGTCGGCGGGGGCTATACCGGCGTCGAGACAGCAGGGCAGGTCCTCGATTTCCTCCGGCAGGTCTACAAGTACTACGCCAACCTGCGCGAGTCGAAGCCGAGGGTCGTCCTGATACATAGCCGCGAGGAGCTTCTAGGTGAGATCGGGCCGGCGCTGGGCGCCTACGCGCGCGGGGTCCTGGAGAAGCGGGGCGTCGAGGTGCTCCTCAACACAAGGGTCTCCGCGGTCACGGCGAGGCAGGTCATTCTTGATAACGGTTCGGCGATCGAGACCAACACGGTCGTCACCTCGGTCGGCAACGCGGCGAATCCTGTCATCATAGACCTCTGCAAGCAGCTGGGCATCGAGGCGCCGAAGGGCCGGGTCCCGACTGACCCAATGATGCGCGTCGCGGGCCTCGACACGCTCTGGGCCGCGGGCGATGGCGCGGCCGTCCCGTGGGTGGACAAGGGCGTAACAAAGGTTTCTCCCATGACGGCGCAGTTCGCCTTTCGACAGGGCACCCTGGTCGGCAAGAACGTCTTCGCGGCGATGCGGGGGGCTGAACTCCTTCCCTTCAAGTATCGCTACATGGGCCAGCTTGCGACGATTGGCGAGAGGGCCGCGGTGGCCGAGATCTTCGGGATGCACTTCAAGGGATTCGTCGCATGGTGGATGTGGCGGACGATCTACCTGGCGAAGCTCCCGGGGGTTGTGCGCAAGCTCCGGGTGATGATCGACTGGACCTTCGACCTCATCTTCCCGAGGGACATCAGCCAGATCATGCCGCCCCCGGACGACGCGGTGAGGGCGATCCATCTAGAGAAGGGCGAGACGCTATTCCTGGCTGGCACCACCGCCCGAGGCTTCTTCTATATCCGAACGGGCTCGCTGACGCTGGCGGTGAAGGGTCTCCCCGAACGCTCGATCGGTGCGGGAAGCGTGATCGACCAGTCCGAGCTGGACTCCTCGAACCTATGGGAGTCTACGGGCACGGCGAATGAGCCGTCCGACTTAGTCGTGTTTCGCGGAAGGCTGCTCGAGTACCTGAGGAAGGACCTTCTTCTCTCGAAGCGGATGGTGGTGTCCGCGGTTCCGACTACTCGTCCGAATGCTGCAGAAGGTCGCCTGGTTGGCACTTAAGCTCCCTGCAGAGCGCCTCGAGCGTGCTGAAGCGGATGGCGCGGGCCTTGTTGGTCTTCAGGATGGAGAGGTTGGCCAGGGTCAGGTCCACGCGCTCGGCAAGTTCCGTTAGCGTGATCCTCCGCTCCAGCATGATGCGGTCTAGGTTTACTTGGATCGACATCGGCGAGGTTTAGATCGTGAGGTCGCTGTCGTTCCGAAATTTCAAACCCTCGCTGAAGACCTCGGCAAGCAGCAGGAATGTCAGGCCCGTCAGGACCCCGGTCATCTTGCCGGACGGCAGGGTCTGAGCCATCCAAGTGCCGTCGGGAAACAAGGGTGGCACCATGATGTTCATTCTTGTGACTAGCACCTGCCACGCCGCGAAGCGTATGAGGCCAAGGACAATCAAAACGAATGCAAAGAGGCGGAGGGATTTCACGTTTGCTCCAGTGAACAGATCGCCCTTTTCCGCGCTAAGGAGAAGACGTCTGAGCAACTCGATATAGGCCAGGCCGCCGAGGATGGCGCAGTACAGGGCAAGGACCGCCGGTCCCTTGAACATGGCAAGGGCTCGCGAGGACTGCGCAAGACCGCTGAAAGTCACCATCCCCGTCACCTTCTGAACGGTTATGTCCGGGGCGACCTGCTTGTCGGACAAGAATTGGGAGTTTCGGAAGCTGCTCAAGGCAAAGGGGCCTATGCTCAGGCTTCCGGAATCATTGGGTGCGTGCGTCACGCCCTTGTCCTGCGTTCGCGTGATCCCATATGTAAAATCGCCGCCCCGGTCGCTCGAGATCGAGACGTGCTCGCCGGTCACCAGATCTGAACCAAGGCGTGGGATGGTGAAGGCCATGGCCAAAAGGCCGAGCACCACGACGATTTCGAAGGCCGCGCAGGCGAGCCGAAGGAGCTTGGTGAACGAGAAGCGTTTCCGGGATGAAGCACTCATGATTTATCGGTAAACAATAAATCCATATCGATACTCGTCAACTATATTTATTGTTTATCGATATACCATCGAGGACTGGTTATGCGAGCGCCTCGCGAACCAATCCTGCGATCGCCTCGGGCAGCTCGAGGCTTGAGGCGAGTTCCTGGCCACGGGGACTCATCTTGCGCCAGGACTTCTTCAGGATATCCACAAATTTCTCGCGCGGGTACTCGGCATGCTGCGCCGCGAACGCCTGGATCTCGCTTTCCAGGAAAACGAGGACGGCGGCGTCCTCAAGGGCCTGCGTGCCCATGTTCGTCCTGAGCCCCGACTTCGAGACCCAGGTAGCGACGTCGGCCGCAACCTCGGCCGGCAGTCCGGCCTCGGTCAGTAGTTCACGGGCGCGCTCGGACTGCTTCACGTAGAGCGAGCGGCGCCACGTGAGGTAGCCCACCTTGTCCATCGGGAAGGTGCTACGCGGGACGGACCAGCGCTCGAGGTGCTGGCAGCGCGCGGCGAGCTTCAGCGTCGCGTCGGCGTCCGGCGCGATCCGCCCAACCCACTTCTCCATTTGATCGGCATAGACGAGCTCGGCGGGCCTGCCGTCGGCGGACCTCACCGGGTCCGCGGCGTGGGCAGCGTCAACGAGCCCGCGGGCGCGCTCGAATGCATCCATCGCGGGACTCAGTAGACCTTCTCCTCAAGGAGGGCGAAGAGCTCCGCCTCGGTGATGCGCGTCTGCTGCATGGAGTCGCGCTCGCGCAGCGTGAAGGTGCCGTCCTTCTCGATGGTGTCGAAGTCGATCGTCACGCACCAGGGTGTGCCGATCTCGTCCTGGCGGCGGTAGCGGCGGCCGATGGCCCCGCCCTCGTCGTAGAACACGGCGTAGCGCCTCTGGAGCTTCTTGTGAAGGGCCTCGGCGCGGGCGACGAGCTCGGGCTTGTTCTTGAGGAGCGGGAGGACGGCCACCTTGACCGGCGCAATGCGCGGGCTCAGGCGCAGGACCGTGCGCTTCTCGACGTTGCCCTTGTCATCCTTCACATCCTCCTCGGCGTAGCCGGCGCAGAGGACCGCGAGGAAGATGCGGTCGACGCCGACAGCCGGCTCGATCACGTGCGGGATGAACTTCTTCTTGGTGGCCTCGTCGAAGATGGTCTGCGGCACGCCGCTCGCCTTCTCGTGCTGGCCGAGGTCGTAGTTGCCGCGGGCCGCGATGCCCCAGAGTTCCTGGACGCCGAACGGGTAGCGGAACATGATGTCCGTCGTCCCGCGGGAGTAGAAGGCGAGCTTTGCCTTGGGGTGGTCGTACTCGGAGAGATGCGTCTCGGGCAAGCCGATCGAGAGGAGCCAGTCCTTGCACCAGTTGATCCACTCGCGGTGGCACTTGGCCCAGTCCGCGTCCTCGTGGATGAAGTACTCCATCTCCATCTGCTCGAACTCGCGCGAGCGGAAGATGAAGTTGCGGGGCGTGATCTCGTTGCGGAAGGATTTCCCTATCTGGGCGATGCCGAAGGGCAGCTTCACGCGGCCGGTGTCGACCACGGACTTGAAGTCGGCGAACATGCCCTGGGCCGTTTCGGGGCGAAGGTAGGCGACCGAGGAGGCGTCGGTCATAGCCCCAACGTTCGTCTGGAACATCATGTTGAACGAGCGGGGCGGCGTGAGGCTGCCGGGCTCGCCCGTGGCGGGCGAGGGAATGAGGACAATCTCCTCCTCCTTGGCCTCCGTCATGTCGCGCGGTGCGACCGGGGAGAGCTTACCTTGGATCGCCTTTTTGCGCTTCATGGACTCCGCGGCCTCCTGGAGCGCCTCGGTGGTCCTCTCGCTCTCCAGCACGCTCACGTAGCCGACAACCTTCTCGTCGACGACCACCGGGGAGAAGAAGAGCTGGTCGGCCCTGTAGCGCTGCTTCGACGCCTTGCAGTCGACCAGCGGGTCGGAGAAGCCGGCGACGTGGCCGGACGCCTCCCAGACCTTGGGATGCATGATGATCGAGGTCTCGACGCCGACGATGTCGTCGCGGCGATGCACCATGTCGCGCCACCAGCACTCGCGGATGTTGCGCTTCAGTTCGACGCCCAGCGGGCC
>DASRSJ010000032.1:0-2980 GCA_035656555.1 Opitutaceae bacterium
TTCGGCCCATCAACAGGAGCGTGAGGGCGAGATGGGGCGGCTCGCCCTCGCGCAGCACGGAGTGGTGACCCTCGGGCAGCTCGAAGCGCTGGGGTTCTCCGGTCGCACTGTGCAGCAACGGGAGAGGGCCAGAAGGCTGCACCGCATCCATCAGGGCACGTATTCGCTGTTGCCAGGGCCCGTGACGGTGCGGGCGAAGTTCATGGCGGCGGTGCTCGCTTCGGGCCCGGAGGCCGTGCTCTCTCATCGTTCGGCGGCGTACCTCTGGGGGCTCGTCGACGACTGGGAGGAGCCGATCCACGTGACCGCCCCGCATCGCCGGGGACGAAGCCCAGGGAGTGTCGCTGCCCATCGGGACGGATCCCTGCTTCCCACCGACAAGACGCTCCGTTTCGGGATCCCGTGCACGAGCCTCGCTCGCACCCTCCTCGACTACGCCGGCCTCGCGCAGGAATGGGAGCTACAGAAGGCCGTCGCCCAGGCCGAGATTCTCCGGCTCCTCCACATGCCGACTCTGCGCGCGCTGTTGAAGAGATGTCGGCGGCGCCGCGGGGTTGCTCGGTTACGGCTCTTGCTCGATGCGATCGATCCGCAGGCCAAGAGAGCCCGGAGCGAGCTGGAGCGGCTCTTCCTGGGCATGTGCAGCAGGCACGACCTGCCCAAGCCCGAGGTCAATGTGTGGCTGACGGCAGCCGACGGCAAGCGCTACCAGGCCGACTTCCTCTGGCGAGACGCTCGCCTGATCGTCGAAGCCGACAGCCGCCGATTTCACGACACCCACTCGGCCTTCGTAAAGGATCGAAAGCGAGAGCAGCAACTACAGCTCGCACGCTGGCGCGTGAGCCGCTGCACGTGGGAGCAGGTCGAACGAGAGTCGCGGCTTCTCGCGATCACTATCCACGGACTCCTCGACCTCACCTCCGAACACGCTGGTTGATGGGCCTAAAAGCGCTCCATGCAAGCGCTTTTCGGCCCATCAACATCGGCTACTTCTTTTCCTTGGGCGGCAAGGGGGGGAGGAGGCCGGCGTTGTATTCGGCGTAGGGGAGGAAGTTGGCGCGGCGGATCTTCTTGCGGAAGGTGTTGGCGCTGCGGGGGTAGTTGGCGAGTTCGTAGACGTTGCCGGGGCCGAAGCCTTGGTAGTAGGTGAGCATCTGGACTCGCTTGTGCTTGGTGATCCAGGCGATCAGCTGATTGACGAAGCGGGGTTCGTCTTGTTCCTGCATCGCCCACTCGGTGATCGCCACCGGCTTGTTGCGCCACTGGGCGCCTTCGTAGAAGTGGTTGAGGTCTTCCCAGACCGGATACTTCGAGTAGAAGTCGGTGCCGACCCAGTCGACCCATTTGCTCCCGGGCCAGTAGTTGCCGGGGAAGTTGCCCTTCACGCGCGGCGAGCCGGCGGGCAGCGGGCTCCAGATGATGCTGATCGGCGCGGGAGGAAGGGAGATCGGGTTGGCGCCCTTGGTCCGGCTCAGCCCCGGTAGGCCGATTTCGGCGAGCTCCAGGTTCAGCGCTTCCGTGGTCAGCCCGCCTTTGGCGATTGCCGAGATCCGCCGGAAGGCCTGTTTGTACCAATAGGCATTGAATTCGCCGCCTTTCAGCGTCCCGTCGCATTCGACCCCCGACCAGGGATTGAGGCAGCGGTTCGGCTCCCCCAGCGGCCGCACGTAGGCGGGCAGGCCATGGGTGGCGAAGAAACTGTTGAGCTGCAGCAGGTAGTCGTCGCCGTCGCCCTCGGCGATCTGCTCGGGCGTGATCAGGTTTTCCAGCGTCTGCGCGTTGTCGGTGGCGAGGTGGATGACAGGCCGCACTTCCTCTTCGCGCCAGCGTTCGTAGGCCTTGTTGAAGCTGTTGCCCCAGGAGAAGAAGGTCTCCGACAGCGCCGCGTGCTTGCCGGTCAGCGCGGTGAAGGCGTCGTAGCTTTCCGTGCTCCCCTGGTCGGAGACGCCGAGCAGGAGGCCGGGCTTCGGCGGCACCAGGGACATCGCACTTGCCGAGGTGGTGAAGAGGAGAAGCATGGCTGTGGCGGCGAGCGCCGCCCAGAGTCGTCTAAGCCGTGGCGAGGACATCACGCATCCTTCGCGGCTCGACCCCGAGGGCCTGCGCGTCGGCTGCGCCACGCTCACTCACCATCCCCACCTCCATCAGCTCGGCCTCGTCGTAGGTGGCGAAGACGGCCTCGCCGAAGACCGCCCGCAGCGCGCCGAGGCTCGCCTTGATCACCGGCAGCGGCACGTGCACGAGGTCCCGGGGACGCCCGGTGACGCGGCTGACCAGGTCGGCCATCTCGTCGTAGGTGAGGGTCTCCGGCCCGGCCAGCTCGTAGCGCGGCTCCAGCCGCTCGGCGGCCAGCGCCGCGACCACGCACTCGGCCACGTCCTGGGCCCAGATCGGCTGGAACGCCGCCCGCCCCTCCCCGGACACCGGCAGCACCGGCAGGAAGGAGAAGCGGCGCAGCAGGGTGATCCAGGGGTCGCTCTGGTCGTAGACGATCGAGGGGGCGAAGACGCTCGTCTCCAGCGGCGAGGACTCGACCGCGCGCTCCGCCACCCACTTCGCCCGGAAGAAGCGGGTCCGCTGCGCCGCCCCGGCGTCGAGCGCGCTGAAGAAGGCGAAGCGCCGCACTCCGGCCCGCTCGGCCGCCTGCAGCAGACGGATCGTCGCCAGGCCGTTCAGCTCCTCCAGCCGGCGCGGCGGCTGGTCGCGGATCGTCGCCGCCAGGTGGACGACGGTGTCGACGCCGCGGAGGCTCTGGCGCATCGTGTGCGGATCGGAGAGGTCACCGAGGTCCCCGAGCGCGATCTGCACGTCCACCCGCCGCGCCCCGAGCTTGCGCGGATCGCGGACCAGGCAGCGCACATCCTCGCCGCGCTCGAGGAGCAACGGCAGCAGCCGCGAGCCGATGCTGCCGGTCGCCCCGGTCAGTAGCAGCATTGCGTTCCCGCCCCTCGCTCGCTCACGATCCGCCCTCCCACCATCG
>DASRSJ010000033.1:0-9710 GCA_035656555.1 Opitutaceae bacterium
CCGTATATGTGGCCCCGAGAACAACGGGAGGCGTGGGCTCGCTCCAGAGGTAGCGTCCGAGCGCCACGTTTCCGGTATTGAGCTTTTTTCTATCCACCGACTCCGGAACTCCGACGTCGGAAAAGACAAAGTCCATGCCCACCGCCTTGGCCCCACCCTGCTGGATCAGGGCCTTTGCGACGGTCGCAAAATATACCCGGCTCCACGGCATGTTCCCGATCTCGTCCAGGGCGATCGAGTCGACATCCACATACATTACCCTGACCGGCGACTCGATTGGGCCCCTGAAACGAAATCGCCAATCGACCATCTTGTCCTCGAGGAACTTGAGCATCCCGTAGTGCGCGATGACGCACCATACGAGAGGAATGGGGGCGAGAAGCAGCCAGCGCAGCCGGGAGCGCGCTGACTTGACCAGGGATGCCACGGGACCGGACGCTATTCTGCGCTAGGCCCCGTTTAAAGCAGATTTGCGGCTCAGTTGGTCCCAGCGCCGGCGGTTGTCGTCGGAGCAATTGCAGCGGGCTGCGAAGGCGTCACGACCGGCGGAGGGGCCGGAGGGGGCGGCGGGGCCGGCGTCGTAGAGGAAATAATGACCGACTGGTTCGCGTCGACGATGGTCTGCCCGGTCGCGACTATGGCCGCCGTTTCCGCCGGGGGTACGTCGCTCGAGACAAGAGTGACGGGCGTGGTGACTTCCGGAGTGGTGGAGCCCGGGGCCGGCGTCGTGTAGTCAAACGTCGCAACCACCTGCTTGCCCGCGGGGAGGCTGACGGAGGAAGTGTGGCCTTTGAAGACAACGACGCCCTCCGTGGTTGTTACGACGAAGAAGACCTTGCCGTTCTTGCCCGGCTTGAAGGTGATCTTGAAGGTGGTACCTCGGATACCGGCCGCGCCCACCGGCGTCTGGACCGTGAATTCCGATCCCTTGTCGACGTTGAGATGGACGACCTTTCCGACCAGCTCGCCCTTCGCGAGGCTAAGCTTTGTCGTGGACGTGCCCTCCTCCTCCTTCATGTCTGCGATCTTCAGGTCGCCCGCAAACGGATCCTGCTCAAACTGGTCGATATCGAGCGTCGAGTCCTCGGCGACGTTTACCGTCGCACCGTTGGAGAAAACGAGGATGACGTTTGCGCCGGGCGACGTAACCACCTCCGAGCCGTCGGCGAGCATGTCCCCGTCCTTCAGGACGAGGGTTCCGCCGTTCTTGTATTTCACCTCGACGTGACCCTGCACGCGGGCGGCGACAATCTTGCCCTTGACCCTCGCAGAAGCCGCCGGAGTCGCCGGGGCTGTTTGCGCGCCCACGGGCGCGAGCCCAGCAATACACCCTAAAAGTATGACACACAGGATCTTATTGAGCATGGAAAGGGCGGTTGGCGCGTTTGTTATCAGGGCGCCAAGCGTTGACGCAAGGATTGTGCAAGACGGAAGCCCGGGTCAAGACGCAAGCTGAGATCCGCCGCAGCTAAAGCTGGACCCTTCTCGATGGGATCCAAGCTGGAATGATACGCCTGGTAATACCAAGTGTCGGCCCGGCACGGGGCAATCTGGAGCGCGGTCGCATTGCACTCGCCGCCCTTCAGCCACTTTCCCTGCATGTCCAGGCCCGCTCCCTTGCGCACCCAGAACTCTGCGACAACCGGGCTAAGCTGGATCGCCACCACGGCATCCTTTTCCGCCTGGATCCCGAGCGCGTGGATCTCCAGCGGTTCGATCAGGCCCCACAGCGTGTCCGCGTAGGCCTTGTCTGACCAAGCCTGAGCATTGCGCGGATCCAACGCGACAGCCCGCTCAAACGACGTGCGGATCCCGGCGAAGGCATCGTGCTCGTGCGAGACGTCCTTTCCAGCCTCGGCCATCTTGTCGATTTTCTCGCGCGCCGCGCGCCGGATTTCCTCCGCGCGGAATCGTGGCGCAGCCCAGAAGATTCCAAATGCCATCGCGATAAGCGCGAGCGCGATGCCGGTGGCCCTCGCGGCGGCACCGTGGCCGGCGGATTCCTTCGCAATCCAGGTACTTCCCGTCATGAACGCGCCGAGTGTCGCCACGACAATCGCGATCGCCGGGATCTTCATGTGGAAATCGACCAGGAGATGGAGGCTAAACGCGAGAAGCCCCGTTAGGACGGCGCCGTCGATGCCGCGGGCTCCGCGGCATTTCCAGGCGATGGCCGCCACGGCCCCGAACAGGAGCACAAAGCCAACGGCCCCGTAGTCGCAGAGTGTGTTCAGGTAGTCGCAGTGGGCGTAGACCGGATCGTCACGGAAACCGATCGGCCGAAACTTCTCGAACAGGACGTCAAAACAGCCGGCTCCCCCGCCGAACACAGGATGGTCCAAGAATATCCCCCAAGCACCCCGCCAGATGATCGGGCGCGAGTGCTCGCCGGAGTCCTTCACGAAATTCAGCACGCGCTCATGCATGACCGGCATTGTATAATAGAGGACCGCCACCGTGGCGGCAGGGATTGCGATGGCAGCCACGGCTCCCAGTACCCTTAGGCCGATGCTCCGGCCTGGCGCGAAAAGCGAACGGAGCGCCAGTGCCGCCGCGAGGGCAAGCCAGGCCGCGCGGCTGACCGCGAGGACAAACCCGTATACGAGGGTCGCCAAGACCAAGGCGGCCAGCACCCGCCGCAAGGCCGGAGAGGCCCGGTCAAATACCGTGAACGCAACCGGGGGGATGAGGAGCGCCATGAAGACGCCCAGGCTGTTCGGGATGCCGAAGGAGCCTGTCGCCCTTCCCGAATATTGCATCACTTGAGTCCGACCCAGCATGAGCCACTTGGGGTTCACGAAATGCTGGTACGCGGCCATCCCCACGCTGACGACGGCAACGCCGACGATGGCGAGGCATACCAGCCTCCGGGCGCCGGGTGAGCGAACGCCGTTCAGGACGACCCAGAAGACCGCGATCGCCTGGGCCCAGCCGAGCCAGTCGGTCCAGCCGATCCAGCGCACCTGGGAGACCGCCTCCAGGTTCCAGACGCCGTAGGCGAGGAACGGGACGAGGAGCCAGCCGGCCGGGTGCGCCCGGGGCGCGGAGTCGGGATCGCAGAAATGCAGCGCAACCAGGAGCGCCGTCATAACGATCATCGCGACCCTGGTCCCCGGCAGGAAGCCGCCGAGGCAGAGCGTCGTCCAGGCGATGTTCGCGGACAGGACGCCTGCCCGAGCCCATTCCCATGCCGAGGGACGCGCGGCGGTTGAGGAAAGCGTCATTGCGGAGCGAGACTGCCCGCGCGCGCTCCGCTACCGCGAACAAAAAAACGGCGCCATCCCGAGAGATGGCGCCGCTGAGTGACTGAGGAGTCTCCGGTCAGCTCGTCGGGACGGACTGGATCGTCTTCACGATCCGGCCGGCGACGAGATACGGGTCGGCGGCCGAGTTCGGACGACGATCCTCGAGGTAACCCTTGTAGCCAGCGTTTACGAAGGCGTGCGGCATGCGGATAGATGCTCCGCGGTCCGCCAGCCCGTAGCTGAATTTGTCGATCGACTGGGTCTCGTGCAGACCCGTGAGGCGCAGGTGGTTCTCCGGGCCGTAGACGGCGATGTGCTCGTCGCGGTGTTCGTTGAAGGCTGCCATAAGTTTCTCGAAGTAGGGCTTCCCGCCGGTCTCGCGCATGAACTTCGTGGAGAAGTTCGAGTGCATTCCGGAGCCGTTCCAGTCGAGCGGCTGGTTGAAGGGGGCGAGGATCGGCTTGCAGCGCCACTCGATGTCGACGCCGTACGCCTCACCCAGGCGGGCGAGCATGTAGCGGGCGATCCACATCTGGTCGGCGGCGTTCTTGGAGCCCTTGCCGAAGATCTGGAACTCCCACTGGCCCTTGGCGACCTCGGCGTTGATGCCCTCGATGTTGATTCCGGCATCGAGGCAGATGTCGATGTGCTCCTCGACGATCTTGCGGGCGATGGGGCCCATGGCCTTGTAGCCGACGCCCGTGTAGTAGGGGCCCTGGGGGGCCGGGTAGCCGCCCGTCGGGAAGCCGAGGGGAGCGCCGTCCTTGAAGAAGAAGTACTCCTGCTCGAAGCCGAACCAGGTGTCCGGATCATCCGGGATAGTAGCACGCGAATTGGAGGGATGCGGCGTCTTGGCGTCCGGCATCATGACCTCGCACATGACGAGTACACCATTCTTGCGCGTCGAGTCCGGGTAACAGGCAACCGGTTTCAGGACACAGTCCGAGCTCTTTCCCTCAGCCTGCTGCGTCGAGCTCCCGTCGAATCCCCAGAGGGGGAGATCGTCGAGCTTCGGCATGCTGGAGAATTCCTTGATCTGGGTCTTGCTGCGCATTCCGGCAAGGGGCGTGTAGCCGTCGAGCCAGACATATTCGAGTTTGTATTTCGGCATGGTTAAACGAGTTATGTTGGGTTTTAGTTGAGCTTTCCGCTACGCGCGCGCAGGGTAAATTGGAAACCTTGATCGATCGGGGAGGAAAAAACTCGAATTCGAATTCAGCACCTTGCGTGCCAGTGGCAAGTTCAAGTTAATGCATTTAGGCTACAACATGACGACGTTTCGCGCCTGCAACCGGCCCGTGAAGGAGGGGCCAATCTGACGACCCGGGAAGACCCCGCGTTCGCCGCCGCATTGCATGCATGAGATGAAGGACACGCCGCGCGCGCTCGTGCGGATCAGCTACGACGGCCGCGTCCACAAGACCTTCAGGGGCCACATGGCCAAGGAGCGCTTCGAGCATGAGGTCCGCGTGCTCCGCCACCTGGAGGAGCGCGGCTGCACATTCGTCCCGAGGCTGCTCGAGGTGGAGCCTGAGAACCTTAAGATCGTGACGACCAACTGCGGCACCCGGGTCGACCAAGTGAACCCCGAGAAGCAAAGGCAGCTCTTCGCGGAGCTCGAGCCCTTCGGCGTGAGGCATGAGGACCGGGAGCTTCGCAACATCACCTACCGCGCCTCTGACGGGCGCTTCTGCATCATCGACTTCGAGTTCGCCACCCTCCTTGACGGCGGCGAGGGCACCACGTCCCTCAAGCCCACGGTCGCCCAATGAGCGAGTCCGACCCCATACTTCCCGAGGCAAAAATGCCGTCCGTCCTCCACGATATCGGGTGGTCCGGGCTCTCGCACGTCGGCAAGGTGCGGAAAAACAACGAGGACTCGTTCCTTGCCCTCAGGTTCAACGGTCACGACTTGAACTACCTGGGCAAGGTCGGCTCGGCCTCGCTCCTCGGCTGTGACTTCGTTTTCGCGGTCAGCGACGGGATGGGCGGCGCGCACTCCGGCGAGTTCGCGAGCAAGATCGCTGTTGACCGGATCACGAGGCTCCTGCCCCGCAGCTTCCGCCTCTCGGCCGCCGGAATGGAGGCCGGGTACGCGGAGGTCCTGGAGGAGCTCTTCGGGGCGATCCACACAGACCTCCTGAACCTAGGGCGCTCCTACTCGGAGTGCGCGGGCATGGGCGCCACGCTCAGTCTCTGCTGGTTCCGGCCCCACTGGATGTGCTTCGGGCACGTCGGCGACAGTCGCATCTATCTCCTGCCCAAGGGCGGCGGTATCCGCCAGGTAACGCAGGACCACACCCACGTCGGCTGGCTGCGACGGAAAGGGGAATTGAACGAGCGCGAGGCGAGAACCCATCCCCGCAGGAACGCGCTCAACCAAGCGCTCGGCGCCGGCCACCAGTTCATGGAGCCCGAGATCGGCGCCGTGGCCTACCTGCCCGGCGACCGCTTCCTCATCTGCTCGGACGGGCTGATCGACGGCCTCTGGGACCGCCACCTGGAGGAGGTCATCCGAACGACGCCAGTCGGGCCCGGCGAACTCACGCCCGCCCAGAGGCTCGTCAACGCGTCGATCGAGAACTCCGGCCGCGACAACGTGACGGCCGTCGTGGTCGAGATCTCCGAGTCCAAGGAGGACGCGCCGTGAACTACATCTTCGTCTACGGCACCCTGAAGCGCGGATACATGAACAACTTCATCCTCGCGGCGCAGGAATATTACGGGCCGGCGGTCACGAAGCCGGGGTTTGTCCTCTATGAGCTCGAGGGCTACCCGGGCATGGTGGAGGATCCCTCGGCTTTGGAGGGAATCGTCGGGGAGGTGTGGTCCGTCGACGACAAGTGCCTGAGGCATCTCGACAAGCTCGAGGGACTGAAGGAGGGGCTCTACCGCAGGGCGGCGGTGCCGCTTGAGGCCCCGTTTGAGGAAAAGAAGGTGCAGGCGTACCTCTATCTCAGGGATGTCAGCGGGCGCGCGCGTGCGCCGCGTGATTGGAAGGCCTAGTTCTTGGAGGCCGGCTCCTCCGCGGCCGGCTGCGCCGCCGCGAACTTCCTCACCGTCGTGAACTTCGCGCGGAAGAGGTCGTCCAGAAGGGCGATCACGCCGGGCGGGATGCGCGCCACCAGCTCGTCGACATCGGGAAGCTTCTCGGACGGGGACGACGCCTGCCTCGGAGCCAGCTCGACCTGGGGCTGCGGCCCGTTCTCGGAGAGGAAGGCGGCCTCGTCGCCGTCGTCCGGCCACTCGGCCTCGCCTTCGACCGAGCCCTCCTCCACTGCGCCGCCGGCAAGCGCCGCAAGGCGTTCCTCAAGCCGCTGTATCAGTCCTTTTTTTTTTCGCCCTAGGGCTCGGAGCCCTCGTCGGCCATGGACGCTAGCTCCTTGATGAGGCTGTCGATCGCCCGCGCGCGGCTGGCCTCGACGGCCTTCAGCAGCGTGACCTCGAAATTGATCTTCTCCGCGAGGCCGAGCTTCACGCTCCCCTCGCCCTCCCTGAGGCCGTCCAGGAGCCGCGTCAGCTGCTCGGTCGTCATGGGGCTCCCGAGCTTCGAGCTCTTGCCTCCAGAGGAGATGGAGTCGAGGAGCACCGTGCGAACGAGCACCTGGATGTCGGTCAGGAGCCGCACGAGGTCGCGCCCCGCAGAGTCGCACTCGTCTACCACGGCGATGATCTTCCTGTGGTCGCCCGCGGCGAGCGCGGCGCCGAGCTCGGCCACTTTCGCCTGGGAGACCAGCCCGTAGACGTCCAGCACGTCCGCCTCGGCGATCTCGCCGCCGCAAAAGGCGATCATCTGGTCCAGGATCGACTGCGCGTCGCGCATGCCGCCGTCGGCCAGTCGCGCGATGCAGGCGATCGCCGCGTCATCAAGCTTCACCTTCTCGGCGGTGGCGATCGCCCTGAGGCGGGCGCCGATCACCTCGGGCGAGATGGGCTTCAAATCAAACCGCTGGCAGCGGGAGAGGATCGTCGGGAGCACCTTCTGAACCTCGGTCGTCGCGAAGAGGAACTTCACGTGGGCCGGGGGCTCCTCGAGCGTCTTTAGCAGCGCATTGAAGGCCGACACCGAGAGCATGTGCACCTCGTCGATGATGTAGACCTTGAACTTACCCTGGGCCGGGGCGTAGGCGACCGTGTCCCGCAGGTCGCGGATCTGCTCCACGTTGTTGTTCGAGGCGCCGTCGATCTCGATGACATCCAGGTGGCTGCCCTCGCCGATCGCCACAACCGCGGGATCCGCGGGGTCGAAGTCGGCCTTCGGGCCGCCGGTGCAGTTAAGCGCCTTCGCGAAGATGCGGGCCAGCGAGGTCTTGCCGGTTCCCCTGGGGCCGACCAGCAGGTAGGCGTGGGCGATGCGGCCGCGGTTGATCGCGTTCTTCAGCGTGCGCACCACATGGTCCTGGCCGACGACGTCGTCGAACGTCTGCGGCCTCCATTTTCTAGCGAGGACCTGATAGCCTGAGGCGGGCAAGGGATGCGGAAGGGAAAGGAAGTGGCCAGGCACTCCACGGCACTGGTAGGACGTCGGTACCGTTGCTGCCTTCCGGCCCTGGCGGGGTTCGCGCGCCTGCCCATGCATGGCGCCTGGCCGAGGCGGAACATGCCCCGGGGTCGGCTTCGCGCAACACCTATTTCGATTCGCCCGGCTGGGCCGGGTGGCCGCCGAAGCCCTGGGAATCCTGCATCTTGCTCTTGCGGAACTGCTGCAGGCGCTCCCTCTGCTTGGCGATCAGGGCGTCGAATTTGACCCGCTGCTCCGGGGTCAGGACGGTGGAGATCTCGTCCTGCATCTTCTCGATGGCGAGGGCTGTCGTGAGCTGCACCTCGTGGCGGTCGCGGCCAAGCTGGTTCGCGGTGCGGCGCACGATGGGCCCGATCTGCGCGCGCTGATCATCCGTGAGGTCGAGCTTCTCCTCGAAGCTCCTCATCAGCTGCGGGCCCATCTGCTGGATCTGGCCCCTGCTGAAGAACTGCGCGGCGATGAAGGGGCGGTGGACACCCATCCAGTGGACGACGCCGAACGCCGTCGCGGCCCCGGTCACGAGGCCGCCGATGAATATCGCGATGGTCGCAAGGACGACCTGCCATGTCTTTGCCATGGGTCAGGTGCCGAGGTCCACGACCTCGGCGATCGGGTCGTCCGCCGCGGGCGCCGCGCCGTCGTCGGAGAATGCGCCCTTGATGGCGGTGTAGTTTGCGGCGACAGCGCCCAGGGCCAGCGCGCATGCGAAGGCGGCTGCGCGAAGGGAGTACCTGGCGAAGGCGTTGTTGGCCGCGGGCTGCTGCTCGAAGGCCAGCGCGGCGACGCGGGTCGAGAAGCCGTAGGGGGCCGACTCGTCGGCCTTAACGGGCGGCGCCTTGCGGGCCGCGGCCGCGAGCTTCTGCCATGAGTTGTCGGCGCTCATCGTTTCTCCTTCTCGGTAAGCTCCTGGTAAAACCGTTGCAACTTCCGTCTGGCCCGGAAGGCGCGCACCTTGATGAGCGTCTGGTTCCAGCCGGTGATCTGCCTGATCTCGGCCAGGCTCTTCTGCTCAAGATCGAGATACTGGATCACCATCCGGTCCTCCGGCTTCAACTGGCCGAGGAGCTTGTGCACGAGCTCCCGGGCCTCGACGGCATCGTCCGGCGAGACGTCGTTCTCGTTCGTGATCACGTTGCCGAGCACCTCGGCCTCGGTCTCGGAAAGGTCGGCCATGCGCATCTCCGGGCGGCGCTTCTGGGCGCGCAGGTGGTCGATGCAGGTCGTGACCGCGATCCGGGACACCCAGTGGGTGAACGGGACCTCCCCCTTGTACTGGTCGACGCGGGTGAACATCTTCAGAAATATCTCCTGGGCAAGGTCTTCCTCGAGCACCCTGCGGGGCAGGTGGGAGCGGACAATGCGGATGACAAGGGGATGGAGGTGCTCGACAAGCTCCCGCGCAGCCAGCTGATCGCGCCTGCGCACGCGCTCAAGGCAACCAGCCAGATCAAACGGCTCGTCATCAGCCATATAGTTATGGAGGCATCATCGTACACAGTCTGCAAGACGCCGGTTGCAGCCACCCGGTTACCACCCGGCCGGATTCTTGACATCGGGGCGGCGGAAAGGGAGATTCGGGGCGCAGATGGCACCCGCCTTTCAGGCCCTTCGACTTACCTTCGCGCACGACCTCTAAAGGACGCCGCGTAGCGGCGGGTCGTGCGTAGGCCTGATTCCTCATTATCGCCGCGGCCAAATTGGCCGAGACGGCGTTGTACACCCGTCAGAAACCTGCCAATCTCAACCTCTTCCCTTCCATGCAGTCAGACCCCGTCACCAAGTACGCCCCCTTCCCCCCCGTCCCCATGGCCAAGCGCCAGTGGCCCGACCGGACACTTACCCACGCCCCCATCTGGTGCAGCGTCGACCTGCGCGACGGCAACCAGGCGCTCGCACAGCCGATGAGCGTCGACGAGAAGATCGAGTTCTTCGAGATGCTCGTT
>DASRSJ010000034.1:0-6676 GCA_035656555.1 Opitutaceae bacterium
GCCGACGATGCCCCTCACCGTGACAACGATGTTTGCCGGGTGCTTCGTGTCCTTGATGATGGCGTCGATCTTTGAGGCGACGCGGCTGAGCTCCTCGCCGTGAGGCGCGACATATACGTCTATGACGCGCCTGAGCTGGTAGTGGTCGACTTCCGTCGGTTTCTCGATGCGCTTTACATCGGCGATGGTGTCAAGGAGGGCCGTGTTGTGCTGGAGCGTCGAGCGGACCGGAATACTCTTCAGGTCGGCAATCGTCTTAACCGTGTTCTCCGGGTACTGAATCGTGAGCATGTAGAGGTTGCCGCTCTTCGGGTCGACCCAGTAGCTCGGAGCAATCATGCCATCGGAGGTCAGGGCCGTGATCACGTTGTTCACCACTTCATGCTCGCTCAGGCCCATTTCCATCGCGTGGTACCGGTCGATGCCAAGGCGCAGCGACGGGGCATGGATGTCCTGGGGAATAAAGGCGTCTGCTACGCCGTCGGTGGCCGCGGCGCGCGCCCTGATGGCGTCCGCAACGCCGTAGGCCTTGTCCAGGTCATTCCCGCTCACCTGAACGTCGATCGGGGCCGGTATGCCCTGGTTGAGCACAGCGTCCACCAGGCCTCCGGACTGGATATAAGTGACGATCTCCGGGACATCCTTCTGCAGCGCGGCCCTGACCCTGTCCATATACTCGTAGCTGCCAACCCTGTGGCCGTCGGCGAGGCTGACCTGGACATAGGCCGTGTTCGGCGAGGAGTTGCTCGTGTATATGGATGAAAGGTCGGGGGTGGAGCCGATGTTCGACACCACCAGGTGCAAGTCCTTTGGAGCGACAATCGAGCGGACGATGTCCTCGACCTTTACGACTTCCTTCTCGGTGACCTCGATTCGCGAGCCCGGCGTCGCCTTCATGTTGATCACGAATTGGCCTGGATCGGTCCGGGGAAAGTAGGAGAGGCCGAGAGCCGGGATCAGGCCCAGGCTCAGTAGGAAGAAGCCCATGATGGCCACGATCGTCGCCACGGGCCTCGCAAGCGCGACGACCTGCGCCCGGTCAAAGCCCAACAGGAATCTGTGGAAACGGCCGTTGAACCAGTGATTGAAACGTCCCCAGGCCGAGTTAGGGGTTATGCCGGCGCTCGCATCATGACCGCCGTGCTGGATTTCCCCCGACTTGATGAGCTTTGCGCAGAAGAGAGGAACGACCGTCATGGCGACAAAATAGGAGGCGAACAGGGCCAAGACGACGGACAGGGCCAGCGCGGAGAAGAGGAACTTGCTCACGCCGGAGAGAAACGTGACCGGGAAAAAGACGATCGCGGTTGTGAGCGTCGCCGCGAGTACCGCAAGCGCCACCTCCTCTCCACCTTTCTCGGCCGCCACCTCCGGTGACTCGCCGAGTTCCATGTGCCTGAAGATGTTCTCAAGGACGATGACGGAGTTGTCGATGAGTCGCGAGAATACCAGGGCCAGCCCCCCAAGGATCATCGCATTCACGGAGCTGCCGCCCATCTGCAGCGCGATGAACGCGGCCAGCGCCGACAAGGGGATCGAGAGGAACACCGCGAAGGTAGCCCTGAGGTTCCCCAGGAATACCAGGATCATGAGGCCGGTAAGCAGGAGGCCGATGGTGCCCTCGTCGATCAGATTCTCGATGGCCGTCTTCACGAAGACCGACTGGTCGAAGACGACGTTCGTCACGAGTGACTTGGGTATGTCCACGAGCTTCGAGACCGCGTCCCGGATGCCGTTCACGACGGCGATGGTGTTCGCCTCGGCGCTCGACTTTAGGATCGGCAGGTAGACGGACCGCTGGCCGTCGATACGCACGACGTTCGTCTGGATGGCCGCGTCGTCAACAGCCTTCCCGATATCCGCGACAAGGACGGGGGACCCGTTGAACATCTTCAGCGGAAGGTGGTTTATCTCGTCCACCGTGCTAAGCTGGCTGTTCGTGTAGAGATTGTAGTCGAAGGGCCCGATCTTAACGTCGCCGGCGGGCAGGATCAGGTTGGCCTCGTTCACGGTGCGGGCGACGTCCATCAGGCTCAGCTGCCTGGCCTCCATCTTCACCGGGTCGACGTAGATCTGGATCTGGCGTAGCTTTCCGCCAAAGGGCGGCGGGATCGCGCAGCCCTGGACGCTGGCGATCTGGTTTCTGACGTTGTACTGGCCCACGTCGTGAAGCTCCGTCTGGTTGAGGCCCTCTCCCTTGAGCGTCACGAGGCAGACTGGCAGGCTCGAGGCGTCGAACTTGAGCACGACCGGCGGCAATGTCCCCGGAGGAAGCCTCCGGAGGTTCGCCATCGCCAGGTTGGTGATGCTGGTGACGTCGGAGTCCGCGTTTGTCCCGGGCTGGAAGTATATCTTGATGAGGCTGATTCCCGGGAGGGAGCGCGACTCGATGTGATTGATGCCGCTCGCCAGTGTGAAGAACCGCTCGAACGTGCCGGTGATGTCGTTCTCGATCTGCTCCGGGGGCATTCCTGAGTAGAACGTCGCGACCACAACGACCGGTATGTTGATCGGCGGGAAAAGATCGACTGGCATGCGCACCACACTCGAGATGCCCACGACACTGATGATCAGGCAGAGGACAACGATCAGGTATGGGTAACGTATCGAGAAACGTGACATGGTCGTGCGTGTCTTTCGTGCTGCGCGCCGTTACTCGCTTCCCGACGCCTCGAGGATCTTCGGGATGACGACGGTTCCAGGAACCAGGCCGGAACGGTCACCCACGATCACAAGGTCGCCCTCAAGGAGACCGCTGCGGATCTCGGCCAGGGACGCTGTCCGAAGCCCAACGACCACCTTTCTCTCGGCGATCACCCCGTCTCCCGCAACGACCAGAACCGTCGGCTCGGCCGCTAGCGAGAGCGCCTGGAGGGGCACCGCCAGCACGGCATTGGCAACCGTTACGGGAAGCGTCACCGTCGCGTACATCCCAGCCTTTAGCAGACCGTCCGTGTTGGGAACGTCGACCTCGACGACCATGGTCCTCGTGGATCTGTCGATGTCCCAGGAATCCCGGGCTATCACGCCGTTAAAGTTCCGATCGAGCGCATCCACCGCAACGTCCACCTTTCCGCCAACCTTGACCACGCCGGTCTCGGCCTCCGGAACGGGGAACCGGAGCCTGAGGCGGTCGTCCTCCACGAGTTCGACGACCGGCCCGGCGTTGCCAGAGGTCCCGGCCTCCACCAAGGAGCCGTTGTCGACGAATCGCTTCGTTATGACGCCGGCGAAGGGCGCCGTTATCCTCGTGTAGGAGGAGAGGCTGCTGTACCTGTCGGCATCGGCCTTGGCGGTCCCAAGCGCCGCCTCCGCGGCTGCGTCCTTGGACTGTGCATCGTCGAGGTCCTGCTGGGCGACGAGGTTCGGCTTGTCCTTGTTGACCTCGACAAGCCGCTGATAGTTGAGGTGCACGATGTCGTGCTCCGTCTTCGCCCGGCGCTCGGAGGCGAGGGCCCCCTCGAGCTGGTCCTTCAGTTCGGGGACCTCAAGCGTAGCCAGGAGGTCGCCCGAGGCGACCTTGTCTCCGATGTCCACGCGTATCGGGTTCACATAGCCTGAGACCTTAGCGTGAAGCATCACGTCCTGGAATGGATAGAACTCCGCCTGCAGCGTCATCGAGTTCGCCAGCCGGGTCCTGACTGTCCTCTCGACCGCGACCGTGCGGGCGGCCGATTTCTGAACGGCGCGGCCGCAGCCCCAGAAGGGCAGGGCCATTATCGAAGCCGCAGCAAAGCGTATGGCGAGCGACCTTTTGGATCCTGCAGTGTGAGTTCTCATTTTTCCGTTATCGATTCGATTTCCCGAAAATGGGCTAGTTGCTCCCGGCCAAGGGAAGGGTAACGCGGAAGCGCGAGCCGGATCCAACGGCGCTCTCGACGTCCACCTGGCCGCCATGCGCCGTGCAAATCGACTTCACGATGGAAAGGCCCAGGCCTGCTCCGTCGATATTGCTCGAGCGGTCGCGGTCGACCCGGAAGAATCTCTCGAAGACATGGGGTATGTCGGCCACCGGGATCCCGACTCCCGTGTCTGCCACCTCGAACATGGCGTTCGGGCCCTCGGCTTCCACCCTCAGCTGGATTGAGCCGCCGGGCGGCGTGTACTTGACCGCGTTGTCGACTAGGTTCACGACGACTTGCTTGAGCCTGGCACGGTCGCCCATCACATGGACGGCCTTTCCGGAGGGAGGGGCCAACCCGATCCTCTTGTCCTCGGCAAGGAGGAGCATCTGCTCGGCGGTCGACGCCACAAGCTCGGCAAGGTCAAGGCGGACCCATTCCTCCTGGGCCTCGCCCGCGTCGAGGCGGGACAACGCGAAGAGCTTCTGCACGATCTTCCCGAGGCGCTCGACCTCCTCCAGGATGCTCCCGACCCGGTCCCGGATGTCGGCGGCAAGATTTTCCTCGGATGCGATGGCCTCGAGTTCACCCTGAATGACCGTGAGCGGCGTCCTGAGCTCATGCGAGGCGTCCGCGACAAAACGCCTGGAGTTGCCGAGAGCCTCGTCCAGGCGCGTGATCATGTGGTTTAGCGCGATGGAGAGCCTCTCTAGCTCGTCGCCCGTGTTCGCCACGGGAAGACGCTCGCTCAGGTTGTGGAGCGTGATGATCTCGGCCTTCACGGCAATCGTCTCGACAGGACGCAGGGCGTTGCGGGCGACAATGTAGCCGCCAACGCCCGCGAGCGCCACGACCAGGGGATAGCCCAGGGCGAGCAGCACCAGAAGGTGCCTTGCGAACCGGTCCACGGGCTCGGACGACGTGCCGACTTCCACGAGGTACGGGCCGCCCCCGGCGCTCGCGGCCCGGAAAGCGGCGATCAGCATAGAGCGGCCGTCCGCGAGGCTTTCCTGGCGGGTGAACTCGGCCTCGCGCCGCTGGGACGCTGCCGGAACTTTTGAGGGATCAAAGCTCTGGTCATCCGGCGGCCCTGAGACGTACATCACGCTTCCGTCGGCGCGGGTCACCCGGATGAACCTGTTCCCGAGCTCGGGCGCATAGAGCGAGCGAATCTGGCGAACGACGTACTCCTCTCCGGTCGCCGCCGGGTTGGCCAGCAGTGTCTCGGCTATCTGCCGCGCCCTTCGGGCCTGGGTCTCAAGCAGCGCATCGTCGAGATAGTTCTTCACCTTTGCGTACAGGAGGGCGCCAAGGAGGGCGAACACGCCCGCGAAGAGCACCGCGTGCCACGCGGATAGCCTGAATCGTATGGAGCGCGTGTTCATGCGCCGTCGGAGTCGGAAAGCCGGTATCCCGCGCCCCTCACGGTCTTTATCAGCTTCACGGGGAAGGGGTCGTCGATCTTCGCGCGGAGGTGCCGCACGTAGACGTCAACGATGTTAGTCAGGCCCTCGAAGCTCTGATCCCAGACATGCTCGACTATCATTGTGCGGGAGAGGGCGCGGCCGGGATGGGCGGCAAGGTAGTCCAGGAGGGCGTATTCCTTTGGAGTCAGCTCGATGCGCTTGCCGCCGCGGCTGACCTGTTTCTCGAGACGGTCCAGAACGAGGTCCCCGACGCGCACAACGTTGCTCTGGTCAGACGCGCCACGGCGCAGCAGCGCCTTCACGCGCACGATGAATTCCGCGAACGCGAACGGCTTGGTCACGTAGTCGTCGGCGCCGGCCTCGAAGCATTCCACCTTCGAGGAAGTGGCATCCCTTGCCGTAAGGACGAGGATCGGAACCTTGGCGTTCCTGCCCCGAATGCGCCTCAGGAGCTCGGTGCCGCTGATGCCGGGCAGCCCGAGATCGAGCACGATAAGGTCGTAGTCGTTGACAGAGGCGAGCGCCCAGCCCGACTCGCCGGAAACCGCCACGTCCACCGCATAGTGCTCGGCCCGGAGGCCCCTTGAAGCCATCTCCGCGAGCTTACGCCCGTCCTCTACAATCAGTATGCGCATGGGATTCTCACAGGACCGCAGTATATACTACCCAGATTAACCGGTTCCTAAGAAACCATTAAAAAAACTTAATCAAAACGGCTCGCGTAAAATCCCCCAGAAAGGACGTCCAGAATCCGAAAGAGCCCTGGCCGAAAGAACGCAAACGGTATGTTTTTCAGATCATTGTAAAGATCTGAACGGGGCAGGATCTGAAGTGGGCTAGGGGATTGGGATTCTGGGATCCGTTATAAGTAGCCTCCGGGGAAGGTAATAGGGATTACTCATGTTATGACAGGAGTTGAAGTTTTTCCCTTGCTATACCCTACTAATCTAATGTGCATTAGATGCGTACCCTTCAAATCAGCCAACCCACAAGGGAGCCACCAGAACACCACTCATCTCGCCTCGTCCGACCCGCTCACGGGAGGCCGAGGCATAAGGAAATCCTACAGCATGAATCACCCAAACCTGTATAAGACCCTTCGCTCACTCGCGATATTCGCCGTGGCCTCCACGGCGACACTCCGCGCCGACGAAGCCGACGAGATAAAGGAGCTGCACGCGGAGATAAAGGCGCTCGAGCAGAAGCTCACCGCCATCGAACAAAGGGAGGAAAGCCGCGACCAAGCTGCGTCCCAGGCCGCGCAGCCGGCGCAGGTCGCCGTGGTTCAGGCTCCCGCCGCACCCGCCGCCCCGACCAGCAAGATAACGGTGGATGACACGGGCTTCAATTTCTCCTCCGCGGACGGATCGACCTTCATCAACCTTCACGGACTCGTGCAGGGCGACA
>DASRSJ010000035.1:0-5697 GCA_035656555.1 Opitutaceae bacterium
CAACGTCGACATCGGCGCGGGCGGGGTGAAGCGCATCGTCTGCGGCGCTCAGAACTACAAGGTGGGCGACCGCGTGCCGGTCGCGCTGCCGGGCGCCGTCCTGCCAGGCAACTTCACGATCAAGCAGTCGAAGATCCGCGGAGAACTTTCCGACGGGATGATGTGCTCGGCAAAGGAGCTCGGCATGGGCGAAGACCAGAGCGGACTTCTCATCCTCACGGGCCGCCCCGAGCTGGGCACCCCCATCAATTCCGTCCTGCCCCCGGGCGACACGGTGTTCGACGTCGAGATCACCCCGAACCGCCCGGACTGCCTGTCCCATATCGGCCTGGCGCGTGAGCTGGCGGCCTGGTTCAAGAAGGACCTGCGCTACCCTCGGGAGATCTTCCGCGGCGTCGTGCCGGCCGGCGCGGACGCCTTCGCCGGCGTGCGTGTCGACAACTCCGAGGACTGCCCGCTGTACACCGCGCACGTCGTCTCCGGGGTCAAGGTTGGCCCGAGCCCGGAGTGGATGCAGGCGCGCCTGCGCGCGGTCGGGCTTCGCCCGATCAACAACATCGTCGACGTCGGCAACTACGTGATGCTCGAGTACGGGCAGCCGATGCACGCCTTCGACGCGAAGAAGATCTCGGGCAAGATCGTCGTGCGTCGCGCGTTCGAGGGTGAGAAGATCACGACACTGGACGGCAAGGAGAGGACCCTCACCGAGAGGACGCTCGTCATCGCCGACGATACCAAGGCCCTCGTGGTCGCGGGCGTCATGGGCGGCGAGAATTCCGGGATCGACGACTCGACGACGACCATCGTCCTTGAGTGCGCGATCTTCAGGGCGGGCTCGGTGCGCGCGACCTCGCGCGCCCTGGCGCTCTCCTCGGACTCCTCCTACCGCTACGAGCGCGGCGTTGACCCGCACGCGGCCAAAGAGGCCGCGTGGCGCGCCGTCGACCTGATCATCGAGACGGCCGGCGGCACCGCTGCGGGGCCCGTCTGCGTCGTGGGCTCCGACATCCCGTGGCAGCGCGAGGTCGTCGTCACCTCCAACTTCCTGACCGCGAAGCTGGGCTTCGAGATCCCGGCGCCCGAGATGCGCTCCGCGCTCGAGTCCCTGGAGCTGAATGTCGTCCGCGAGAACACCGTTGCCGGCGGCGTCGAGTGGACAGTGTCTATTCCCAGCTGGCGCGACGACCTCGACCGGCCGATCGACCTCGTGGAGGAGGTGCTTCGCATCTACGGGACGGAACGCATACCGCCGTCGCGCGTCAGCGCCATCGGCCTCGCCGTCGAGGACGATCCCGTCACGAGCTTCAACCGCAAGGCGACGACCTACCTGGTCGGCCACGACTTCCACGAGTGCGTGAACCTGACGCTTCGCCCGGGAGCCGAGATCACGACCTGGGTGTCGGCGACGGCGGCCGCGGAGCTGGCGCTCATCAACCCCTTCGTCGAGGACCAGTCGCACTTGAGGCCGACGCTTGTCATGGGCCTCCTGGACACGCTGCTCCTTAACCAGTCCAGGGGCGTGGCGGCCGTCCGCCTCTGCGAGGCCGGCAGGATCTTCCTCGAGAACAATGGCCAGAACTTCGAGGCCGCGGCCGTGGCTTTCGTGATCGGGGAGGACCCGACCCGCCGCTGGAAGAACCGCGAGGGCGATGACTTCTTCACGGTGAAGCACCACTTGGCTGCGTTGGCCGCCTTCGCCGGCGTGAACATCGAGGCCGAGCCCCTCGAGGCGCTCACGGGACCGGGCTACGGCTGGCAGGAGGGCAACTCCGTCAGCGCGGGCTCGCTCGACCGCGGCTGGCTCGCCCGCTTCGGGCTCGTCAACCTCTCGATGCTGCGCTCGCGCGGCGTGGAGGGCAAGGTGCTGGCGGGGGTCTTCGCGATCCTTCCCGAGAACATCCCCGGGACGGTCCAGCGCTCGCGTTTCAAGGAATTCAGCCTCTTCCCAGCGGCGCTGCGCGACGTGGCGCTCGTCGTCGACTCCTCTTCCCAGGCGGGCGCCGTCCGCTCAAAGGTCTCCGAGATCGCGCTCGCCAAGGCGGGGTCGACCTTCGCCGTGGAGTCCGTGGACGTATTCGATGTCTACGAGGGCAAGGGCCTTCCCGAGGGCAAGAAGAGCCTCGCCCTGTCGCTTGTCTTCCGCTCCCCGTCTCGAACACTCACGGATGACGAAGTGAACGCCGTCGTCCAGTCCGTGAAGGACGAGATCGAGAAGACCACGGCCTACCAGCTGAGGAAATAAAGCCTTCCATGCCCAAGCCCGACGACCTGAAGCTCGACCACGTCGCGAACCTCGCGCGCATCAACCTCACCCCCGAGGAGAAGGAGCGCTATTCCGCGCAGCTTAACGACGTGCTGGCCTACATCGAGCAGCTCAACGAGGTGAACGTGGAGGGCGTCGAGCCGACGGCCCACGCCTTCCCGGTCGTGAACGTCTGGGCCGAGGATGTCCCGGAGCCCGGCCTCTCCGTCGAGGACGCGCTGCGCAATGCGCCCGAGAAGCGCGACAACATGGTGGTCGTCCCCAAGGTCGTCGAGTAACGCCATGCCTGACCAACTCTTCAACCGTTCGATCTCGGACCTTTCCCGCATGATGGGGGAGGGCAAGCTCTCGTCCGTCGAGCTCATGCAGGCCGTGATCGCCAGGACCAAGGCCGTCGAGCCGAGGATCCGCGCCTTCAACTCCTTCGACGAGGCCGACGCGCTCGCCCAGGCGCGGGCCTCCGACGACCGCAGGGCCGAGGCGAGGGCCTCGGGCTCCGTGGTGCGCGCGCTCGAGGGAATCCCGATCGGCATGAAGGACGTGATTTCCGTCGCGGGCCAGCCGCTGACGGCGTCGTCCCAGATGCTCGCCAACTTTGTCTCGCCCTATGACGCGACGGCGACCGCCAGGCTCAAGGCCGCGGGCGCCATCTGCTGGGGACGCCTGAACCTGGACGAGTTCGCCATGGGCTCCTCGACCGAGAACTCCGCCTTCGGCACGACCTCCAACCCGTGGGACCTGGACAGGGTTCCCGGCGGCTCCTCGGGCGGCAGCGCCGCCGCGGTCTCTGCCGGCGAGGCCATCGCGAGCCTGGGCTCCGACACGGGCGGCTCGATCCGCCAGCCCGCGGCCCTCTGCAGCGTTGTAGGTCTCAAGCCCTCGTACGGAAGGGTCTCCCGCTACGGTCTCATCGCCTTCGCCTCCTCGCTGGACCAGATCGGGCCCTTCGCCCGCACAGTCGAGGATGCGGCGACGGTCCTTGGCGCCATCGCGGGCCACGACCCGAAGGACTCCACCTCCCTCAAGCTTGAGGTGCCCGACTACAACCGCGGCATCGCCGACATGAACAAGGCCGGCCGCAAGTGGAAGATCGGCATCCCCAAGGAATACTTCGGCGAGGGCCTGGACCCGGAGGTCGGCGCGGCCGTGCAGGCGGCGATCGACGAGTACCGAAGGCTCGGCTGCGAGATCAAGGAGGTGTCGCTGCCGCACACGAAGTACGCGGTCGGCGCCTACTACATCATCGCGACGGCGGAGTGCTCCTCGAACCTGGCCCGCTTTGACGGTGTGCGCTACGGCCACCGCTCCGCGGAGGCCCGGGACGCGGTCGACATCTACTTCAAGTCGAGGGCGGAGGGCTTCGGGCCCGAGGTGAAGAGGAGGATCATCCTTGGCACCTACGTCCTCTCGAGCGGCTACTACGACGCGTTCTACCTTAGGGCGCAGAAAGTGCGCACGCTGATCCGCAGGGACTTCCTCGAGGCCTACAAGGAGGTCGACGCCATCGTGACGCCAACGTCCCCGACACCGGCCTTCAAAAAGGGCGAGAAGGCCGCGAGCCCCCTCGCGATGTACCTGAACGACATCTACACGATCGGAGTTAACCTGGCGGGCCTTCCCGGCATCAGCATACCCTGCGGCTTCACCAAGGCGACGCCAACGCGGGTCGAGCTGCCCGTGGGTCTGCAGATCATCGGCCAGCCCTTCAAGGAGACGGAGCTCCTCGCCATCGCCTCCGCCTACGAGCAGAGAACCCACTGGCGCGAGCGCCTCCCCAAGCTATGACCTACGAAGCCGTCATCGGGCTAGAGGTGCACGTGCAGCTCAAGACCCGCTCCAAGATGTTCACCCGGGCCGCGACCGGCTACGGCCAGCCCGAGAATTCGCTCACGGACCCGGTCGTCCTGGCCCTGCCGGGTACGCTGCCCGTCATGAACAAGGAGGCCCTGGACAAGATCATCAAGGCGGGCCTTCTTCTCGGCTGCGACATCGCGCCACTCTGCAAGTGGGACCGCAAAAACTACTTCTACCCGGACTCGCCGAAGAACTACCAGATCTCCCAGTACGACCAGCCGATCTGCAGGGGAGGCACCGTCGAGATCGAGCTTCCCGGGCCGTCGCGCAACGTGATGGGCGAGCACAAGAAGATCGAGCTGACCCGCATCCACCTCGAGGAGGACGTCGGCAAGCTGAACCACGGCGACGGCGTCTCCCTTGTCGACTACAACCGCGCGGGCACGCCGCTCATGGAGATCGTCTCCGAGCCCGTGATCAAGAGCGCGGACGAGGCGTTCGCCTACCTGACGGCGCTCAAGGCCGTCATGATCTACGGGGGCATCTCCGACTGCGACATGGAGAAGGGCCAGCTCCGCTGCGACGCGAACATCTCTATCCGCCCGGTCGGCCAGACGGCCCTCGGCACCAAGGTTGAACTTAAGAACCTCAATTCCTTCTCGTTCGTCAGGGACGGCATCCAGCACGAGATCCGCAGGCAGATCGGGGTCGCCCAGACGGGCGGCGTCATCGTCCAGGAGACGCGCGACTACGACGGCGAGGCCGGCGTATCAAAGTCGCTTCGCTCGAAGGAAATGGCGCACGACTACCGGTACTTCCCGGACCCGGACCTCATGCCGGTGCAGGTGGACGACTCATGGAAGAGCTCCATCCGCGCGACCTGCCCGGAGCTTCCCTTTGACCGCCAGAGGCGCCTCCAGTCGGAGTACGGCGTCCCCTACACGATCACGTCGGTGCTCGTGCCGGACAAGGACCTCGGGGACTTCTTCGAGGAGGCTGCGAAGGCCTGCGGCAAGGCCCAGGCGGCCGGCAACTGGATCGCGAACGACCTATTGAGGGAGCTTGGCTCCGCGAGGCAGACGCTCGCCCAGTCGAAGGTGCGCCCGCAGCACGTGGCGGCGCTCGTCAAGCTGGTCGAGGACGGCACGATCCTCAGCAACGCGGCCAAGGAGGTCTTCATCGACATGTTCCAGAGCGGCGAGATGCCGGACGCGGTCGTCGCCCGAAAGGGACTCAAGGCCGAGACCAACATGGACGAGCTTGAGAAGTGGTGCGCCGAGGCGATCGCCGCGAACGCCAAGTCGGTCGCGGACTACAAGGGCGGCAAGGAGAGCGCGCTCAACGCCTTCAAGGGGCCGGTCATGCGCGCGGCCAAGGGCAAGGCCGACCCGAAGCGCGTCGACGAGACGCTGCGGAGGCTCCTCGCGCAGTAGCCCCCGGGCCGCTGCAAGCGAACCGCCCCATCCAAGGGCGGTCACACTCAAGATGGACACCACTGTCCCGATCCCCGTCCCCGCCGCGAAGGAGAAGGCGCCCATGGGGCTGCGCCTCATCGCGGCGATGAAGATCGTGAAGGGCTTCGCCACGGCGGGCCTGGCCCTGGGGGTCTTCGGCCTGGTCCACAAGGACCTGGATGCGGT
>DASRSJ010000036.1:0-21888 GCA_035656555.1 Opitutaceae bacterium
GCACCAGGGCTACGTCCACAAGCTGCTGACCGGGCGCGGCGGCGAGTTCTTCCGCAATCTCAGGAACACCGGCGGCGCCAGCGGCTTCCTCTACCGCTCCGAGAGCGAGCACGACTCCTTCGGGGCGGGGCACGCGGGCACGGCACTAAGCGCCGCCCTCGGCATGGCCACGGCCCGCGACCTGCGCGGCACGAGCGAGCACGTGGTGGCGGTCTGCGGCGACGCCGCCTTCACCTGCGGCATCACGCTCGAGGCCCTGAACAACGTCGTCTCCTCCACCAAGAGGCTGGTCGTCGTGCTCAACGACAACCAGTGGTCGATCGCCCGCAATGTTGGCGCGATGGCGAAGTACCTGAACCGCCTCAGCACCAGCACGACCTACAACCGCATCCACCACGACCTGGAGAAGTTCTTCATCGGGCTTCCCCACGGCCACGAGATGAACCAGCTGTGGATGAAGTGGAAGCGCGAGACGAAGGACTTCTTCGTCAACTCCAGCCTCTTCGAGAAATTCGGCCTGCGCTACATCGGCCCGATCGACGGCCACAACCTTGAAGAGCTCCAGAAGAACCTCGAGTTCGCGAAGCAGTGCGACGTCCCGGTCATCCTCCACGTGATCACGATGAAGGGTAAGGGCTTGGACGCGGCGCTCAATTCCCCTGAGAAGTTCCACGGGGTCGGCGGCTTCGACCCGGCGACGGGTGACAGCGTCAAGGCGAAGCCCGGCACGCCGCAGGCGTACCAGGACGCGTTCGGCAACGCGCTGGTCAGGTTCGCGAAGGCGGACCCGCGGGTCGTCGGCATCACGGGCGCCATGCCCTCGGGCACGGGCCTCTCGAAGCTGGCGGCCGAGGTGCCGAGGCAGTTCTTCGACGTCGGCATCGCTGAGGAGCACGCGGTCCTGTTCGCGGCCGGCATGGCCACGAAGGGCATGAGGCCGGTCTGCGCCATCTACTCCACCTTCCTGCAGCGCGCCTACGACCAGATCATCCACGACGTCGCGCTCCAAAACCTGCCGGTGACCTTCTGCATGGACCGCGCCGGGCTCTCGCCGAACGACGGCCCGACCCATCACGGCCTGTTCGACATCTCCTACCTGCGCTGCGTCCCGAACATCACGCTCATGCAGCCGAAGGACGAGGACGAGCTGGTCGACATGCTCCACACGGGCCTCGAGCTCGGCGCCCCGGCCTTCATACGCTACCCGCGCGGCCCCGGCACCGGGATCAGGATCAAGGACAAGCCCCAGGCGCTCGAGATCGGCCACGCCGAGGTTCTGCGCGAGGGCTCGAACATTGTCCTCTGGGCCCTCGGGCCGATGGTGAGGGACGCCCTCGCGATCGCCGAGAGGCTCCAGGCCGAGGAGGGCCTCTCCGTCGGCGTCGTGAACGCCCGCTTCGTGCGCCCGCTGGACCGCACGCTTCTCCTGAGCCAGGCGGCCGTCGTCCCCCTCATCGTCACGCTCGAGGACCACGTCCTCACAGGTGGCTTCGGCAGCTGCGTCCTCGAGGCCCTGCAGGAGGCCGAGTGCCCCGCGGCCGTCGAGCGCATCGGCTGGCCGGACAAGTTCGTCGAGCACGGCTCGAGCGTCGAGATCCTCAGGGCGGCCTACGGTCTATCCCCCGAGGACATGCACCGGCGCATCCTGGACCGTTGGAAGCGCCTGAGCGCCGAGCGGGTCGAGGCCGACGTCTGATCAGCCGAAGGCTGACACGGCCGCCACGAAGGCCTCCCTGGCCTCGATGTGGGGGTTGTGTCCGGACGACTCGATCGTCTCGATCCTGGCCTTGGGGAAGTGCGCCTGGATCAGCCTGTCGTCGCCGGGCTGGATGTAGCGCGACTTTCCGCCGCGGATGAAGAGCGTGCGCCCGGCGAAGATGTCCTCCTTTGCTATCGGGTTGGACTCAAGGACGTCGAGCGACGCGGTGAGGACCGGGAGATTGACGACCCATTGCCAGCCTCCGCCGGTCTCCCGCTCGAGGTTCGTCGTCAGGAACTTCCTCATCGCCCAGTCGGGCACCAGGGCCTCCATCTGGGCCTCGGCTTCGGCGCGGGAGGCCAGCTTCGAGAGATCCAGGGCGTTCATGGCGGCGTACTCCTGCCGGTGTGCCGGCCAGACGTAGTCCTTGGGAGCTATGTCCACGACGACCAAGGCCGCCACCCTCTCGGGCTGGCGGCATGCGAGGACCATGGCCACCTTGCCTCCCATGCTGTGGCCCACCAGCTCGGCCTCGGAGAGGCCCTGGGAATCCATCCAGGCTGCGACGTCGCCGGCCATCGCCTCATAGCTCATGGTGTCAGAGTGCGGGGAGAGGCCATGGTTCCTTAGGTCGAGCGCGTAGACGTGCCTCGATTCCGCCAGCTCGCGGCCAGCGGTCTGCCAGTTGCGGGAGGAGCCCAGCATCCCATGGAGGAGGACGATCGGCGGTTCGTCGGCGCCCCCCAGATCCCTGAAGAACAGGGGTACGGAGGCGTTGTCGGCGGGTTTTATCATGGTTTTTGGGCTCATCCCCATGGTGGCCACGTACGGCGCCGCTCCAACATTGAATTCTTCAATTTCAGCCTATCGAATGGTGGGGATGGCAGATGCCCCGAAACTCACCCCGATGATGCAGCAGTACTTCGAGGTGAAGCGTGGCCTGCCGAAGGACACGCTCCTCCTCTTCAGGCTGGGTGACTTCTACGAGCTCTTCTTCGACGACGCGGTCATGGCCTCGCGCATCCTGGGCCTCACCCTGACGCGCCGCCAGGAGCACCCGATGGCCGGCCTCCCCCACCACGCCGCCGAGGGATACATCGGCAAGCTCCTGGCCGCCGGAAAGAAGGTCGCCGTATGCGACCAAGACGAGCCCGCGCAGCCGGGCAAGCTGGTCCGCCGCAAGCTGACCAGGATCCTGAGCTCGGGCACCACGCTCTCCGCAAGCCAGCTCGAGGCCTCGAGGAACCGCTACCTCTGCGCCCTCTCGCTCGACAAGAAGGGTCTCCACTGCGCATGGATCGAGCTCTCGACGGGCGAGTTCCGGGTGGCCACGGCGCCGAAGATCGAAGACCTGATGCCCGTCCTGGCCTCGCTCGAGCCCTCGGAGCTCCTGGTCGCGGAGGGCGAGATGGAGCGATGGAAGGCCGCCCCGCACGACCAGGCGGGCCTTCACGCGCTCCATGCCTTTGCCCTGGGCCGCTCCGTCTCGGAGATGGCGCCTTACCGTTTCGAGACGGCCTCCGGTGCCAGGGCGGTCGCGGAGGCGATCGGGGTCCTGAACCTGCAGGGGTTCGGCCTCGAGAACGACCATGCGGCCCTTGGGCCGGCGGGCGCCCTGGTTGGCTACGCGACCGACAACCTCTGCGCGAAGCCCGAGAACCTCAGGGGCCTGCAGGAATACAGGACGGCAAAGACGCTCCTTCTGGACCCGGCAACGCTTCGAAACCTTGAGATCTTTTCCTCCATCCGCGGGGGCCGCGACGGCTCGCTCCTCTCGGCCATGGACAGGACGGCCACCGCCGCCGGGGCGCGCCTCCTCGAGAGGTGGCTCTCGGCACCCGGGCTCGACCTCGCCGAGGTGCGCCGGCGCCACAGCCTCGTCGGCGAGTTCATGGGTCAGCCGACCAAGCTCGCGGAACTGACCGAGCTCCTGGCGGGAATCCGTGACATCCCCAGGATCATGGGCCGCCTCCAGAACCGCCTGCGCAATCCGCGCGAACTCTGCGGCATCCGCGACACGCTGACTCAGCTGCCGAGGATCTCGCAGGCGCTTGGGACGATCGGGCCGGAGGCGGGGGCCGTCCCCGGTCGGATCCACGAGCTGCCGGCGCTCAGGGAGCTCCTCTGCGCGTCGCTGGCGGACGAGCCCCCTGCCGACGTCTCCGAGGGCAACTTCGTCAGGGAAGGCTATGACCCGGAGCTCGACCGCATGAGGTCGCTCATGAGCGGCAACAAGTCGTGGCTCGCGGACCTTGAGCGCGGCGAGCAGGAGCGCACCAGCATCCGCAGCCTGAAGGTGCGCTTCACGAATAATTTTGGATACTACATCGAGATAACAAAGGCCAACCTGCACCTCGTCCCGTCGGACTACGTGCGGCGCCAGACGACGGTCGGCGGCGAGCGTTACGTGACGGACGCCTTGAGGCAAAAGGAGCGCGAGATCCTCCACGCGGAGGAGAACGCGCTGGCGCGGGAGAAGGAGATCCTGGAGACGCTTATTGCGGCTGTCCTTGCCCAGTCCCTTCCGCTGGCGCAGGCGGCCGAGGCCCTGGCCGAGGTGGACGTCCTGGCGGGCTGGGCCTCCCTGGCGCGGGAGTGGGGCTACTGCAGGCCCGACATCGACGAAGGCGAGTCGCTCCTGATAGTCGACGGCCGCCACCCCCTCGTGGAGCAGGGCTTCCGCTCGGTCGATCCCGGTTCGGGCGCCTCCCGCGCCTTTGTTCCCAACGACACGGCTCTCGCGTGCGATGACGCCCAGATAGCACTTATCACTGGCCCGAACATGGCCGGCAAGTCGACCTACATCCGGCAGGTCGCGCTCATCGTCCTCATGGCGCAGGTCGGATCCTGGGTGCCCGCCCGCTCCTTCAAGCTCGGGATCGTGGATCGCATCTTCTCGCGCGTCGGAGCAAGCGATGACCTCGCGCGCGGCAACTCGACCTTCATGGTCGAGATGAACGAGACGGCAAACATACTGAACAACGCGACCGGCCGCTCCCTCATTATCCTGGACGAGATCGGCCGCGGCACCTCGACCTACGATGGGCTCAGCATCGCCTGGGCGGTGGTCGAGCACCTCCACCGCGATCCCGACCGCGGGCCGAGGACACTCTTCGCGACGCACTACCAGGAACTCACGCAGCTGGAGAAGCACCTGCCGCGCATGCGCAACTTCTCGGTCGCCGTGAAGGAGTGGAACGACGAGATCGTGTTCGTTCGCCGCGTCGTTCCCGGGGCCGCGGACCGCAGCTACGGCATCCAGGTCGCGAGGCTTGCGGGGCTTCCCCCCTCGGTCATCGAGCGGGCCAAGACGATCCTCAGCCGGCTAGAGGGTGACGACTCCAGCGTCACGGTGCCCTCGCCCCAGGCGCGCCCGAAGAAGAAGATCACGATCGAGCCGCCGGACAGCGGCCAGCTGGACCTATTGTAGAGCAGACCTGGCCTGGCTGAACACCGGAGAGTAGTGCTCCACGACCGGGAACGGGTTGTAGTAGTGGTGAAGGAGACGTTTCCACTCGCCGTACGCCGGGGAATTTCGGAAACCCTCGGTGTGGTCGGCCAGGGTCTCCCACCTTACGAGGAGGGCATATTGGCCCGGACTTTCCAGACAGCGCTGGAGCTCGTGGGAAACATAACCCTTGGCGGCGCTAATGTAGCGCGATGCCTCGGCGAAATCGCGTTCGAACCCCGCCTCCATCCCTGCCCTCACCTCGAGTATCGCGACCTCAAGGATCATCGGGCGCCGATCAATGTGACGTCGGCTCGTCCGAGCCCTTTTCCCTGAGCTCAACCTTAAGCATCGGCGGGAACAGGTCCTTGGAAACCGCCATCGTGAAGTCATCGTACCCGGCCCGGTGGATCCGGAAGTGGTAGTTCTGGTCGCTCTCCCAGATGCAGTCGTCCATATCGATGTGGAAGACCCCGTTCGCATCCGACGATCGCTGCTTGATCTCATCGTCGTCGTAGGCATGCGGCGCCGGGGGCGTGTTCTCAAGGTCCGGAGTCAGGACGGCGTACTGGATCGGATCGCCGTGGCGGTTCACCACCCGCACCCGACCGAGCTCGTCCGCCGTCGGCACGGACTTGCAGCTGGCAACAAGGCAGACAAGGAGAAGGGCCGTAAGAAGTCGCATGGTGTTCGGATATCGTGGGGAAAAATCGCGGCGCGGCAACACGTTGATCACCGAAGCTCCTGGTTCACTGGAGAATCGGACCACGAGGAAATCCGGGGACTCATCTTCCGGTACAATACGTGCCGGCTAAGCGGGCTCTCCAAGGAAAGGAGGGGGTGCGAAAAATCCTCGGATTGGTTATGCGTGAACCCGAGGCGTTCCATGAGCCGGCGTGAACGCTTGTTGGCTACCGCGGTAAATGAGACCAAGGCAGGAAGTCTCAGCACTTCGAAGGCGTAATTCTCCGCGATCAGAGCTGCCTCATAGGCTATGCTGCGCCCCCAGAATTCCCGGCGCAGGCGCCATGTGATCTCAACACACGGCGTGAAATGAGAGGTGAACCTAGGTTTAGAGAGCCCGGTAAAGCCCCCAAAACTCCCGTCGACATCAACGGCCCAAAGACCTCATCCCCTTTCGTCGATGATTTTGCGGCTCCTGTCCATGTAGCTCCTCGACTCATCCAAAGTCAGCGTACTTGGAAAGTGACGCATCACCTCCACATCAGCATTCATCTCCGCGTACCCCGCCAGATCGGAGTCGCGCCATTGGCGAAGCGTAACCCTTGGAGGCTTGTCGGGCATGGCCCGCCGGAATCGCTTGGCCCGCTAGGCCTAGCTCTTGGGTGCGGTTGTCGGCGCCGTGACCGCCGCCGGGGCCGGCACCGCCGTCGGCATGGGCTTAGGCTTCAGGTCCTGGATCTGCTTGGCGGACTGCGCGACCTCGCTCTGGAGATTCCTCATGAGTGGCGTGATGCGCGACTGCATGAGGATCTGTGTCTTGTCCATCACCTGGGGGACCTTTGAGACGAAGACTTTCCCGATCGGGCTCTGGTAGAACTGCACGAGGCCGTCGATCTCCTCCTGTGTGAAGGTCTCGGTGTAGACCTGGGAGTAGAGGGGCTTCATGTTCTCCCAGCTCAGCTGGGCCGCGATGTCGGCGGTGATCTTCTTTGAGAGCTCATCGATCACCTTCTGCTGCTCAGGCGTCGATACCTGCGCGCGGAGCGTCCTCTGCATGCCGCCCTGGACCGCAGTGTTCGCGCGGTTCTGCATGGCGTTCACCATCGTCTCGACGTTCATGACGGAGAGCAGCTTGTCGACCGACTCCTTCGAGGGGCCCGCCGGCGTCGGGGACGGTGCGGCGACGGAGGAGGGAACGGTGACGGTCGGGCCGTCGGCGAAAACCGGGACGGCGAGCGCAAGGACGAGGGCGAGTGCGATTGGGGACTTCATAAGAGTGTGGGACTAGGCGCTGGCGACGGGACCGTGCCTGAGGGACCAGATTTCCTTTGCCTGGGAGATCGTCTGCGCGAGGACGGCGGGCGTCAGCGCCTGCTTGGGGTCGTCGCCGATACCCTGGCTCGGGCTCACGTGGGCCTCGATGCAGAGGCCGTCCGCGCCGTAGGCGACGGCCGCCAGCGAGCACGCCGGCACGTAGGAGGCCTTGCCGACAGAATGCGAGGGATCGACGATCACCGGGGCCCAGGTCTTCTCCTTCAGGAGGGGCGTGATGCTCTCGTCGGGGTGATTGCGGTAGCCGTCAAGGGCCGGCGACGTGCCCCTCGGGCAGAGGACGACATTGGGGTTGCCGAAGGCCGCGATGTACTCGGCCGCCGAGATGAACTCGCTCAGCGAGCCCATGTGGAGGCTGCGCTTCAGGAGCACCACCGTGTCACGCTTTGCGACGGCGCGGCCGATCGAGCGCAGGAGCGAATAGTTGAGGGCGTTTCGGGCGCCGACCTGGAGCATCTGCACTCCGGCGTCGAGCGCCATGGCGAGCTGCTCCTCGTCCATCACCTCGGTATCGACAGGAAGGCCCGTGAGGCGCGAGGCCTCCATCAGGATCTCCATCGACTTGTTGTCGCCCTGGAAGGTGTACGGGTTCGTCCTCGGCTTCCATACGCCGCCTCGGATCACGTGCGCGCCGGCCTCCTTCACGGCCACGGCCGTCTCCAGGAAGAAATTGGGGTTCTTGGGGTCGATCGTGCACTGGCCGGCGACAATCAGGAGCTCCTCGCCGAGCGTCACGCCACCGATGCGGATCCTGTGGGTCGCAAGGTCGGAGCGCCGGTCCATCAGCTTGAAGGGGGACTGAATCCGGTCGATCCTCTCGACGAACGAGAGGCCCTCGAGGCGGTTGATCATCAGCTCGTCGCGCTCGTCGCCCACGATCGCGTAGATCGTGCGCACAGCCCCGACGATCGGCTGGATCGAGCACCCAAACTCCCCCACGATGGCCGTGAGCTCGGCTACCTGTTCGGGGGCGAGGCGGTTGGACTTGGGTAGGATCATGGTCGGGCTGGGGAAATCTAGGGTCTGTTACCCTGCCAAAAACAGGGGCGAGCGTCCATTCCGAACTCAGGCGTCCAGCAGGAACTCGGGGGGCAGCGGGGCCTTGGCCGAGAAGGCGTTCTCGCGCCCCGCGTACGTGTACTCGAACGAGGTGGCCATCGAGTGCAGGAACATGCGCTTGGAGCCGTTCGACTTCGCGAAAAGTCGGTTGGCCCCGAAGTTGCCGTAGGTCTGGTCGCCCACGATCGGCATGCCGCGCTTCGAGCACTGGACCCGCAGCTGGTGGCTCCTGCCGGTCTGCGGCTCAAGCTGGATCAGCGAGATGCGCGGGTTGCCCTCCCCCGCGCGCACGATCGACATGCGGCTCTGCGCGGGAAGCCGGCCGGACCCGGCCTGGGTGCGTATCTTGCCACCCTGCTTCTTCACCTCGAGGAGGTCGGTCCATGTCTCCGCCTTCTGCCTGGGCTTCCCAAACACCAAGGCCTGGTAGGTCTTCTTGACCTGCTTCTTCTTGAACTGCGCCCGTATCTCGTTTGCCAGCTTGTCCGTCGTCGCCACGAGGATGAGGCCCGATGTCGCGGAATCCAGGCGGTTGATGAGCCAGAGCCTCTTCGTCCCGCTGGCGGTCGGCCATTCGAAGAACTCGCCGGACTCGTCGTACTTCGCGCGGATCAGCGAGCGGGCCTCGTCACGTGAGCCGTTCGGGTGCGAGAGGACACCCTCCGGCTTGTCGAGGGCCACGAGTCCGTTCACGTCCGTCGCGACCCGCTTCACCCCCGAGCCGAAAGGGACCTCCGCCCAGAAGGCTTCGTCGGGTGCGCTCACTGGTAGTAGAACTGGAAGGTCAGCTCCTGCGAGTCGCCGAGGACGGCGATCATGTCCGGCGTCCACTCGCCGTAGGGGGCGGTGAGCGTGATGGCGGAGATGCAGCTCTGCTTGCCCTGCTCGCTCGAGGTGCTCTCGACGTTCAGGATCTCCGAAATCTTGCCGTGGGTATCGATCGTGAACTTGACCGTCACGGTCGTGTTCGAGGGCGGCTCCGTGTGGCTGTCGATCAAGATGCGGTCCCACTGGACCTGGATGGCCTCCATCATCTTGTGCAAGTACTCTCCGTAGGCGCTCCACTTCGCGCTGTAGGCAACGGGACCGATGTTGCTCGTGCCAAATTGATTGTCCTCGAAGATCGCCGGCCTCGTGTGGGTGTTCTGCAGCACCGGCCTCGCGCGGGGCCTCTTCGGGTCGATCGCGGGCTGCGACGTCTCGGAGTCCCCGTTCACCTCGGCCTTCTGCACGCCCTTAACCTTCTCGTCCGCGGGCTTCATGACGTCGGGGTTCTTGCCGATGTTGCTGCCGAAGCCGTCGTCGGCGGCGCTCATCTTCTCGAAGCCCGCCAAGGGATCCTTGGCCTGCTTCGGCGAAGACTGTGTCTTGGAGGGAAGCTTCACGTTCGGGACGGGCGGCGCCGAGTCCTGGGGCTTGGTCAATTGCCCGCTGACCGTCTGGTTGGAATTGATGTCCTTCTTTCCGTCCAGCTTCGGCTTGTCGTTGTGCTGGTCCAGCTGCGGCTTCTCCTGGGCGAGCACCTGGTTCTGGGAACTGAAGTTGGTCGTCTGGTCCGGGATCTTGTCCGGGGCGTTGGGGTTGGCCTCGATGTACTTGTTGGGCGGCGGCGGGGGCGGCTTGGGCACCGGCTTCGTGAAGGCGTCAGGCGATATCTCGATGTTGAACTGCCGGGGAGCGGCGATCTTGCGCGGCCCCTGCCTCAGGGCGTCGCTACGCAGGAGATACGGCACAATCAGGAAAAGGACCAGGTGCACCAGGATCACCGCGGCGATCCCGACCAGCGAGGACCGTGCCTCGGGGTCCGTAAACGTCCGCACCGAGAACCGCTTCAGGACAGCGGTGGGTGAGGATGCGGTAAGCTCGTGACTCATCGATCAGTTACGGAAAAGAGTACATTCAAGCCTGTAGGACGCCCTGGGTCAAAATTTGTTTCGTTAGTTCCATAGGCAAACCCATGATGTTGGTAAACGAGCCTTTATAGCCGGCGACAATCATGTCGGTGCTGTCCTGGATCGAGTAGGAGCCCGCCTTGTCCAGGGTGTTTACGACCTTGATGTAGGCCTCGATCACATCGTCCCCGAAGGGCTTGAACTGGACCAGGCTTGAAACCCCCTCGTCCCGCTTGAGGCCGGTGGACACCCTGCGGAACGCCAGCCCGGTGAAGACCGTGTGCTCGCGGCCCGAGAGGCGCCGAAGCATCGAGCGCGACTCGTCCAGGTCCCCGGGCTTGTTGATGGCCTTCCCGTCAAGGAAGACGGTCGTATCCGCACCGAGGACAACGGCATCGGGATTCCTGACGGCCACCCAGTCTGCCTTCAGGGCCGCGTTGTGCGCCACCATCACCCGCGGGTCCGTGTCCGGGTCCTCGTGCTCGGTGACGTCGGAGACGACGACCTCGAAGGGGATGCCCAGCTGGGCCAGGAGTTCCCTCCGGCGGGGGGAGGCGGAGGCAAGGATGAGGCGGCTTGGGAAAGGCACGTGGGAATGAAGGCTGGACTGCCGAATATGTTGAAAGAAAACCCGCGGGGGTCCATGCTGACCCCTTACACCCACTTACATGCGCCTCGGCCTCGCACAGATCAACACCACCGTCGGGGACCTAGCGGGAAACCGTAAGCTGATCCTGGAGGCCTACGCCGAGCTGGTGTCCCGCGGGGCGGAGCTCGTGGTCTTCCCCGAACTCGCCGTCTGCGGGTATCCGCCAAGGGACCTCCTCTTCAAGCGTCACTTTGTCCCGGACGTTGAGGAGTCGATGAAGATGATCGCGGCGGGAATCGGGGAGGTGCCGGCGCTTGTCGGCACCGTGATCAGCAATGCCTCTGGAACCGGCCGGCAGTTCTACAACTCCGCGGCATTCTGCCACGGCGGCAAGGTGGCGGCGGTCGCTCACAAGTGCCTGCTGCCGACCTACGACGTCTTCGACGAGGACCGCTACTTCGAGCCCGCCGTGCAGACGACCGTCATCGTCCACAAGGGCGTCAGGATCGGCATCACGATCTGCGAGGACATCTGGACGCACCCGATGATCAGCACGAGGCGCCTCTACAACGGCCTGAACCCGGTCAAGCAGCTGGCGACCCAGAAGTGCGACGTGATGATCAACCTCTCGGCCAGCCCGTGGAACCACGGAAAGGCGGGGGTACGCCAGACGCTCGTCACCGATGCCGCGCGCGAGCTCGGCTGCCCGGTCGCGTACGTGAACGCGGTCGGTGGGAACGACGAGCTGATCTTCGACGGGCGCTCGCTCGTGAGCGACGCCGGCGGGCGGGTCATCACCGGCATGGCGGCCTTCGCCTCGGACCTCGCGGTCGCGGACACCGACTCCCTTTCGTCGGCGGCCAGCCTCTCCCCCACCTTCGAGCAGTCGGACATGGCCGACATCCACGGGGCGCTCGTCCTCGGCCTGCGGGACTACATCCGCAAGGTCGGCTTCAAGACGGCGCTGATCGCCCTCTCCGGCGGCATCGACTCGGCCCTCGTCGCGACGCTCGCCGTCGCGGCCCTCGGGCCCGAGAACGTGATCGGCGTCTCCCAGCCCTCCGACATCTCCTCGCAGCACTCGAGGGACGACGCGCGCATCCTGGCCGAGAACCTCGGCATCCGCTACGAGACGATCGCGATCTCAAGCGTCGTCGAGGCGACGGAGGCCGCGCTGAAGGACATGTTCAAGGGCAGGATGAACGATGTCACCGAAGAGAACATCCAGGCGCGCGTTCGCGGCGTCATCATGATGGCGATCTCCAACAAGTTTGGCGCCATCCTGCTGACGACCGGCAACAAGAGCGAGTTGGCCGTCGGCTACTGCACGCTCTACGGCGACATGTGCGGCGGGCTGGCCGTGGTCTCGGACATCTTCAAGACACAGCTCTACGCCCTCTCCAACTGGATCAATGCGGATGCCCGGCGGGCCGGCAGGATCCCGCCGATCCCGCAGTCGAGCATCGACAAGCCCCCGAGCGCTGAGCTGCGCCCGGGCCAGACGGACCAGGACAGCCTGCCGCCCTACGACGTCCTGGACGCCGTGCTAAAGGGCTACGTCGAGGAGGGCCTCTCGAGGAAGGATCTCGTGGCACAAGGCTTCCCCGAGGGGGTCGTTAACGATGTGGTTCGAAAGGTAGACCTGAACGAGTACAAGCGTAAGCAGGCGGCTCCTGGCCTGAAGATCACCCCCCTCGCCTTCGGCGTGGGCCGGCGCATCCCGATCGTGCAGAAGTACGTGAGCTGATGGAAAACTCCGAAGACCTCTTCGCAAAGGCGCTGAAGCTCATCCCCGGGGGCGTGAATTCGCCCGTGCGCGCGTTCCGCTCCGTCGGGGGCTCGCCGTTCTTCACCAAATCCGCCAAGGGCGCGACGATCACCACCGCCGACGGCAGGGAGCTGATCGACTTCGTCTGCACGTGGGGCCCGGCGATCCACGGCCACAACCACCCACGCATCAAGGAGGCCATCGCCGCGGCTCTGGAGAACGGGACAAGCTTCGGGACGCCCAACCCCTACGAGGTCCGCATGGCGGAGCTCATCCACGCGATGGTGCCGTCGATCCAGAAGGTCAGGATGTGCAACAGTGGCACCGAGGCGACGATGTCAGCCATCCGCCTCGCTCGGGGCTTCACGGGCCGCGACAAGATCATCAAGTTCTCGGGCTGCTACCACGGCCACTCCGACTCCCTCCTCATCAAGGCGGGCTCCGGAGCCCTGACCCACGGCCATCCCGACAGCGCCGGCATCCCGGCGGCCTTCGCGAACGAGACGGTGGTGATCCCCTACAACGACTGCGCGGCTATCGAGGCGGCCTTCGCGGCGAACAAGGGACAGATCGCCGCGGTCATAGTGGAGCCATATCCCGCGAACGTCGGCCTGATCCTCCCCGCAGCGGGCTTTCTTTCCTACCTGCGGATGGCCTGCACGGCCTCCGGCGCCCTCCTCATCTTCGACGAGGTCATGACCGGCTTCCGCCTGGCGCGCGGCGGCGTCCAGGAGATCGAGCGCATCGTCCCCGACCTGACCGCCCTAGGAAAGATCATCGGAGGAGGCCTCCCGGTCGGCGCCTTTGGCGGCCGCGCGGAGATCATGGACAAGCTGGCCCCGCTCGGTCCGGTCTACCAGGCAGGCACCCTGAGCGGCAACCCGCTCGCCATGGCGGCCGGCATCGCGGCGCTCGAACTCCTCGACGAGACCAATCCCTATCCCGGCCTCGACAGGCAGGGGCGCCAGGTGCGCGACGCGCTCGCCAGGGCGTGCGCCAGGAAAGGCATCGCAGCCCAGGTCCCGCAGACGGGCTCGATGTTCAGCCTCTTCTTCACGCCGGTGCCGGTGACCGACTACGCGACGGCGCTGAAGGGCGACGCCGCCCTTTTCGCGCGGTTCTTCCGAGGCTGCCTTGACGCCGGAGTGTACATGCCACCCAGCGCCTATGAGACCGCCTTCATCAGCACGGCCCACGAGGGCAAGGCAATCGACAAGGCCTGCGAGATCATGGAATCCGTCATTGATCGCCTGTGACGCCTCGCAAAATCCACGCGCACGGCATAGTCTGCAAATAATCACGATGGGCCGCACCTTCCTGACCCTTTGCCTCCTGGCGGCTCTCGCCAATCACTCACCTGCACAGCCCATCAACGCGGAGGCCATGCCCATTTCCGAGGTCAAGGCAGGCCAGCACGGCGAGGTCTGGACTGTCTTCGAGGGCACGAAGCCCGAGCCCTTCACGGTCGAGGTGACCGGGGTCATGCAGAATGTCCTGGGTCCCGGCAAGTCTATCATTCTCTGCAAGCTCACCGATCCCAGGGTCCAGGACATGGGTGCCGTGGCCGGGATGAGCGGAAGCCCCCTCTATATTGACGGCAAGTTCGCCGGCGCCCTGAGCTACCAGCTCCAGCGCTTCGAGACCGTGAGGTACGCGGGGTTCACGCCCGCGGCCGACATGGCTCAGGTGTCCTCGAGGGTCGTTGCGTCCCCAATGATCGAGCCTGCGGCCGCCGAGGCGACTCCCGTGGCCGAGTCCGACAAGGGACAGGCCTTCCAGGCGATGAAGCCCGTGTTCGCGCTCGGCGGAGTCTCCCCGCGAACGGCCGAGATCATGGCCCCCCAGTTCCAGGCGCTGGGACTTGGCATCGTCGCCCTGGGCGGCAACAGCGAGGGGGCGACGACGCCCTCCGGCACGCCGGCCACTCTTGAGCCGGGCGACGCGGTTTCAGTGGCGCTCACGACAGGCGACATTTCCCTTGCCGGGACCGGCACGGTCTCCCGCGTCGACGGAAACCGCATCACTGCCTTCGGGCATCCGATGCTGAGCCTGGGCGACGTTCAGTTCCCGATGTGCTCGGCCGAGATCGTCGCGATCCTTCCCTCCACCCTGGAGTCCTTCAAGGTCGCGAATGTCGGCCCCGTGATCGGCTCGATCACGCAGGACCGCCTCTCCGCGATCTCAGGAACCCTCGGGCCCGGCCCGGAGATGACCGACGTAAGGGTTGTCGAGGAGCGGAAGGGCGTCGCCCAGCGCACGCTGCACTTCCAGGTCATCCGCGACATCCACGTGGCCCCGATGATCATGCTGACGGGCGTCGTCGAGGGGCTGACCGGCTCCAACGACAACGAACCCTCCGAGGGATTCCGCGTCGTCAGCACCGTCAGCTTCTCCCCCACGCAGCAGGTGACGCGCGACGCGGTCTACGCGGGCCAGCAGGGTTTCCAGAACGGCATGTTCGAGTTCCTGATCAACCTGACGGCAGAGCTCCAGAATCCCTTCGAGAAGACCCAGCCAAAGTCCGTGGAGTTCAGGATCGAGCCGCTCGAGGACAATCCCGCAGTGACCGTGGAGCATTTCCAGGTGTCCCGATCCCTAGTGCACGCGGGCGAGACCTTCCAGGTCACGCTCGGCTGGAGGAACTACCAGGGATCCGAGGAATCGAGCACCGTGGATATCCCGGTCGATCCCTCTTGGACCGGCAAGACCCTCGAGGTCCTGGTCGCACCGGGACGCCTCCTGGATGAACTGACCGGCCACAGTCACACCTTCCGCCCGGGGCAGCTGCGCAGCTTCGACGCCTACCTTGAGGCCATGAGGAGCAGCCGGCCCGAGGACGGCCTGAGTGTCGCGGTCGTCGAGAAGTCCGCGTTGTTCTTCGACCAGGCCTCCTCCACGCCGGAAGCACCCGCCTCGATCGAGCGCATCGCGGCCCAGGCTGACTCGGAGCGTTACCAAAAGAGGGACGCGCTTGTCCCACTTTGGGAAACACGAGTTCTCCAGGGGAAGGTCTCATTCACTGAATTCCACAAGACCGTTCGCGTCGTCGAATAACCCCCCTCTCGCCTCCCGATGCCATCCCACACACTCCTCCGGTGCTCGCTCTCGGCGGCCCTCCTCATGGCCCTTGCCGCGCGGCTGTCGGCTGACCCACTTTCAAAGAAGACCGACGTCGATTTCTACCGGGATGTGCCCAGCCGCGACCTCCATGGCCTCGCCACGCGCTCGGACGGCCGCCTCATCTGGGGACCGGTCCTGACCGACCTTGCGGGCAAGGCCCCGAGCGAGCTCCTCTGGTGCCTCGAGCCCGGCCAGGACGGAAAGTGGCTTGTCGGAGGCGGACCGGGTGGACGAATCCTTGAGGTCAGCGCCGACTACACGGCCGGCACCTTCTCGTCGAAAGACGTCGCCAAGATCGGGGATATCCAGGTTTATGCGCTGAAGACGATCGGCTCAGGGGCGATCCTCGCGGGCACTTCCCCGAACGGCGGCCTCTACATCGTCAAAGGCGGCAAGATTACGGCTAGGACGGGCCTGCCCGTCGACTCGATCTTCGACATCGTGCTGCTCGGCGACTCAAAGACGGCGCTGGTCGCCACGGGAAACCCCGGGCGCATCTACAGGGTCGATCTCTCAAAGCTGGCGTCGGCCGGCGTCTCCCCCGACAGGTTCTCGGATGCCAAGGCCCTCGAGGCCCGCGGCGTGACGCTCTTCGGCGAGGCGGGCGACCGAAATCTACGCCGCATCGTGCGGCTCTCAAACGGCCAGATCGCAGCGGGCTCGGCGCCCAAGGGCAACGTGTACCTCTTTCCCCCGGACGGCGGATCGCCCTACATCGCCGACGAGAACCGCGATGCGGAAGTGACGGACCTGCTGCCCGACGCCGCGGGCGGATACTTCGCCGCCATCGTTTATTCCGGTGGCGAGATCCATCCCGTCCAGGCGAGCATCCAGGTGACGAGTGCCGGCGACTCCAACATGCCCGTCGTGGCCAACGCGCCGACCCCGAACCCCGGCGGCCCGAACATTCAGGGAAGCTCGGGCTCGGGCCCGAAGCAGAACACGGTTGAGATCCTGAACAACGGAGCCCAGGTCGAGCACTTCCCGGGCAGGAGCGTCCTGAAGTGGTTCTCAGCGGAGGGCTTCCCGGAGACCCTGACGACACGAAGCGGCATCGCCTTCTATCGCATGTCCCGGATGGACGACACGATCGTCATCGCGGGAGGAGAGATGGGCGAGGTCTCCGGCTTCGACTTGAAGACCCGCAACTCGATCACCTACTCGGGCAGCACGTCCTCGCAGCTGAATGCCCTTGAGCCCGTCCCTGGCGCAAAGGGGAAGTTCTTCGCCATCCGCAACAACTCACCGGGCTTCGCTTTCCTCGACTTCGGCGCCTCCTCGGCGCGCACGGCCCAGACAAAGCGGATTGATCTGGGCACGCCAGCCAGGCTCGGCGCCTTCCGGTTCAATCGCCTCCGCGACACGGACCCCGCAAAGGTTTCCCTCTCGGTCAGGGTCACCAACAGCTCGTCCGAAACGGATGGATGGAGCGCATGGTCGCCCATGTCCGACGGCGACGGCTGGCGCGCCACCGTCCCGACTGGCCGGTACGCGGAGTTCAAGGTCGCCCTTCCCGCGGGCGCCTCCCCCACCGTCGAGCTCGACCACGGCTCGCTTTATTTCCTCACGCAGGACCACCGGCCCGTCCTCCAGGACTTCCGGCTGCTGACACCAAACTTCGCCATAGTCGTGCCGCCGGAAATGCCCTCGCCTGTCGTGACAACGGTGGGCCAGCTCCTGCAGTCAGGCGACGGCGAGCACCGGCGCTCCGGCTTCCTCGGCAGCCAGATCATCGCCTCCCCCGGCACGCGCGTCGCCTTCTGGACGATCAACGACCAGGACAACGACAACCTGCTCTACACCTTCTCCATCCGGCACGAGGGGGATCCCACGTGGACGGATCTCTCTGTGGAAAGCCCCGAGGCCTTTGTCCAATTTGAGACCCTCCACCTGCAGGAGGGCACCTGGTTCACGAGGCTGGTGGCCAAGGAGGCCGCGCCCCGCCCCGAGGGCGAGCGCCTCTCCGTGGAGTTCGAAACCGACGACCTGATCGTCGACCATACGCCCCCTGCCGTCGAGGAAGCTTCGGTCAAGCGCGCCGGCGGCAACCTTATCGTCACCATCCGTGGACGCGACGCCCTCTCGATCCTCGACAGCGCAGAATTCAGCTTCAACAACGGCGAGCACGACATCGTCGAGCAGCCGACTGACGGGATCCTCGACGGCATGGAGGAAACCTTCGTCCTTGAGCTGCCATTGGCAAAGCTCTCCGGCGCCACGTCCGTCGAGGTCACCCTCTACGACTCCTCGGGCAACGGCGCCACGAAGCGGCTCGGCCTGTAGCCTTCAGGCCCGGGGGTGGGCCTTGTTGTAAACCTCCTTCAGGCGCGCGATGCCCACATGGGTGTAGACCTGCGTCGTCACCAGCTGGGCGTGGCCCAGGAGCTCCTGCACGATGCGCAGGTCGGCCCCGGCATTCAGGAGATGAGTCGCGAAGGAATGCCGCAACTTGTGCGGCGTCAAATCGAGCGGCAGGCCGGCCAGGGCCAGATGGCGCTTCAACATAAGCTGGACGGCGCGCACCGTCATCCTTGAGCCGTCGTGGTTCACGAGGACGGGGTCCTTCGCTCCGGTTGCTGTCGAGAACTCATCCCTGAACTTGATAAGGACCGAGCAGGCAACCTTTCCCAAGGGGCACACCCTCTCCTTGCGGCCCTTGCCGAGCACCCTCGCGATACCCTCGCCGACATCCACGTCGCCGTAGTTCAGGCCTGAGAGCTCGCTGACGCGGAGCCCCGCCCCGTAGAGAATTTCCATCGCAAGGCGGTCCCGGCAGGCCGTGAAGGCGTCGCAGCCTTCGTTCTGCAAAAGGACCTGGGGGCTCGCCAGGAGTGCCTTCGCCTGGTCCTCGGTTAGGAACTGGGGGAGGCGTTTCTCAAGCTTAGGCAGAGGGGCGCCGGTGAAGGGATTCCGCTTGAGGCGACCCTTCGCGACCCAGAACCGGCAAAGCGCCCGCAGCGCCGAGACGTGGTTGTGCAGCGTCCGCCTCCCGTACCTCCTCTGCGCCTCGATGACGAAGTCGCGGATCTCGCGGGTGCCCAGGCCATCGATTCCCTTGGACCAAAGCTTGGAGTCGACGAGCCAGCGGTAGAAGTCCTCGAAAGCGCCGCGGTAGTTGCGCACCGTGTAGGCCGAACACCGCCGCTCAAGCGCGAGGTAGTCGCCGAAAGGCTGCCACCACGACGCAATGACGTCGTCAGGCGGTGGCTGGCTTTTCCTGGGCGCGTCCTTCGACATGGAGCATCAGGCCGGCGGCATGCCTTCGCAGGGCGCCCTCTGAATCGAGGTCCCTCGACTGGGCGGCGGCGGCCAGCTCGAAGAGCATGCGCCCGAGCTTCTCATCATCCAGGCCCGAGGCCAGCTCCCCCACCCGCGCCTTGTCGGCGCCGGAGAGCTCCCTCAGGCCCTTCTTTCCAAGCTGCTTCCAGACGGATTCCGCGAACATGAGCGAAGGCAGCTGCGGGGGAAGCTCCTTGAAGAGCCCAGACCTCGCCGGGCCGGCCTTCTTCTCCGTCGCCTTGATCTGCTCCCATTGGACAAGGACCTGGTCGGAGGTGTCCAGGTGCCCGTCGCCGAAGACATGAGGGTGCCTGCGCACGAGCTTCTCGTTCACCTCGCGCGCGACATCCTCGAAATTGAAGTGCCCCGCCTCCTCGGCCAGCTGCGCGTGGAAGATCACCTGGATCAGCACGTCGCCGAGCTCCTCGCGCATGTGGGGCAGGTCCAGCCGGTCGATGGTGTCCAGCAGCTCGCTGCACTCGTCTATCAGGCAGCGGGTCAGCGTCTGGTGGGTCTGCTCCTGGTCCCAGGGGCATCCGCCCGGACCCCGAAGCCTCGCTATCGTGTGCCTCAGTTCCTCAATGGCGCTCATTGGGGCGTAGGATGTGCCCCTTTGGAGGGGCCTGACAAGGATTCTGGTCTGGTTTTCGCGCCCGGGGTATGTTTCGTGATGTGAGTGCAAGACAAGCTCCGCGAGATCATGGAATGGAAGCGCAGGGAAATAGCGCCCCTCGTCAGGCCCGTACCCGAGTCGGAGCTCACAGCCCTGAACGCGTCCCTCCCGGCGCCAAGCCCGTTTGTGGCGGCGCTACGGCGCAAGGATGGGAAGCTGGCGGTCATCGCCGAGATCAAGCGCCGCTCGCCCTCGGCCGGTGACATCAAGAGCGGCGCCTCCTCGATCGACCAGGCGGCCGCATACCGCTCGGCCGGCGCCGATGCCATGTCGATCCTGACGGACCTCAAGTATTTTGGCGGGACACTGGATGACCTGAGCGGCGTGACGGCCCACATGAAGGGTCCCGCCTTGGCAATCCCCTGCCTTCGGAAGGATTTCATGGTCCACCCGGTCCAGGTGCTCGAAGCCCGCAAGGCGGGCGCCAGCGCCATCCTGATCATCGTGCGGGCCCTGACCGACGAGGAGATCGCAACCCTTGCCTCCGCCGCGAAGGCCGCCGGGCTCGACGCGCTCTTCGAGGTTCACGCGGAGGATGAGATAAGCCGAGCCGCAGCGCACGGCGCCCAGGCGATCGGCGTCAACAACCGCGACCTCGCCATATTCAAGACCGACCTCGGCCTCACGGAGCGCCTGATGGCGAAATTCCCCTCGGGCGTGGTGGCCGTCAGCGAGAGCGGCATCAATACCCCCGAGGACGCGGCCCGCGTCCGCAAGGCTGGCGCCCACGCGGTCCTCGTCGGCGAGGCGCTCATGCGCTGCGCCGATCCCTCGGCCCTTATCGCCTCCTTCCACGCCGCCTAGCGCTGCCGACGATGGCGCTTACTCCCACCGGAACACGCGAGCTCCTCGCGAGGCTCGGTCACTCGCCAAAGAGGTTTCTCGGCCAGAATTTCCTCGTCGACGGCAACATCGTGCGCAAGTCGCTCGAGCTTGCGCAGATCGGGCCTGGAGACGCCGTCGCGGAGGTCGGCCCTGGGCTGGGGACACTCACCGAGGCGCTTCTTGAGGCAGGAGCCGAAGTCTGGGCGGTCGAGCTCGACCGCACGCTCCACGCCCACCTTGAGGAGGGGCTTGTCACGCGCCACCCCGGAAGACTCCATCTCGTGGAGGGCGACGCCGTCGAGCTGCCGCTGGCCAATATGCCCCAGGAGAGGATCGCCGCCGCGAAGGTGGTCGCGAACCTGCCCTACGCCATCTCCACGCCCTGGATGGATTCGGTCCTTTCCGGCGTCCTGCCCTCGCGGCTCGTCCTCATGCTCCAGAAGGAGGCCGCAGACCGCTACGGCGCGGCCCCGGATGGCGGCAACTTCGGCGCGATCTCAATATTCCTGCAGGCCGCCTACGACATCGCTCCCGGGCACAAGGTGAGCCCCGCGTGCTTTCATCCCCGCCCCGACGTAGATTCTGCCCTCATGCATCTCGTGAGGAAGCCCGAGCCGTTCATCTTCTCGGCTGAGGACAAGGCAGTCGTCAGGCGCTGCTTCCAGCAGAGGCGCAAGCAGATCGGCGCCATCATCCGCGACCAGATCCCCGACCGGGAGCAACTATGGCGGGAACTTCTCCAGGCCGATGGCTTCTCAAGCACTGTGAGGGCCGAAACCATACCCGTTGCAACCTGGATAAGGCTCGTTTCGGCAAATCGAAGGTCTGCTTGAAACAACCCCTGCCGTGGACCACTATTCGACACTGAAAATGCTCAGAGCTCTTTCTCTGTTCCTTCTGGCCTCCGTGGTGCCGGCTGTCGCCCAAACCGAGAGTGCCCCGCTTCAGGGGTCGGTGAATAACGGCGAGTACTCTTCCCCGACCGGCGTCTTCAAGATAAAAGTGCCGGTCCTAGCCGAGCTGGGCGGCTCCGTTACCGACACCGCCAACGTTGTCACCTTCCGAGATAACTTCGGACTCCAGATCACGGTCGGCGCCTTCAAGCAGGATCCGACGCTCAAGTGGGAGCTCTCCACACGCGGCAACAAGGACTACCTGATCTATTTCCTCGGCACCTACGTGCTGCCCGATTTCAAGCGGTTCTGCGCCGGGACGCATATCGAGAGCGCCGGGTACTCGGCCGACTTTCTGGACGGCACGCTCTTCGCCTACGTTCTGCTGCCCGGCGGCTCGATGTTCGACGTGCCGCCCGTATTCGGAACCGCCAAGGAGCCGGCGGTCGCAAAGCGAGGCAACGCGATCTTCGTTCGCGATGGCTACACCTTCGTCATCAGCACGGAGCTCTCCGAGCGGGTGACCGAGGGCGCACAGTACAGGAAGAGCGTGCAGGACGAGGACCAGATCCTCAGGGACCGCCTTGCGGAGGTTGCTTCGAAGATGGAGTTCGCTAAGCAGGAGCC
>DASRSJ010000037.1:0-7461 GCA_035656555.1 Opitutaceae bacterium
ATACCGATGTCGTTGGAGAAGTAACCGAAAAGGTTGGCCATGTGGGCTTGTTGCGGTGGGAGCTGGAGGTCGCTGGCGTTGCCGCCGACGGAATCGAATGGTCTGCGCAGGCAGCTGTCAACGAGGGAAATACGCGGCTTATGGTTGACCGCTGGCGGGGGGCGGGACGACCCTCATGGGGTAGGGGAAAAGAGGCCATGCACGGAATACTGTTCATCCAAGACCTGGCCGTCATGCTCGTCGTGGCCGGAGCCGTGGGGTGGCTCTTCCAGAAGCTTGGCCTGCCTTCCATCGTCGGTTTCCTCGGGGCGGGCATACTCCTTGGCCCGGGAATGCCGGCCCTCTCGCTCGTCAAGGATGCGGGCCGCGTGGAGACCCTGGCCCAGCTGGGCCTGGTCTTCCTCATGTTCTCGATCGGGCTGCGCCTCAGCGTAAGGAAACTGCGCCGCTTCGGCTTCCCGATCGTGGCGGCCGTCGTCCTGGGGGCGCTCGCCATGTACTACCTCTCGCGCCTCCTGGCGGCGGCGCTCGGGTGGGGCTCGACCGAGGGCCTCTTCCTCGCGGGCATGCTCATGATCTCTTCCTCGACCGTGGTGTCGAAGGTCCTGCAGGGCACGGGCCTCAACCACGAGCGGGCGGGGCAGCTGGCTGCCGCCTTCTCGATCCTGGAGGACGTGGTCGCGGTCGTCATGCTGGCGCTCCTCGAGTCCGTCGTGCAGCTCGGCAGCTCCGACGCGAGCCATGCCTCGAACGTCTGGGAGACGCTGCTGCACCTCGGGGCCTTCATGGCCGTCGTCAGCATCGTCGGCATGATCCTCGTGCCCCGGCTCCTGAAGCGCGTCAGCATCACCATGAACGAGGACCTCCAGACGATCTGCCTGGCGGCGCTCCTCTTCGGCTTGGCCATGCTGGCCCAGAAAGCCAGCTACTCCCTGGCGCTCGGCTCGTTTCTCCTCGGCATCATCGTGGCCGAGACGCCGCACGTCCACCAGGTCGACCGCGTCTTCCACGGGATGCGCGACGTCTTCAGCGCCGTCTTCTTCGTCGCGATCGGCATGCAGATCAACGCGGCGGCCTTCGTGGGCTGCGCGGGCCTCATCGTGGGGGTCTCCGTCTTCACGATCATCGCCCGCATGCTCGCGGTCAGCGTCTCCCTCTGCGCCATCGGCGTCCCCGCGCGCGACGGCATCCGCGCCGGCCTCATGGCGACCCCGATCGGGGAGTTCTCGTTTGTCATCGCGCTCCTCGGCGTCGGCGCGGCCGTCGTCCCGTCCGACTTCTTCCCTCTGGCGGTCGGCGTCTCGCTCCTGACCTCGCTCGCGATGCCGTTCCTCGCCAGGGGATCCAACCGCATCGCGAATAGCATCATCACCGGCCAGCCGGGATGGATCAACGACTGGCTCGCCCACTACCAGGACTGGTTCGAGAGGTTCATGCGCCAGAGCCGCAGGAATCCCCTCTGGAGCCTGAGCCGCAGGCGCTTCGCCCAGATCGGGGTCGAGATGCTCTTCGTCAGCGGCGTCCTCGTCTTCTCGCGCGAGCTCTATGCGACGATCGAGGGATGGCTGGGGCACGACTGGATGTTCCCGTACGGCTCTCAGGTCGTCTTCTGGACGCTTCTCGCCTTCGCGGTAGTGGCGCCGCTGGTCGCCATCTGGCGCAACTGCTCGGCCCTCGCGCTCCTCTTCGCTCAGGTATCGACCGCGCGCCACCCCAAGGGCCAGCAGCTGGCCCCGATCATCGAGACGGGCATCAAGGCCGTGGTCGCCTCGGTGCTCACGGTCTGGATGATCGCCGTCGTCCCGGCCGAGGACACCGCGCGCTGGCTCCTCCTGGCGAGTGGCATCGTCGCCGTCCTCTGCGTCATCCTTCTTCGCCGCCGTCTCATCTACCTGCACTGCGTCCTCGAGGTGGAGCTCAAGGCCATGATGCAGACCTCCGACACGCAGCTCTCCTCGACGTCGGCGCCGTGGCTCGGGCGCCATCCCGACTGGGACCTGCACATGATCGACTGCACGCTCCCGGACCTGGCCGACTGCCAGGGCAAGACAATCGCGGAGACGAACCTGCGGGCGAAGTTCGGCTGCTCCATCGTCGGCATCGAGCGGCAGGGATTCATGATCCCTCTGCCCAAGCCCGACGCCGTCCTGTATCCCCGCGACCGCGTGCTTCTCATGGGCACGAACAGCCAGGTCGAGGCGGGGAAGGCCTTTCTCTGCGCCGTCACGAACGAGCTCGACGGCGATTCGCTCTTCGAGGAGGTGCGCATGGACGCCATCAAGATTCCCGCCTGGAGCCGGGTGCACGGCACGGCGCTCGGCGGGATCTCTCCGGCCGCGAGCCACGGGGTCCAGGTGGCCGGCATTCACCGCGGCGAGAAACGGATCCTGACTCCCGGCGCGGGCGAGGTGCTCCAGTCGGGCGACGAGATCCTCGTCCTCGGCACGGCGCAGCAGATCCGCGAGTTCCGCGGATGGCTGACCGAGAATCCCTCGGTCTCGGAATAGCTTGGCTGATGGGCATTGACGGCCCCCGATAAACCTCGTCTCTGCCAGTCCGCCCGAAGACCACGATGACGCCGAAGGAAGTAGCCGATCACTGGGAAGCGAACGCCGAGACGTGGACGCGCCATGCCCGGGCGGGTTACGACAAGTACCGGGACGCGCTCAACACCCCCGCCTTCCTCGACATGCTGCCTTCGGTCTCGGGCCTCTCGGGACTCGACGTCGGCTGCGGCGAGGGTTCTAACACCCGCGCGATTGCCGGGCTTGGCGCGCGGATGACGGCCGTCGACATCGCGCCGACGTTCGTGCGCCACGCGCGCGAGATGGAGACGTCCGATCCGCTGGGGATCGACTACCGCGTCGGGGACGGCATGGCGCTCGACTTTGCCGACGCCTCCTTCGACTTCGCGACCGCGTTCATGTGCCTGATGGACATGCCCGACCAGGACCGCGTGCTTGGCGAGATCCGCAGGGTGCTAAAGCCCGGCGGCTTCCTCCAGTTCTCGGTCCTGCACCCGTGCTTCGTGCCGCCCCACCGCAAGGTCCTTCGCGAGCCCGACGGGACGGTGCGCGGCATCGAGGTCGGCCGGTACTTCGACAACATCGACGGCAAGGTCGACACGTGGTGGTTCTCCGAGCTCCCGCCGGAGGAGAGACTCAGGGTGGCGCCGTTCCGGGTGCCGAGGTTCCACAAGACACTTTCGGCATGGGTCGCGCTCATCCGCGGAGCGGGGCTTGTGATCGACGAGTTCCGCGAGCCCTTCGCGAGCCCGGAGGTCGCGCTGGCAGAGCCCATGGTGGCGGACACGCGGATGGCGCCGCTATTCCTGCACGTCAGGGCATCAAAGCCCAAGGCCTAGACAAAACACATTCCGGGCATGGCCCGGCACGCCGGCCCGCGGGACTAGTTCGTCCCCTGCGAGTCGGACTTCTTCAGCTCTTCCTTGGCCGGGGCGACCGTGTCGTCCTCCTTGGAAGCCTTCTTGAACTCCTTCATCGACTGGCCCAGGCCCTTGGCGAGCTGGGGGAGCTTCGTGCCGCCGAACAGCAGCAGGACGACCAGGAGAATCAGCACCCACTCGCCGCCACCTGTGGGGATCAGTCCGGCGAATTGGAAATGGGGGGAGTTCATGGGCGTAATGTGGTTCCGAAACGGGGCCTAAGCAAGTGCGTTCCTGATAGCCTTACGAGCGGGGCGGGCGCAGCGACGCAGCGACCTTCAAAAGGTTCTGGGCGTTGTCGATCTGCTCGGCGTCGAAGAAGCCGTGCAGCTGGCGTATGCGCGTCGGGTGGCGCATCTTGCGAAGGGCCTTGGCCTCGATCTGGCGGATGCGCTCGCGGGTGACCTTGAACTGCTTGCCGACCTCCTCGAGCGTGCGGCTGTAGCCGTCCACGAGCCCGAAGCGAAGCGATAGGACGCGCCTCTCGCGCTCGGTGAGCGTGTCCAGGACGTCGATGATCTTCTCCCTGAGGAGGGAGTACGCCGTCATGTCGTAGGGGTTCTCGGCCGACTTGTCCTCGATGAAGTCGCCGAAGGACGTGTCGTCGCCGTCGCCGACGGGCGACTGCAGCGAGATGGGCTGCTGCGCCATCTTCATGATCTGCTGGACGCGGTCGACCGGCAGGTTCATCTCGTCGGCGACCTCGTCCGGGGTCGGCTCGTGGCCGTACTCCTGGAGAAGCTGCTTCTGGACCTGCATCACCTTGTTCAGCGTCTCGATCATGTGGACCGGGATGCGGATGGTGCGGGCCTGGTCGGCGATCGAGCGGGTGATGGCCTGGCGGATCCACCAGGTCGCGTAGGTGGAGAACTTGTAGCCGCGGCGGTACTCGAACTTCTCGACGGCCTTCATGAGGCCCATGTTGCCCTCCTGGATCAGGTCGAGGAAGGAGAGGCCGCGGTTCGTGTATTTCTTCGCGATCGAGATCACGAGGCGCAGGTTGGCCTCGACCATCTCGGTCTTCGCACGGTGCGCCTCGCGCACGTGCGTCATCGTCTGGTGGAAGACCTCGATCAGCTGGTTCGGCGTGATGCGCTGCTGAAGCTCGATGGCGCGAAGGCGCGCGTGGATCGCGCGCGTGTCGATCGCGGCGTCCTTCTTCGTCTTCGGGTGCTTCGCGCGGTCCAGCTGGACCTGCACCGTCTCGATCTCCTCGAGGATGGGGCGCAGCTGCTCCAGGTACTCCTCGTAGACCTTCAGCTTGAAGAAGAACTTCGAGAAGTTGGCGCGCAGTGCCGTCTCCCTCCTGCGGAACTTTGAGAGGGCCTTCTTGCGCTCGGGCTCGTTGCGGGCCTTCGACTGCTCGATCCAGGACTCCTTCGTGCCCTCCTCGTTCTTCTGCGTCGTCTCGACGAGCTTGGGCAGCGTGCGGAAGTACGCGTCGCGGCTCTCGATCTTCTTGTCGATGACGATGCGGTCGAAGCGCTCCTCGCGGTTGAGGAGCTTCGCCCCCAGCACCGCGATGTAGCCGCCGACGGCGGAAGCCTGGAAGAGGGCCTCCTGGGCCTTCAGCTCGGCGTTCTCGATCCTCTTGGAAATCTCGACCTCCTGCTCGCGCGTGAGCAGCGGCACCTGGCCCATCTGCTTGAGGTACATCCTGACCGGGTCGTCCAGGATGTCGTTCTGCGACGTCCTCGACTCCTCCTCCTCGGCCTCCTCCTGGCGCTGCTTGTAGTCCTCGACCTGGTCCGGCTCGAGGATCTCGATCTCGAGGTTCTGAAGGATGGAGAGGACGTTATCGATCTCCTCCTGGTTCTCGATCGACTCGGGCAGCGCCTCGTTGATGTCGTCGAACGTCAGGTAGCCCTGCTCCTTGGAAAGACGGATCAGCTGGCGGATCTTCTCGTTGATTCCGCCCACGGGAGCTGCCGCGTCGCCACCCTCGGCAGTCGCCGTTGGGGCGTGCGCGAGGGCATTCTCTACTGCTTCTGAGTGGTGGCTGTCGGCTTGTTTGGCTTTGCGAGGCATGAAATTAGGTGGGGGGACAGGCGAATGCAGCGCTCAGCCGACCTCGGTCAAAAGTACCGGTTGCCGGAGTTGGCGCTGCAGATCACGGAATTCCCTGAGGAGAGACGATGAGTCATCGTTAAAGTCCGATGGGGTGTTGGCTAAGGCAAGTTCAATTTGCCGAATCCGGCCCCCCAAAACCCTTGTCCGCAGCTTGTGAATTCCCTCCCTGGCGGCCTTCGCCGGATCATCCGCTCGCGGGACGTCAAAGAGGAGTGACGCCACAAGTGATTTTTCATGATCAGTTTCCGTAAGTTCCTCGAGGTGGTCCTTGCCCGGCCAGTTCCCGTTCTCGAATTCCCCCAGGAAGCGGTTGAGGAGCACCCCCTCCGGAAGCCTCTGGTCGATCCAGTCGTGGGGTATGGCCGAGCTCATGGGGCGTCCCAGTTCCTCGTAGTGCAGACAGAGCCTGAGGAGGTCGTGTTCCGGGGCCACGGCGCCCTGGGCCTTGGGGAGTTCCGAGGCTGTCGGGGCCTTCGGAGGGGGCGCGTTGCGCTCCTGGCGCCCGACCAGGCGCCTCAGGTCGCTCTGGAGGGCGTGGGCGGGCAGCTGGAGGAGGGCGGCGGCCTCGTTGATGAACGAGGCCCGCGAGATCTCGCTCTCCGCCGCGGCGATGATGGCCAATACGGCCTGTGCCGCGCGGGAGCGCTCCTCCGACGAGGCGCTCGCGGGGGAGGGAAGGCACGCCTTGCATGCGAAGGCCATGGCCGAGAGCGAGGACTTGCGCACGTCCTCGTACGCCCAGAGCCCCTTCTCCAGGAACAGCAGGTCGGGATCCAGTTTCGACGCGCCCTCGAGGGTCAGGAAGCGCACCTCGATCTCGGCCTTGAGCGCCATCGGCAGCATGCGAAGCGACGCCTTCTGCCCGGCGCTGTCGCTGTCGAAGAAGCACTCGACCTGGGGCTTGTACCGCTTGAGCAGCGAGAGCTGCCCGTCGGTGATCGAGGTTCCCTGCGGCGCGACCGCGGTCTTCAGCCCCACGGACCAGCACCGCAGCGCGTCGAGCTGTCCCTCGACCATCACGAACGGCTTGCCGTCACCGACGGCCTTGCTGGCCCGGTCCAGGTTGAAGAGGAGGTTTCCCTTGGTGAAGATGGGCGTCTCGGGAGAATTGACGTACTTCGCCTCCTTCGCCGGATCATCGTCGGGCGTCAGCTTGGTCTGCCGCGCGGTGAAGGCGACGACGCGGCCCTGGTGGTCGCGGATCGGGATCATGAGGCGTCCCCTGAAGCGGGGCCTGAGGGCCCCGACCGTGATCATGGCGTCGTCCCGGATGAAGAAGAGGCCGCACTGGCGAAGCGCGTCCTCGGAATACTTCTTCCTCATGATCGCGGCGCCCAGGCCGCCGCCGTCGGAGGCCGCGACGCCGATCTTGAACTCCTCGGCCAGCTCCGGGGTGAAGCGCCGCTCGTTGACCCAGTAGGCGCGCATGAACTCGCCCGCGGACGACTGGGCCTTGAAGGAGTCATGGAAGTGAGCCGCCGCCTCGTCGTGGAGGTCGAAGAGCTCCTGCCGGAGCGAGCGCTCCTCCTTGGACGGCCCGGAACCCTCCTCGTACTCGATCGGGATTCCGAAGCGCTGGCCCAGGGCCTCGATGGCCTCGGTGAAGGAGAGCTGCTCGGTCTCGCGCACAAAGGTGATCGCATCGCCCGCCTTCCCGCAGCCGAAGCACTTGTAGTAGCCCTTCTCGGCGTCGACGTTGAAGGAGGGGGTCTTCTCGTTGTGGAAGGGGCAGAGGCCCTTCAGCTTCGCCCCGCCGGCCTTCTTCAGGGCCACGACCCGGGACACGACGTCGGCCAGGTTAACGCGAAGCTTCAGGTCGCGAATACAGCTGGGTTTGATTACGGGCATGGACTGCCGCGGTGCAGTCGTCGGGACCTTCCTCGCGGGACAAGAATCCACTTTCAACCGCCCCGGCAGGCTGTCAAGGTCCCGGACCGCCATTGGCT
>DASRSJ010000038.1:0-31599 GCA_035656555.1 Opitutaceae bacterium
ACGAGAGCTACAAGACGATGGTGCTCTACGAGGCCATCAAGAAGGCGTCCGAGACCGGCGAGGTCGTTAAGGTGATCAATGAGCCACTCTAGTCCCGATCACGCGGGCCCGTCAGGGTCCGCGATGCCGGAGTTCAGGCACGGATGGAAGGTGCTGCTCGCGGCCATGATCGGCGTCAGCCTTTGCGTCACCGGGCTACCGAACTACGCGATCGGGCTCTTCACGGACCCCCTTTCCCGCGAGTTCGGATGGACCCGCTCCCAGATCAGCCTCTGGAGCCTGTGGCAGATGGGGGCCCTGGCCTGCATCACGCCCGTCGCCGGGGTGCTCATCGACCGCTTTGGAGCGCGCCCCGTTGCGCTCATATCAATCCCCCTGTTCGCAGGGGCGATCGCAAGCCTGAGCCTTCTCGGGGGCGACATCAGGATGCTTTACGCCGGGGCTGTCGCGACATCGGTCCTCGGGGGCGGAACGATCGTCACCCTCTACAGCAAGGCGGTGAACGGCTGGTTCAAGGGCGGGCGCGGACGGGCACTCGGCCTCATGGGCTCGGGCATCGCCCTCGCATCGATCTTCGGCCCCCGCGTGCTGCAGCTGGTGGTGGACCGTGTCGGGTGGCGCTCGGGTTTTGTCTTCCTGGGGCTGGTCGTCCTGACCGCCCTCCCCTTCGCGTACTTCCTCCTCTTCGAGAAGGACCGCAGGTCCGCCAGTCCCGACGACGCGCCGAAGGTGGGCCTCACGCTGGGCGAGGCCCTTCGCAAGCCGATCTTCTGGTACCAGGGCGTCACGTATCTCCTCATGTCGCTCCTCACGAACGGGCTCATGATCTCGCTTGTGCCCTATCTCACCGACCAGAAGTTCACTCGCGCCGAGGCCGCGGCCAAGCTCGGGCTGTTCGGCGTCTCCTCACTCATGGGGCGCCTCGCGTCGGGATTTGTCTTTGACCGCTTCCGGGCGCCGCCGGTCTGCGCTGCCGTCTATTTCTTTGCAGCCGTCGCCGCGGCCGCCCTGGCCATCTTCGGCGTCAGGTTCTCTTCCCTTTGCATCGTCGTGACCGGCCTTGCCCTTGGCTCGGAGGTCGACGCCCTCAGCTACCTCGTCGCACGGTACTTTGGGATGCGGGCCTATGGCGAGATTGCGACCCTCTTCGCAGTTGGGATAGCAATCGGAAACGGGATCGGGCCGTACGCGATCACGCGCCTGCGCGAGGCGTCCGGCGGCTACGAAGTCCCGTTCCTGGTTGTCTCCGGTCTAACCGCAGTGGCCGCTGGACTGATGGTCCTCCTTGGCCGGCATCCCTATCTGAAGTCGACCTAGCGCCGGGCTCTAGTACGTGACGGCGTAGGCACTGACGTCCGCGACACCCGAGTCAGGCTTCGGATCCTCGATCGCATAGGTGATCTTTACGGGCACCCCGGGGACAAGATTCTGTGCGTCAACCTCGCCAACGGCCCACGAAAGGCCGCTCCAGACCTGGCGGTCCGTGTCGCGCTCAAGCGGGATATCCCGGCCTCCCTGTTCCGCTTTCAGCTTGAGGATTTTGCCCATGGGTGTACCCGAGGGCGGCGCCCCGCCAGTGATGCGCCAGGGATGTCCGTCACTCTTCGTCTGGCTGCACATGATCCGCAGCACGCCCGATGAGGGCGGCAGGACCGAGGCTGAAACCGACCTGGCGCCGTGGACGACATTGGTCATGACCAGTTCCTCGGAGCGTCGTGGCACCAGCATGTCGTTGCCCCGGCCGAGGTCCCACTTGGGATCCGCGTAGCCGCCCGTACCGACGACTGCCAGCTGGCCGGGCCCGAGGTGCAGTTTCTGGCCGTTGAACACCGGCGTGCCGCCGGCATCGGAGAAAAGGACTCGGCCGGAGGAAGCCGCGTCCGCGGGCAGCTCGACGTCAGCAGCCACGGCCCCGGGATTGAGGAGCGTGAAGACCGAGCCTTGGACGCCTTTCCCAACGAACCCGTAGGGCTTGCCGGCACCCGGGTATTCACCGAACAGCGAGACCGACCCCGCAGCCTGGAGCGGAAGATAGAGATTCTGCGCCTTCGCGAACCATGCGCGGTCCGATTCATCGAGAAGGGCCAAGTCGCCGTAATAGGTGTTCACCAGTCCGCCGCGGGCGCCCGACAGAATCAGCATCCCCTTCCAAGCAGCCTTGCCGCGACGATAGCAGGTGCCCGTGTTGCCAATCATGAATCCGCTGCTGTCCACGCGCGAGATCGGCACGCCGCTCTTCACGTAGCGGAAGACCATGGCGTCGCTGTAGACGTCGAGCGACCTCCAGAAATTGGCGCTTGGGACGTCCGACGGCTTGGGATCCCCGCAGTACAGCGAGTCAAAGGCGTCGAGCCAGCGAAGGTCGATGTTGCTCTTGAACTTCACACCCGAGTCGCCCGTGTCGCCGCCATACCCGTTGTACGCGATCAGGACGACCTCTGGATTGCGCTTTCTAAAGGCGACAAGCGCATTGCGCCACGCCTCGGTGTTCAGGCGCACGACCTCGGCCTCCCCGAGGCGGGCGATTTCCGAGGCCGGTGCCGCGCCTAGATTCGCGAAGTCGAACTTGAAGAGCCTGACGCCGCGGTCGTACCACTGCTGCATCGTCTCCATCTGGTACCTGAGGAAGCCGCCCTGGTAGAGGCTCGCCTGGAGGTTCAGATATCCGCCCCTCGATTCCTCCCATTCCGGCAACGGCTTCATCCAGGCATTGGCCGTCGTCCAGCCGCAGACATTCGTCGAGAACCAGAATCCGGGCTTCACACCCCGCTCGCGGCATGCGGCAAGGAAACCCTCGGCGCCGTGGGGCCACCGTCCCTTCTTGAATTCCCTGTAGCCCCCATCCGCGTCGAACCAGCCCATGTCCAGGAGGAAGTAGTCGAACTGGGCCCCCTGAGCCTTGAGCTTCGAGACCGCGTCCAGTTCACGCATCGCCAGGTTCTCGTCCAATGGGACGTTGTCCGAGAGTTCGTCGTGCGCGGCCCATGAGATGTAGATCGAGATGGGCTTTGAAGGGCCTGCCCCCGCCAAGGCCGGGAGCGATAGAAACGCCGAGGCCAACGCCAGGGCCAGGGCCAGTGCCGAAAATGGGCGCATCCAACTCCTAGAGGGATATTTCATGGGGTAAAATCTAGGCTGCCTGGTCGGTCAGCAGGTAAAGCGCGAACGAGGCGAGCCAGTGCTCCCCGGCGTAGTCGCCGCTGGATACCCTCGCGAGTCCCGCCCGCATATGCCGCCCGGATGCCTCGCGAACCTTTGCATTGGGATTCAGCCCTGCGGCCACGCGGTTGAAGGCCCAAGCACGGCTGAGGCTAAGCCCGTCGAGATGGACTTGGCGCGGATCGCGCCGGTCAAAGCCGATCGGCGGCTTCATGAGGCTCGCCGGCCGGCCCGTGGCCAAGCCCGGCATGAACTTCGAGAGCCAGACCCTGAACTGGGCGGGCCCGAGAATCCGGGACACCAGGTCCGCCTCGGTGAGCGAGGGCGAGAGGAAATCCTCGCCACTCGGCTCCCATGAGGCCGGCGCATCGCGGTCGGCCCCGAAGAATTTCAGGCCGCGTGACCTGATCACCTTCTCAAGCCTGCCGTCGCCGGCCAGGACGGCATAGTCGTACGCCAGTGTCATTCCGAACGCGGTGTTCGAATGGACCCCTGATCGGACGGGATAGGATAAACGGGGCAGGAAGATGCAGAAGCTCTCTGAAATGTACTCCGCGAGGGGCCTGATCGCGTCCGCCCACCTGCGCGAGTCGGCGTCGGTTCCCATTTGAAGTTCCGCGGCGAGGGCCAGGAGCCATCCCCATCCATACGGCCTCTCGAAGGAGCGTCGTCCCTCGCCCTTGAAGTACGCGAGCTCGGCGGCGAGGTTCGCGCGGGTAAGGTTCTTGTTGAGCGCCCTCCGGATGTCGGGGGCGGAGGGCAGATGGGGAAAGAGCCTGAGCAACCTCGCCAGCGTCCAGTGACCATGGACGGATGAATGCCAGTCGAAGCAGCCGTAGAAGGCCGGGTGCATCCGCTTGGGCGTCGTGATTTCCGAGGCCTTTCCCGCAAGGTGCTGGTAGGAGTGGGGCCACTCGCGGTGCACGCCGGCCAGGGCCAGGGCGGAGAACTTCGACGCGAGAGCGGGTGTGAGCTTGGGATTCACGCGTTCAGAAACGGTAAACGCAAAATTCCATGAGAAGCAGGTTAAATCCGAGGAGCGCCAGGGCGATCGGAACCTGAGCCTTTATGACGGCGTTCTTGTCCTCGAGCTCAAGGAGCATCACCGGCACCAAGTTGAAGTTTGCCGCCATGGGCGTCACGAGCGTGCCGCAGTAGCCGGCGAGCATGCCGATCGCCGCCATGACAGCAGGATTCCCGCCGTGTGCCTGCACGATGAAGGGAACCCCTATGCCGCCGGTTATGACCGCAAACGCGGCGAAGGCGTTTCCCATGCAGATCGTGAAGAGGAACATCCCGAGGCAGTAGGCCGCTACCGCGACGGTCGGGTATTGGGTCGGGAGCGACCGCTCGACGAGGCTGGCCACCAAGACCCCGACCCCGGCCTTGGAGAACAATCCTCCCAGGGCGGCGAGCGCCTGGGGCAGGATGAGCGCCCATCCAACGGACTGCAGGAGGCGGCTGCCCTCGACTATGGGCGCCCTGATCGGCGCACGGGTCAGCCGCAACCCGATGACAAGGGCCAGGACGGCACCGATGCAGACCGACGTTATCGAAAGGTACGCGGGATCCACGAGAGAGTATCCCCTCCAGTGCACGTGGCCCAGGACGAGCGTGCCCAGGACCGCCGTCACCGGCACGACGAGCGCTGGCACGAAGAGCCGGTTGCCAAGGCGCCCGGAGGACTCGATCCGCTCCTCCTTCGTGGTGGTCCGCGCACGGGATTTCTCAATCTTGCCCGCAGCCGCAAGGGCGCCCATTCCGAGCACCATGTAGCCGACAGCCGTGGGCGACAGGGACCCGCCAAGGACGAAGCTCAGACCAAGGAGCGACCAGAAGAGAGCTGTCGTCCAGCGGCTGCCGTGCTCCTTGTCGACCGCCACGCAGCCCGCGTTCACCAGCATGAAGGCGCCTCCCACGGCGTAGAACGAGTTGAGGCTGAGGAGGGTCATGGTTGCTTCCGTCCACCGGCCGCCGCCTCTTGGGCAATGGCCCGGTCGAGCGCGCGGGTGCGCCACGCCATCGCGGCAAACGCGGCAACGGCCGTCGGGATGCCCCAGAGCGCCATGGCCCAGACGCTCACGTCGATCTTCAGGCCATCGAAGAAGCTCTTCATGAGGAGGATCGAGCCCACCGCGATGAAGATGTCCTCTCCGAAGAATGTGCCGAGGTTCTCGGATGCGGCCGCCAACGCCCGAATGCGGACCGACATCGCCTTGGACAGGGTCCCGTACCGGGCGTGGGTGGCGCCCTCGGCCAGCGGGACAAGGATCGGACGCACCACGCTGGCCTGCCCGCCTACGCTGATTCCAAGGGCGATCGAGACTTCCCGGAACCCGGCATAGGTGAGGATGATCCGGCCGGCGGTTGCCTTGGCCGCCTTGCGGATCAGGGTTTCCGCCCGCTCACGAAGCCCGTACCGCTCGAGGAGCCCGACCACCGGGAACATCATGACGACCGGGAGCGTCATGTAGCGGTTGGCGACAAAGAGACGCCCGAACTCCGCCATGATCTCGTTGAATGACATGCCGGCGGCGAGGCCGGTGGCTATCCCCGAGGTAAGGACCACAAGGAGCGTGTTAAGGCGGAAAGCAAAGCCCGCCGCGATGACGAGGATTCCGACGAGCCTGATCACGTTTTGGCGAAGGGAGCTCTCATTCCGGGACGGCCGCGTCATGCGGCCGGATCGTGGCGCCAATACAGGCGAGCATCGGCCGCGCCACAAGAGCCAAGCTTGAGAAGTGCGCGCTGGCGGGTACCAATGACCGGATGTCAGGCCACTCCAGTGCCGGAAGATCCCACTGCCAAAACTGCGGCTCGCCGCTTTCGGGTCCCTACTGCTCCAGCTGCGGCCAGCACGACATCGACTACCACCGCTCGCTCGGCCCCATCATCGAGGATTCCCTGGAGGGGTTCCTCCACTTCGACGGGAAGTTCTTCAGGAGCGTGCGCTGGCTGTTCACGAGGCCTGGATTCCTCACCCGCGAGTTCGTCGCGGGAAGGCGCGTGGCGTACATCCACCCGCTGCGCCTCTACATCTTCGCGAGCTTCCTCTTCTTCGCCGGCAGCCTCCTGCTGCAGCAGCCCCTCTTGTCTTTCGAAAGATCCCGGGACCAAGGCAAAGTGGACCTGGTCGCGAAGGACTTGGCCGCGGGCGACTCTGGAATCTTGGGGCTCATCAGCAGATTCAGGAGCGAGAACCAGGACGAGGTCGGCAAGGAGCTGAACCACCTCTATCCCACGGCTCTCTTCTTCTGCCTGCCGTTCCTGGCGGCCGCCCTCTTGCTCGCCTACCGCAACAGCGGGCGAGTCTATGTCGAGCACCTGATCTTCGCCCTTCACGTCCAGGCATTCTACTTCATGGCGAATCTCGCCACTATCCTGGTCCAGACCGTGGTCCGCGTGGTTTCCGTCCCTCTGGCCGATCTCCTCGGAACCGTCGCTTTCGTCGTCGGCGCGTGCCTCATATACCGGGCACTGCGCTCGTTCTACGGCGAGGGAGCATGGAGGACATTCATGAAGATGTGCCTGGTCGGATTCCTCTATGGCTTCGTCCTTATCGCTGCGATCACGCTCACCGCAGTGACCTCCAATCTTCTTCTGCTTTCCTCCCCAGCCGGGAACGTCCCGGCCGTGCACTGAAACTCGGCGGCTAGGCCTTTGAGTCCAGACGGTCCAGGAAGCCGAGAATCGCCGCGTTGAACCGCGCGGGCCTTTGCAGGGGCGCAAAATGGCTGACGCCGTCCAGCCGTATGAACTCGGCGCCCGGGATCGTCCTTGCGAGGTACTGCGCGTGCTCGGGCTTGATGAACTCATCCCGTTCGCTCTGGACGATGGCCACGGGAACCGAGATCGCCGCAAGCTGCTCGGGGGTGCTGTTGTGGTCGGTGTTCATCATGTGACTCACCGACTCGACGAACTTCATGAAGGCGTCCGGCGTCGCCGATAGGCGCGCATAGTCCTTGCCGTGCCTTGAGAAGCAGCGGTTGAGCGCGGGAGTGGCTTGGAATGGCTTCACGCCGCTGGCGTCCATGTTGCACGCGAAGAAGAACACCCCCTGCACGCGCTCCGGCGAGTTCATCGCCAGGACAAGCGCGACGGTCGCCCCGTCGCTCCAGCCGACCATGGCGGCCCTGTTGACCCCAAGCGCGTCCATGACGGCAAGGACGTCCGATGCCAGGAGGGCATAGGTATAGGGCCTCGCGTCGCGCGTGCTCCTTCCGTGCCCGCGGCTGTCGATCACGATCGCCCGGTGGCCGCTCTCGACCAAGACAGGGACTTGGTGGCCCCAGTTGCCGCCGTGGCCCAGCCCGCCGTGGAGCAGGATCACCGGCTTTCCCGTCCCATGGGATGAAAACCAGATCCGCGCCCCGTCGCGCTCGAGATAACCCTCCTCCGCAGTCTCGGGCAGCGGCGGGGCGCCCTCCGCTTCAAACGTCAAAAGTTCGTCGTCCTGGAATTCCATGTGCTTCTAGACCCCGCGAAAGAGCATATGGATCCGGTCAAGCCCCCCGAAATCCGGGATCCCGTGCCTGATCCTGAACACGATCGTGAGGTCTGCCGTGCCCGCCCGCCCCAAGGTGACGAGAAGCGTGCGGCTTTCCCTCGGCGTCCCCTTCAGCGGAATCCGGTCCATCCCGAGTGAGGCGCCCGCCGGGGCATTTCCCGCGAGCCCGGCCTCAAGCTGCCCGGTGATGAAGCCCTGGTTCACGATCTCCACCTCGATGGCGAAAGGCACGCCTCGGGGCGCGGTGGCCGGCAGCTCCCCTTTTGAAACGACGCTCACCCTTCCCTCGGGATTGATGGTGACGACAAGGCGGGCAGGAGCCTGCGCCCGGTTTTCGGCGGCCATGACCGACGCGGCCACGCCGAGAAGGAGGACAAGGCCGAGCGTCGCACGTCTCATGAGCCCACGCTCTCCTTCTCGATCCGCTCATAGGAGCGCCGCGCATGGTCGAAGGCGTCGGCTGCGGCCGGACGCTCCGACTCGCGCATGAAGGGCGACTTCACCTCCCAGACCCTGTCGACGCAGTCGCGGCACCACCGCGCGCTCTTTCTGGAAGCGCGAAGCGGCATCCCTCCCACCGCCACGAACACCGGGTGGGTGTGGACGGAGGGCATGATGCGCAGCGCGAGCCAGGAGCTGGCCGCGATCATCGGCTCAAAGGAGATTTCCCTGGGCGTGCCATCAGCCACGATCGTTGCCGTAGCCACCGGGACGCCGTTCACGACCAGCTCGAGCTCGACCGTCCTCGTGTCGCCAATCCGCGCGTTCTCCAGATGCCATCCCCGGCTGGGCGAATTGCGGATGGCCTCAGTCTCGGCCGTCGGCAGCGGGTTGAGGCGCGCAGCCACGAGCGCCTTCACCTTCACGCGCCCTGCCTTGAGAAGGGCGACGTCCTCCTCCCCGCTTCGCCTTCCCTCGACCTCGAAGCCAAGCACATGGCTCCTGCCGTCACCGCAGTATAGCCGGCCCTGCCGCAGTCCTCGTATCCAGGCCTCGTATCCCGCGTCACCCTCAGGCAGCTCGTCCAAGCGCACGTAGCTGCGGCCGACCCCGGGGCGCTCGGCAGAAAGGCACGGGAAATCCGTCTCGCCAATCATGGCCAGGCGGTAGCCACAGTTGAGCATGTGGTACCAGGCGTTGAGCTCGGCCACGGGCTCCGTGTCACAGCCGGAGAGGAAGTCGACCGCCCCGTGGGTCACGTCGACGATGGCCTCCTGGGTCCCGATGCCGTCCATCGGCGGGATCTCGTAGTTCGGCAGGTCCGTGGAGTCTACGGACATGCCGCTTCCGCAATGCGCGTAACCCCCGAGCGAGTCCTGCTGCTTCGCCCACTTGAGGATGGGAAGGTTCCACGAGGGCCAGTCCTCGATCAGCTTTGTGCCCGGGTAGTCCTGCTCCCTGAGGCGCAGGAGGACCAGGTGCCCGGCGTGGCTCGAGGGAAACCCCGAGACCTCGACGTCGTAGCGAAGCGTGCTAAGCGAATCCTCCGGGGTCGCCCGGGCGAGCAGGCTCGCGTTGTTCGCGGCCTGGAGCTCGGGATGCTCGAGCGTGGCGGGACGGCTCTCGGCGTGCCCCGTGAAGAACTGCTTCTGGTAGTACCAACTCGGGCCCCATGAGAGGATGTCGCCTATGTAGAGTCCCTCACCGCGCACGTGCCGGATCATGGTCTCGGGCGACACGCCCTCGGTCGGCACCTGGTAATGCGCGCAGCCGCCGGCGTGGATGTGGGTGTCGCCAGAGTACCAGCCCCACTTGGCCGGATCGATCCACCGCTCGAGCTTCACTTCGATCATGCCGGAAACCGCGCCGATCACCACCGTCTGGACGCCTGGCAGGTATTCCGGTCCGCGCCTGCTCTCGATCGTGAACTCGCCATTGGGAAGGCGCAGGTTCTCGCCGTCCGCCCTGTAGACCTGCTGCTGGAAGAACATGTCCGGGGCGATGCGCATCGCCTGCGGCGGGTAGACGTGGCCCAACTTGTCCCGGATCGTGAGGGAGGCCACGCAGCCCCTGCCGTCCGAGTCCTTAATCGCGAGGAAGACATCCCGCGTCGGCAAACAGTTGAAGTCGAAGAGCGTCGATGTCGTCGCCCCGGCCTTGGCCTCCGGGTAGGTCGTGAAGACGAGCTTGGCGCTGCGTTTCCCCCTGTCCCTGCTAAAGAGCGTCAGCAACTGGTACTCGACCGGGAAGCCCGAAAGATTCACCACCGGGATCTCGATCCCGTACCGGCTGATGGGCGTGGTTCCATGCAGCTGGGCCATGAGCCACATCTTTTCAATCAGGGGCGCCTTGTTGACCGTGTCCATCAGGAAGGCGCGCTGCGCCAGCGAGAAGCCCCCCAGCATCTGGCCCGGTGTCTTGTAGCCGTTCTGGATCACCTCGAAGCCAGCCTTCTCGCCCGCGGCGTTCTCCACGCGCACGAGGAAGGTGCTCCAACCCTGCTCGACGAGGTTCCTCTCCGCATCCCCCTGCGCCATGTGGACCCTGCCGTCCCGATCAATGCGCAGCCGTGCAAGCGTGTACCGGCCGAGGATCGACTCGGCCTGCCTGACGGCAGACGGGTCCGCCTGCAGGGAGAGGGCCGCGATCCGGGCTGCGTCCGGAAGGGACAATGGGGCGCCCAGGTCCGCCATCGCCGCCACGGCGCGCCCGACGCCGGCAAAGTAAGGCTGCGGCTCAAGTTCGTCGCCGGGGTCAGACGTGGCTCCGACCAGGATCGAAGGCCGAAGGAGAAGGACCAGCGAACCGAGCCCGGCCACCGAGATCACCCGGCGTCGACTGACAAGATGCTCTGGATTTCCCGGCATTTGAGGTGGTACTCCGCCGCGGCCAACGCCCGGCGGTCTTTCACGCTACGAAACAAATCCTCGGCGGCGCTACTACTTTCGCGAATCCGCTAGACCTTCGTCCCGACGTCCGCGAATCCAGCCGGTCCGGGGATCGTCCCAAGCCTGGGAATCTTAAGCCAGAACCACAGTGCGCCGGCGAGGGCGCCCGACCCGCAGAGGATGACTGTCCCGGGCGCCCCGATCACAGGGGCCAGGCTCCCCGCCACGAGGCTCCCAAAGGGGCTGGCCCCCATGTAAGCCATGGTCCAGTAGCTCATGACCCGCCCGCGCTTGTCGTCCTCGACCAGCATCTGGATCACCGTACTGCTCGCCGCGAACTCCTGCATCATGCCGAAGCCCGTGAGCGCCATCAGGAACAGGGAGAGCCAGAGGTTCGTGGAGAATGAGAAGGCGACTAGACCAATGCCCATCACAGCCGAGCCAGTCGCGATGACGCGGTAGAAGTTCTTCGCCGATTTCCTCGCCGCCAGCCCAAGGGCGGCGGCCACGGCGCCGACGCCCGCCGAGCCTGAGAGAAAGCCGAGGGTGTGCGGGCCGCCGTGGAGAATCTTTGTCGCGAAGACCGGCATGAGGACGGTGTAGGGGACGCTGGCGAAGCTGATGATGACAAAGAGGATCATCACCGTGCGTATCGGCCCGAATGTGGAGACGTAGCTCCATCCCTCCCTCAGCTGGACAAGGAGTCCTCGCCCCGCCTTCCCGACCGCGGCCGAATCCACGGTGATCGCAAGGAGGGACGCGATGACGGCCAGGTAGCTAAGGCCGTCGATCAGGAAGCAATAGCCCTCGCCCACGGCGGCGATGGTGATTCCGGCGAGGGCGGGCCCCAGGAGCCGGGCTCCGTTCACGACGGCGGAGTTGAGCGCGATGGCGTTGCCGAGGTCTGTCTTGCCGCCGACCAGCTGGATGTGGAAAGACTGCCGGGCCGGCACGTCGAAGGCATTGATGAGGCCCTGCATGATGCCGAGGAACAGGATCTCCGTAATCGTGATCCTGTGGGCCAGGGTGAGGCCCGCCAAGGCCAAGGATTGGACGGCGGCAAGGATGGCCGCGACAATCAGCACCTCCCTGCGCTTCCAGCGGTCCAGCCAGACTCCGGCGAAGGGGCCGATGATGAAGGTCGGGATCTGGCTCGCGAAGCTGACGACCCCAAGAAGGAAGGTTGAGTCGGTGAGCCGGTAGACGAGCCAGCTCGTCGCCAGCCGCGTCATCCACGTGCCGACGAGCGAGATGCCCTGCCCGAATATGAAGAGCCGGAAGTTGCGGTGCCGAAGAGCCCGGAAGGAGTCGCGGCCCGCCCAGCTCACGTGGCCAGTGCGGCGAGCACCTGCTCGGTCGTGCGCACGTTGCCGATGCGCACGAAGATGTTCTTTACCGCGAAGGCGTGGGCCTCGGCGGAGTGGCTGCCCATGGCGTCCTCGACCAGGATCTGGGAGTAGCCGTGCTCGAAGGCGCTTCTGGCCGTGGACTCGACACCGATGTTCGTCGAGATCCCGCAGAGGACGATCGTCTTCACGCCGCGGCGGCGCAGCTGCAGGTCCAGCTCCGTTCCGTGAAACGCGCCCCACTGGCGCTTCGTGATCACGATATCCCCCTCCTTCTGGCCGACCTCCGGGACGACGTCCGCCCAGTTCGCGGGGAACGAGGAGGGGCTGAACTGCGACGGGGCGTCGCACGGGGGATTCAGGAAGTCCTTGGAGTCGGGCTGGAAGGTGACGCGCACGAGGACGACGGTGCCCCCGACCTCGCGGAACCTCGCGGCCAGCCGGGCGGTCCTCTGGACGATGTCCGAGGCCGCGTGGGGCGTGACGTTCATGCCCACAATGCCCTTCTGGAGGTCAATGGCGACGAGGGCGGTGGTAAGGGGATCGATGGATATGGAGTTCATGGAGTTTGATTGTCTGGGCTCGGTAAGACGCGCCCCGGACCCGTTAGGATTCGCCAAGGCGCCGGATTAGGGCGCTCGCCTGGATGAGGGTGCGCTGCTCCTCCGCCGTGAGCCTGGCCATGGCCGCCAAAAGCCACTCGCGCTTCTCGACGCTGCGCTTGCGCCTCGCCTCCCGGCCCTCGGCCGTAAGGTCATAGAGCATCTGCCGGCCGTCGGTCGCGTGCGGCCTGCGCTCGACCAGATCCTCCTTCTCCATCGCGGCAAGGGTCGCCCCCATGGATTGGGGGGTCATTGACTCGGCCCTCGCGAGCTCGGCCGTCGTCGCGGGACCCTCCTTGTCGAGGCGACTCACGATCGCGAGCTGGGTCCAGCCGAGGTCGTTTGCGCCCGCCACCGAGCGCAGGCGACGCACCAGCTGGGCGGTCGCAAGCGACAGTTCGGTTACCGCCATCTCCAGAATCTGGGCGTTCTTGGGTGTTTTATCCACGGGCTCAGCATTATCATAGAAGCCAAACTTGCCAGTCTTCCTTCTATTTTATTTTGGATTACCCCGTGCCGCGTAACGGTGCCGTTACCATTTCGCCCGTGAGTTCGTCCCGTGGGGGCGACACCCATGTCGGGTGCCCAGGGTCCCAGTGGGGATGCAAGCCTACCCCACCCTTAAGGACACGACGCCCAGGAAACGGACCATGAACACCATCTCCATCGCCGAGGAAAACCAGAGGCGCACGGCCATTCACCAGGAGCGTGAGCTCTTAGCGTCGCCGCAGCAGGTCTACGAGGCGCTCACCCATTCCGGCAAGTTTACCAAGATGACGGGCCTGGCAGCCGAGATCGATTCCTTCGAGGGCGGCGTGATTTCCCTCTTCGGCAAGTACATCACCGGCCGCAACGTCGAGCTGGTCCCCAACCGGAGGATCGTGCAGTCGTGGCGCCCCAAGAGCTGGGGTCCGGGCATCTACTCCACAGTCCGCTTCGAGCTCGTGCCCTCAGGCGACGGCACGACGGTCCTCCTCGACCACACGGGCTTCCCCGAGGGGCACTACGACCACCTCTTCCAGGGCTGGGAGAACAACTACTGGAAACCCCTGTCGCAGCTGTAGCCGCGCCAGCCTAGTTGGCCGATCTCAGCCAGATCCCGTAGCTGCCGCCGGTCGATCCGGCATCGGCAAAGGGAACGAGGCTCACAGGCTGGTCGTCCGCGTCCCACGGGCCCCTGGCTTTTGCTAGGAAGACCAGATCTCCAGAGGAAGCCGCGAGCGTCGGCGCGAATTTCGGATCCATCTGCAGGGACTCGGGCGCGTCCCCTTTCGGGTTCATCCTGGAGTCCGCCGCGAGGACGAAGGGCCCCCAGCCGTACGCGGACCTTGAATAATTGGCGTACTCTCCCCGGATCACGCGTCCGCCGAGCCTGTAGGAAATCCGCAGCTTCTCGCCGTCCCGCCAGCCCTTGGACGGGATCTCGGCCCATCCCGCCGCATAGTCGCGCCCCTCGATGCGCAGCGGCGCGGCCCAGTCGGGCACGCGCACCCGCAGGGAGAAGAAGGCGCCGCCTTCGGCGTGCACCGTGAGGGTCTCCCGCCCCTCCCTTGGAAAGCCTGAGTCGAGTGACAGCGTCACCTCGTGCCCGTCCACGGAGAAGTCGGCCCGCGATGTCTCGAAGGTGTCGACGTAGAGCGCCTGCGCGCCCTGGAGATAGGCCGCGGTCGGGGCCAGCGCCATGGCGCGCGGGCCGCTCGAGTGGCAGCACGTGATGCCCTTGTCGTACTTCTTCGTGCCCTCAAGGCCCGTGTAGTAGCACCAGTCGTCGCCCCGCGGGTTCTGCGCAGCCGCCAGGTGGTTGTACAGGGAGCGCTCGACCTCGTTGGCGTACTGCGCGGAGCCCGTGACCTCAAGGAGCTTCAGGTTGAGCTGGATCCAGGTCGTCGTGACGCACGTCTCGCCGACGTCGTCGGCGGTCGAGTTCGGCAGGACGTGGTCCTGCGGGAAGTGCTCGAACATGCTGGCCGTCCCGGTCGGGTACAGGCGGTTGCTCACGATGTCGCCCCACGCGTTCGTGACCGCGCGCAGCAGCCGCTGGTCACCCGTCACGCGAGCCATGTCGCAGATGCCCATCAGATTCGCCAGCATCTCGTAGGCCTTGCCGTTCGCCGTCTTGTCCACGCCGCGGCCCTCGAGAAGACTTTTCACGATGGCCGGGCCGCCCGGCTCGTCGTACGAGCTGATGATGTACTTCGCAAAGGCCAGGTACTTTGGCTCGCCGGTCACGCGGTACAGCTCGACCACGGGCTCAAGCACGCTGGTCGCGGCCATGCCAACATGGGTGCCCGCAGAGAGGATGCTTTTCTTTGCGGGAAAGGTCGCGATCAGCAGGTCGCCCATGCGGCGCACTGCGTCGAGGGACTTCTGGTCGCCGGTGTAGCGGTAATAGGTGAGGAGCCCGATCATGTTGTAGGCGTGGGACCAGACGTCCCAATCCGCGCCCTTGTAGAGCCCGAACCTCTTGTCGGGCGCGTAGGTCCCCAGGTAACCATCCGGCTCCTGCGTCGAGATGAGCTCCGCCACGACAGGGTCGATCTTTGCCCTGAGCGCGGCGTCGCCGCTGTAGGCCCAGGCGAGGGTCGCCGCGTCGATCCACTTGCCGACGTGCTCCCTATCCACTCCTGCTCGCCGGGTTTCTTGATGTAGCCGGCGAGGAGCGGGACCGTGTCGACGACAAGGAGGCGGCTGCGCTCGTTCGCGTCGATGCGGTTGCCGAGCCACCCATCGATGCGGACCCGCGAGAGGTCCGAGAGGTGCACCGAATCGGCGATGGCGAGCGGCACCTTGTAGGGGACGGGCTCCACGGGGGCGGCCAGGGCGCCCGCGGCGGAGATTGAAAGGAACAGGGCAAGCAGGCGGATAGTTGGCGTCATGGCGTGGTTCCTGGTCTTGGGGTTTCTTGGCCGGCCTCGGGGCAAGCCCACCGTTTGAGCCGAACGGCTGGCCGTGTAAATTCCCATATTCCGATCGCTGTTGCCTTTGAAGCCCCGAGTGGCGATTCAACTGGGGAATCCAGCCGCAGCCTCACGCCGTGAACGCCAATGCCTCCCCAGCGGGACGTGACAACGCCTTCGACCTGATCCGCCTCCTGCTCGCGGTCCTCGTCGTGTACGGGCACGCCTACCAAGTGGGCGGCTTCGGGGACGACGGCTTCGCCCATCTCTTCAAGATGCAGACGAACGCCGGACCCTTCGCGGTCACGGGCTTCTTCGGCATCAGCGGATTCCTCGTGACGCGAAGCTTCGCCCTAAGGGCGGACGCGGTCGGCTTCATCCGCGCGCGGCTCCTTCGCATCCTGCCCGGCTTCTACCTCGCGCTGGTGTTCACGGCCTTCTGCATTGCCCCCCTGGTCGCCCGCCACAACCCCGCGGCCGGCCCGTGGGACGTCTCATCCGCCCTGCGCTATGTCTGGCATGACGCCGGGGTGCGGATCACCGAGCCCAACGTCGGCGATGTCCTGCGCGGGCTGCCGGTGACGGAGTCGATCAACGGCTCCCTCTGGACGCTGTTCCCCGAGCTCTGCTGTTACGGCCTTGTCCTGGCTCTCGGCGCCTTGGGCCTGTTTCGCACCGGCCGGGTCAACGTGCTTCTTTTGGCCGGGGCGCTCCTGATGCTCCATGTCGCGATGGTCGTCGTGCCGAGGGACTTCATCATCGCGCCGGTCTTCCTTCAGCTGAGCGGATGGTCGCCCTACGTCCTGGCCTTCACGGCGGGCTCCGCGGCGTACTGCTATAAGGATGAGGTCCTGGCGTCCTCCCGGTCGTGGGCAATGTGGCTCGTCGCCACCCTCGTCCTCCTGTACTTCGGCGGCTGGTCGCTCCTGGGTCCGGTGGCGCTCACCCTCGGACTCATCCAGGCCGCCCACGCCTTCCGCATCACGCTCCCTGTCGACTTGTCCTACGGCACCTATCTCCTGCACTTCCCCGTCCTACAGCTCATGGCGGCCCTCCAGCTGAACCGGCACGGGGTCGGCCCCTACTTCGCGGCGGCACTCATCGCGACCGGCGCACTGGCGGCCCTGAGCTGGTTCGCCGTCGAGAGGCCCTTCCTGCGGCTCAAGGCCTGACAGGCGGCAGGTCGGGCCCGTCCTTCCAGGTCCCGTCGACCAGGATGGTGTTCGGCATGCGGATCTGACCCCGCTGGTTCGTCTTCATGAGGAGGGCCAGCGCCTCGACGGCGCGCTCGCCCACGATCTCGTGGCTCTGGCGTATCCCGGCGGAGGGGCCGCGATTGGGGTTGAAGTCGAGCGTCGCCACGCCGAGGTCCTGGGGTATCCGGTAGCCGGCCGCCTTCAGGCGGTCCGGCATGCTGCTCCAGTTGCTCAGGACGGAGTCTACCCGGTGCCTCTCGAGCCAGCGGCGCAGGCTGATCGCATTGTTCTCGTCGTCGCTGGCCTTCAGCAGCAGCGGCGGGATCTTGGCCAGGGAGCCATTGGAATGGGCCTCGACCAGGTAGCCGGCGCTGAAAGGGCTGCCGAGCGAGGCCTCCTCCACCTCGCCGACCGTCAGCCCGATCCTGCGGTACCCCAATTCGAACATGCGCCGCATGGCGGTCCGGGTGACCGCCGACTGGTTGTTGCTGACGGTGTGCAGCGAGAGGCCCAGGTGCTGGGTCTCGATGCAGAGGGCGCTCAGCTCCTCCCACTCCATGTCGAACTCGCGAACGCTGTTGTCGATCGAGGCGAGGACGACACCGCTGATGCCGCGCGAGCGCAGGATGCGGGTGAGCCGCTGGCCCTCGCCGGGGGTGTTGCTCGCCGGGAACACCACGAGTCGGTAGCCCATCCGCTCGCAGGCCCGGCGGGCGCCCCGAAGAAAAAGGTCGTCCGCGTAGAAGGTGCTGCCCCACCTCTTGTTCCTCGCGCGGGTGACGAACGCCATGGACGGCTGAGCCTTCGCCTTGTCCCGCGAGCTCCGGTAGAAGTTGAGCGCGGAGAGCATCGGGTCCGGCTTATAGCCCATGGTCTTCGCGAGGTCCCTGAGCCTCGCCCGCGTCATCGCGGGCAGGCGCGGGTCGTTCCGCAGGGCGAGGGACACCGTCGTCTGGTGCACTTTGGCCTCTTTGGCCACGTCGGCCATGGTGACTCGCATGAGCGTCATCGGGGTGAAAAACCAGATCGGCCCCGTTTTATTCTTTAGCAAGCGCAAAAGGGCGTTTGTCCGAGGGCATTTCCCGGGGCAAAGTCAGATACTCCGGAGTATGAAGGGACGCCGTCAGACCCGCGCAGCCCCTCACCGGCCCCCGCCCCCCTTGGATACGACAAGCCCCATCAAAGCTAACACCCGACTGCGGACCCTCGCGGCCCTGGCAGCGTTGTCGCTGGGCCTAGCCGCCAAGGGCTCCGAAACCCCGATGCAGTCGTTCACGCGCGAGGTCCAGCCGATCCTCGACGAGTACTGCTATGACTGCCACGGCAATGGCCTGAAAAAGGGCGGAGTCCAGCTGGACGACTTCGCGGATGACAACGCCGTCCGGGACCACGTCCTCTGGTTCAGGGTGATGAAGAACGTGCGGGCCGGCATCATGCCGCCGGCGACCGAGACCCGGATGCCCGAGGCCGATGAGAAGAAGCTGATGACGTGGATCAAGCTGAAGTCCTTCTCGCTGGATCCCGAGCACCCCGATCCGGGCCGGGTGACCCTCAGGCGCCTCAACCGCGTCGAATACCGCAACACGGTCAAGGAGCTGACGGGCGTCAGCTACGACACGCTCCAGGAGTTCCCGGCCGACGACACGGGCCAGGGCTTCGACAATCTTGCGGACGTCCTGACCATCTCTCCCATGCTGCTCGAGAAGTACCTCGACGCAGCCCAGACGATCGTCGGCCAGGCAGTGCCGACCCAGCCAAGAGTCGTCGCCAAGTCCACCATCGACGGGGCCCAGTTCACGCTCCTCACGGGACCCGGAGCCCCCGCCCTGCCACCGGCCGTGGCCGGCGCCTTCAAGCACCCGCTCCCCGCGAAGGAGGGAAAGACGCTCGAGCTCTCTTATTATACCCCGGTCATCGTCAAGACGACGTTCAAGGCCGACCATCCCGGCAAGTACCAGGTCAACGTCGACCTGATGGCGGTGGAGCACTACGTCGACGACCAGTTCGACCTGAACCGCTGCAAGCTGATCTTCAAGGCGGACAACGACACCCTCGTCAGCCAGGAGTTCGTCCGCGAGTCCGACAAGTCCTTTGGCTTCACCTTCGAGCGCAACTGGGAGAAGGGCGACCATACGCTCAGCTTCGAGGTCCAGCCGGTCGGCCCGGACAAGAGCCAGCTGCGCGTCCTGCGCCTGCGCCTCAATTCCGTGACGATCGCCGGGCCCGACTCGCCCGAGTACTGGGTCCAGCCCGACAACTACGCCAAGTTCTTCCCCCAGAGGGTTCCGTGGTGGCCAGCCAGCCGCAAGAAGTACGCCGCCGACCTCCTGAGGGACTTTGCGACCAGGGCCTTCCGCAGGCCGGTCGACGAGGAGACGGTGCAGCGCCTGGTCGCCGTGGCGCAGACCGTCTCGTCCCAGCACGGGGGCACCTTCGAGGCCGGCGTGGCCCAGGCCATGGTGGCCGTCCTCGCCTCGCCCCGCTTCATCTTCCGGGAGGAGAGGGTCGAGCCGCTCAAGGCCGGCCAGATCAACCCCTATATAGACGAGTACGCTCTGGCCTCCCGCCTGTCGTACTTCTTCTGGTCCTCGATGCCGGACAACGAGCTCTTCACCCTGGCGGCCAAGGGCCAGCTGCGCGCCCAGATGCCGGCCCAGATCAAGAGGATGCTGGCCGACCCGAAGGCCTCGGAGTTCGTGAGCAACTTCACGGGCCAGTGGCTCGAGGCCCGCGACATCGGCAACGTGACGATCAACCCCCTGGCCGTCTACATGCGCGAGCACCCGAACCCGGCGGCTGAGAACGCCTTGGAGGTATTCCGCACGGTCACGAAGATCCCCGAAGAGAAGCGCACGCCCCAGGAAAAGCAGGAGTTCGCCGATGCGCGCAAGGCCTTCATCTCCGTCTTCAGGGCACCGAAGCCGCAGCTCACCGACTCGCTCAGGCTCGCCATGCTGAAGGAGTCCCAGATGAGCTTCGACTACGTCATCAAGGAGGACCGCAGCCTCCTTGAGCTCGTCGACTGCAACTACACCTTCCTGAACGAGGAGCTGGCAAAGCACTACGGGATCCCCGGAGTCACCGGCAAGGAGATGCGCAAGGTGGTCCTGCCGCCCGACAGCCCCCGGGGCGGCGTCCTGACCCAGGGAACCGTCCTCGCCGTCACCTCCAACCCGACCCGCACCTCGCCGGTGAAGCGCGGCGTGTTCGTCCTGGACGCGATCCTCGGCACGCGTCCCCCTCCGCCGCCGCCGAACATCCCCGCCCTCGAGGATGCAGCGAGCCCGGAGAAGCTGAAGACGATGACGCTTCGCGAGAACCTGGCGCTCCACGCCTCCAACAAGTCTTGCGCGTCCTGCCACAGCCGCATGGATCCCCTGGGCCTGGCACTTGAGAACTTCAACGCGATGGGCGCCTGGCGCGACGCGGAGCTCAACCGCCCGATCGACCCGTCCGGCAAGCTGATCACCGGCGAAAAGTTCGCGAACATTCGCGAGCTCAAGCACATTCTGGCGACCAAGCACAGCCGCGACTTCTACTACTGCATCACCCAGAAGCTCATGACCTACGCCCTTGGCCGGGCGCTCGACTACTATGACGTCGACACGGTCGACCAGCTGGTCGCCGGGCTCGAGGCCACCAACGGCCGCCCGTCGGTGCTGCTGGACGGCATCGTCAACTCCGCCGCTTTCCAGCAGAGCAGGCTCACCCCGAGCAACGAAACAGCCTCCGATGCGTCTACCCCTTCCAAGGACCGAATCAGCGAATAGAAAGGCACCCATGAACACACAACAGCAGTCCGCCATCGACAGACACTCCGCAGCCATGAGCCGGCGCAGCTTCCTGCGCGGCCTCGGCGCCTGCGTCGCCCTCCCTACCTTCGGATCCATGCTCGCGGGCAAGATGATGGCTGCCGTCTCTCCCGAGCTGCAGATGGCGACGACCGCGACCGGCGCGCCCCTCAGGACAGCGTTCGTGTTCTTCCCGAACGGCGCCATCCCCAGCCGCTGGTGGCCCGCCGGCGGCGCCGGCACGGACTTCGCGCTGAGCCCCACCCTCCAGCCCCTCGCCTCGGTGAGGCAGCACGTGCAGGTCCTTTCCGGGCTCGCCCACCTGAACGCCAACGCGGGCAACGACGGCGGCGGCGACCATGCGCGCGGCAACGGCGTGTTCCTGACCGGCGTGCGCCTGAACAAGAGCGCGACGGACATCAGGGCCGGCATCTCCATTGACCAGGTGATCGCGAACCACGTCGGACACCTGACGCGATTCCCCTCCATCGAGCTCTGCTGCGACTCGACCCGCAAGTCGGCGGACTGCGACTCGGGCTATTCCTGCGCCTACGTCTACAATCTCTCGTGGCAGTCCCCGACGACTCCCATGCCCCCCGAGTCAAACCCGCGCCTCGCCTTCGAGCGCCTCTTTGGCACCGGCCCCCATGGCGAGCGCGCCCGCAATGCGCAGCGCCGCATGATGGACCGCCGCAGCGTCCTGGACTTCGTGATGGCCGACGCGAAGAACATGCAGCAGCGCCTTGCCCGCCGGGACCAGGAGAAGCTGGACCAGTACCTGACCGGCATCCGCGACGTCGAGAAGCGCATCCAGAAGGCCGAGCAGTTTGGCCCGAACGTGGACCCGAGCCAGGAGACGCCGGCCGGCATTCCCGCGCACCAGGCCGAGTACGTCGAGCTGATGTACGACATCATGCTCCTCGCCTTCCAGACCGACTCGACCCGTGTCGCGACCTTTGTCCTCGGCCACGACGGCGACAACCGCTCCTTCAGCGAGATCGGCATCACCGAGGGCCACCACGACCTGTCCCACCACCAGAACAATCCCGAGCGCATCGAGAAGGTGGCGACGATTGACCGCTGGTACGCGGACCAGTTCGGCAAGTTCCTTGCCAGGATGGACGCCATCCCGGACGTCGACGGCCACTCCATCCTCCACAATTCCCGCATCGTCTACGGCAGCGGCAACGCCGACGGCAACCGCCACACCCATGAGAACCTGCCGATCCTCCTGGCGGGCTCCGGCGGCGGCCGCTTCCACGGCGGGCGCTTCGTCGAGCACAACGCGAAGCCGCTCTCCAACCTCTTCCTCAACCTCGCCGATACGGCGGGGGTGACGGACCTGGCGCGCTTCGGAGACTCGACGGGGCGCCTGAGCGACGTCTAGTTCCCCTCTTCCCGGCAGGGCCCCGCGGGGGGCAGGCAAAGCTTCAACCCCAAGTCAGGCTTCAACCCAACATCCATGCACCCCAAACGCCTCCTCATTGTCGCCGGCGCGCTTTCGCTGGTTTTCCTCAGCCCAAGCCAGCGAATCCTCGCTGCGGACATGCCGGCGGATGCCGCCACAACGGTTGCCCCGCTTCCCCCGCTGCCGCCCTCGACGGGCGTTCCGGCGGCCGGACCGAAGACCGAAGCCCCCTATGTTCCGCTCACGATCGTCCCCGGTGGCGTCGTGGTCCCCCTCTATCCCCCCGGCTCGCCGTACCTGAACATGGACAAGATCAGGGAGCCCGAGAAGTACAGTTTCTATGCGCCGCCGGACAAGGGCCTCTACCTCACCAGCATCCACAACCCCTCGATCGAGTTCCATTCCTGCGACGGGAAGCTCAACACGGGAGCCACGATCATCCTGGCGGCCGGCGGGGCCCACATGAGGCTCGGCGTGGAGAGCGAGGGCGCCGAGGCGGTCTACTATTTCAGCAACTTCGGGATCAACACTGTCATCCTGAGGAACCGACTGCGCAGTGACGGGTACGACCCCAAGACGGACGGGGTGTACGACGCCCTCCAGGCGATCAAGATGGTCCGCGCCTACGCGAAGCAGTGGAGGCTCGACCCGAACAAGATAGGCATCATGGGCTTCTCCGCGGGCGCCGAGCTCGCCGCCGCGACGACGCTGCAGTGGGGCGAATTCGACAAGAAGAATGACGTCCCCTCGAATCCCTTTGCCAAGGTCTCCTCCCGCCCGGACTTCGCGGCCCTGATCTATCCGGGTCCCTCGCAGTTCGCACGCGGCGGCACGCCAGTCATCCCGCGCGACATCCCGCCCTCCTTCATCACGTGCGCGGGCTGGGGCGACGCGATCCACGCCCTGTGGGCGTCGGAGTACTTCAACGCGATGCTGGCCGATGGCGTGCCGAACGTGGAGATGCACATCTACGCGCGCGGTCACCATCCCGGCGACAAGGTCCGCGACGACGAGCCGCCGTCCAGCGGCGGCCTCAGCGACCGCGGCTTCATCGCCTACGGCAAGTGGGGCGAGCGCTTTCTCGACTGGTTCAAGGACCTCGGCTTCCTCCAGGCCCCCGGCGTGGAAACGCAGGCGGCTAAGGACGTGGCCGCGAACCTCGGCCGCATCAAGCTGAGCGATCGGTGGCACCCGCCGCATGCCGCGGCGGCCCCGGCCGCAGCTGCGGCGGCGGACACGACAAAGAAGGCGCCGTAGCGCCTTCCGTGTCGTCGCTGCCGGGAGTGATTACTCCTTGGCGGAGGACCTGTTCATCACGGTGACCCTGGTTGCCGCGTCATCGTGCAGCTCGGGGATCGTGTAGGCGACCGTCTGCACGGCGCTCACGCTGACTGGGACGCCATCCTTCATGGCCGGCGCAAACTTCCAGTTGCGGACGGCCTTGACGGTGGCCGCGTCGAGGACGCGGTTGGTCGTCGAAGCGACGACGGGATTAACGACGTCGCCCTTCTCGGAGATCGTGAACTTGACGACGACCTGGCCCTCGGCTCCCTCAGAGCGAAGCTCGTGGGAATAGCAGGGGGCGGTCTGGAGGATGGGCCGGGCGTCGACGACGGCGGCATGGCTGGCGGCGGCCGTGCTGAGCGCGGCGGCGAGGGAGAGGGCTGACAGGATTCGGATATTCATTTTGGGCGGGTGTTTAATTTTTGGTTTGGGTGCATCAACCTCGCCGTGTTTTTTGCCCGAGTGGGCCACGCGTGGGTCGGTGCTGTCTGATTCTAAAACACGGCTCGCCGCGCAAAGTTACAGGTTCAGCAGAAAGGCCCGCCGGAATCTCGCAAACAGCCTGCCCTTTCTTGGGCGGGCTTCAGTTCGCCTTTGCCAGGGGAACCCGGGTGAAGTCGCTCCAGTTGTACTGCATCGAGTAGCCGAGCTTCGAGATTGTCATGCGGGCCGTGCTTCCGGGCTCAACGCCCTCAGAGTCCGAGGCGAGCGCGTTCGCCTCCGGATGGATGTGCAGGTTCACATCGAGGTCCGTAATTCGCACGACCCCGAGCAGAACTGGGATAGGCTCGCGAAGGGCTGCGCCAATACCGGCGACGCTGCCGGTCTTCTTATCGACCGTCACGACCACTTCTATCTCGTTGGTCGGAACGAGGTGCGGGATCGGGGAGCGCACGGGCACCCTGAAGCGCGCCATTGTCGGCGCGTCGCCGATCTGGACGGCATGGTCCAAGTCGAAGAGTTCGATCGGCGACTTGTCCACCTTCTGTCTCGGCTTCGCGTTCTTCTTAGCCTCCCAGCGCGCGCTCTGCGCCTCGGTGATCGGGACGCCCCCGAGCTCCACGAGCCTCCATCGGCGATTCTCCGGCTGGGAGGGATCAAAGCGCTCAACCCTTTCCTCCTTGAGCGAGCCGTCCCTGTGGAAGACGCGGGTGTGCTCGGTGAACGCCAAGTCGCCCTGACCTGCCAGCCAGCGCTGCAGGGCGCCGGAAAGGAGTGGCGACGTTTCCGCCCTGAGGCTCCCCACAAAAAAGGCCGCCATCGCCGTGACGGTGATGCGAAAGGACCAGCAGGGACTATTTTTTTGGGAGACCAATGAATTCAGGAGTTAAGGTGTTTGCACCCACGGGCTTCGACTATCTGAATCACCTTCGGGTTCCTGCTCATTTGTTCACAAGACCGTCCGCGCAAAGCGGATCCGGCCACATGGGCGACGCGAACACCGATTCCCCACCCCCCTATGACCCGCGTCCGCACCGTGCCCCGTTCTCTGATTTTCGCCCTATCTCTCACGGCCTCTGCGGCATACGCTGCTGCCGAGTTTCCGGCCTGGGCCTATGCGGTTGCCGCCCCCGGTGCAAAGGACCCGGTCGACAACGGCCTACCGAGGCATGTGCCGAACAGCACGGTCACGCTGACACTCAGCCAATACAAGGCGCACATGGCGCCTGTTCCTGACTGGCATCCCGATGAGCATCCGCCGATGCCGAAGATCGCCTCCGTGGGCCGTGAGCCCCAGGTCTGGGCGTGCTCCTATTGCCACCTTCCCAATGGTGCGGGCCGGCCGGAGAATGCGAGCCTCGCGGGCCTGACGCCGAACTACATCAAGCAGCAGCTCCTGGACTTCAAGCAGGGCAACCGGACGGGCTCGGAGCCCAGGCGGGGACCGCAGAAGTCCATGATCGCGATCGCCAAGGCCCTTTCCGAGGAGGACGCGGAGTCCGCCGCGGCCTATTTCTCCTCCCTGAAGCCGCAGTCTTTCATCCGGGTTGTCGAGGCCGACACGGTGCCGAAGTCCTATGTCGCGGGGGCCATGCTCGCCCGAATCCCGGGAGGCGGCGAGGAGCCGCTCGTCGGCCGCATCATCGAAATGCCGGACGACCTTGCGCAGGCAGACAACCGCGACTCCCAGGCGCCGTACACTGCGTTCGTCCCAGTCGGCAGCATCAAGCGCGGCGAGGCGATCGTCATGAGGGGCGGATCCGGGAAGACCCTGCAGTGCACGATGTGCCATGGGCCGGAATTGAAGGGGCTCGGGGACTTCCCTCGTCTCGCCGGGCGCTCGCCGAGCTACCTCATGCGGGAGCTCTACGATTTCAAGTCGGGCACGAGGATCGGAGCCACGGGCCTCATGAAGGTCGAGGTCGCCAACCTCACGCAGGACGACATGGTCGACATCTCGGCCTACCTCGCGAGCCGCAGCCTCTGAGTAGGGCCACACCGCCCAATAGGCGGTTGCGACAATCCTGCCGGTTTGCTCGAGTCTTCCCGCGTTGAAAGCCCCGACTTCCCAGCCGGCACCCGCCGGTTCCGAGACACTCAGGCTCGCCGCGATGTGCGCGCTTGTCCTCGGTGCGACGCTGTTCGCGTACCTTCCCTCTCTCTCGGGCGCCCTGGTCTGGAACGACAGCGACTACGTCACGGCGCCGGCGCTTCGATCGCTCCATGGCCTGGCCCTCATCTGGACCAGGCCCGGAGCCACTCAGCAGTACTATCCCCTGCTCCACAGCGCGTTTTGGCTCCAGCACCGGCTCTGGGGCAATTCACCCCTTGGCTACCACGTGGTGACGCTGGCGCTTCACGCGGCCTCGGCGCTTCTCCTGGCCTTCGTCCTCAGGAGTCTCCTCACGAAGGGGTCCACGCGGCGCCTCGCGGGTGCGGAGTGGATCGCAGCCCTCATCTTCGCGCTCCATCCCGTGCACGTCGAGTCCGTCGCCTGGATCACCGAGCAGAAGAACACCCTCTCCCTCGCGCTGTACCTCGGCTCGGCCCTCCTTTACCTGGGCTTCGAGAAGACGAGAAATCCCGCCACCTACGTTGCGGCCTTCGCGCTTTTCACGGCGTCGCTCCTGAGCAAGACCGTGACCGCGACGCTTCCCGCGGCCCTCCTCGTGGCGGCATGGTGGCGCCATGGCCGGATCGACTGGAGGCGTGACGTCCTTCCGCTTGTGCCATGGCTCGCCGTCGGCGCCGCCCTCGGCCTCTTCAGCGGCTGGGTTGAGAAAACCTACGTGGGGGCTCATGGCTCCGAGTTTGACGTCCCTGCCGTCGGCCGCCTCCTCGTCGCGGGGAGGGCCATCTGGTTCTACGCGGCCAACCTTGCATGGCCGTTCGGCCTGAACTTCATCTATCCGAAGTGGTCCGTCGACCCGTCCTCCTTCGGACAGTGGCTGTTCCCGGTCACCGCGGCCGCGATGGCGGCCGCACTGTGGGCCATTCGAGGCCGCTCTCGCGGCCCGCTGGCCGCCTACCTGATCTTTGTAGGATCGCTCTTTCCGGCCCTGGGCTTCGTGACGCTGTATGGAGCGCGTTATTCTTGGGTGTGGGACCACTGGCAGTACCTTCCGGACGTGAGCCTGATCTGCCTCGCCGCGGCGGGCATCGTGGCCCTGTGGGAACGGGCGCCGCAGTCAGCCCGCTCGGCGGGGCCTGCCCTCGTCGCGGTTGGATCTGTCCTGCTCGGCGCCCTCACGTGGAGCCACTGCGGCATGTTTCACGACAACGAAACGCTCTACACACAGACACTGGAGCGCAACCCGGGCTCGTGGATGGCGCACAACAACCTCGGACTGGCCTGGTCAAAGCTGCCGGGACGCCTCGACGACGCGGTCGCCCAGTATGAGGAGGCCCTTCGCCTGAAGCCGGACGTGGCGGAGACCCGAACGAACCTCGGAAGCGCGCTCGCCCAAGTGCCCGGCCGCACGAGCGACGCCATCGCGCAGTACCGGGAGGCGCTTCGTCTCGAGCCGGACTATTCTGATGCCCACTTTTACCTGGCGAACGCCCTTGCGCAGACCGGCCAGGCCCAGGATGCCATCCAGGAGTACGAGGCCGCGCTGAAGATCGAGCCGGACCTCGCCGAGGCGAACAACAATCTAGGCATGCTTCTGTGCCGATCAGGAAAGACGCAGGAGGGCCTGAGGCACATCGATGCCGCGATCAGCATCCAGCCTAACTTTGCCCAGGCGCACTTTGCCCGGGGCGTGGCCCTTTTGCAGTCGGGGCGCAGGGACGACGCGAAGAAGGAGTTCGAGCGAGTGCTGCAGATCCAGCCGGATAATCCTCAGGCAGAAAAGGTGCTCGCGATGATACGCGGCGGGGGGCCCTAGACTCAGCGCTGCAGGTCGCCCGGATTTTCCGGAACGCCCGGCTGGTCGAGCATCTGCGTGGCCGTCGCCGGGCCGAAGTCCTTCCAGTCGTACATGGCCCAGGCGACCTTCTTGTCTGGCGTCACCTCCACAAGCTGGCAGCCCTTGCCGGCGTCGCCCCTGGAACTGAAGACCGTGTTGCCGTTGGCAAGCCGCTCACAGGTCTGCGAGCCGTGAAACGCGATGCCGGCCGGCAGCTCGGACAGCTTGAATTCCCAGACGGTAGCGCCCTTCGGATCGACCTCGCGGGCGAGCTCGTCCTTCTCGTCGCTGATCAGGGTATTGCCGTTGTGCAGCCGCACCGCGGCCCACGGCTTCGGAATTGAATAGGACCAGATTTCCCTGAAGTCCTTGTCGTACTCGATCACCTTTCCCATCTCGAGGAAGGGCAGCAGGTAGGTTCCGCTCGCCGTCATCCGCGCGCGCCTGAACTGCCCGTGGACCGTTTTCCTGTCCGTGAGGCTCGGCGCCGGCAGATCGTGCTGAATCTCGGTCACCCCCGTCGCGATGTTAACCACCATGAGCTTCGGCGGCAGGCCGTTCTCCACGAGGAGCACTCGGTCAAGGCCGATGGGCTGTACTGTATGGATCTCGGTGCCCGGCGGGCTGTCCAAATGCCAGACCACCTTCTTGCCGGGCGTCACCTCCGCCGCGTAGGCCATCCGCGAGAAGAGGACGTTGCCGTTGCTGAGCAACCAGGCGTCGTCGTACTCCCAGCCCTTGCCGGTCGAGTACGTCCACACGACCTTCCCGTCCTTCACGACGAAGAGCGTGTTACAGCCCTCGCCGAGGTAGAGCATCGGGTGCTCCGACGCGCCGTTTCCCGGCAGATGGACCGCCTCCAGCGCCGCGTCGGACTTCCAGGAAGGCGGGTCGACCGGCGTCTCTGCCGGTCCCATCGCGGGTATCCCAGCCGCGGTGAGCCGCGCGAGGGCGTCGAGGGAAGGGGTGGCGACCGCAAGTTGAGCAAGGGCCAATGCCGGGAGCACCGCGAAGGCGGTGCTCCAAGGCCTGACGCAAAACACCCGGGCGGCCACTTGGCTAGAGGCCTAGTTCGAGTGGCTGAGGACCTTCTTCTTCTCGGCCTGGAACTCGTCGTCCGTGAGGATGCCCTTCTTTCGGAGGTCATCCAGCTTCGTGAGTTCAGCGACAAGCTCGTCCGTGCTCAGCGACCTCGGGGCCGCCGGGGCGGCGTAAGCCTCGGGCGCGGCGGCCGGGGCCGGCGGAAGGAGGGCCGGATCGCCCGCGTCGAGCGCCATGAAGACAACGGTGCCCGTGCAGTAACCGAGGCTGAAATGGGGCGACTTGCTGGAGACGGAAACGACCTTCAGGATCTTGTTGTGGTCGGCGCAGTACTTGACCGCGGCGGTGTTGGCCTCGTCCTTCAGCTTGTCCGTGTCCGTCATGAACGCGCTGCTGGCGGTGGCGGTGATGGCGAACGTGTTCTGGCCTTTCTGGATGGCGGGCCCGATGTCGTCCTTTGCCGAGGCATGGCCCGCGAGCACGACGGCGAGCAGGGATGCCGAGAAAACCTTGAATAGGGTATTTGAGGTCACGGCGAAACCGTCGCCCCTAGAGGGGGGCAGGTCAAGATTTCGCTGCCGGCTCGCCCGCCCGGCCCTCCTCATTCCCCGATCGCGGCCGCCAGTGCCGCCAGCTTTGCCACCGTGTTCATGTTGCGCGCGGTTCCGGCTTTTGCCGCGGGGATCCTCAGCTTCGAGTCGGCCATCCCGTCGCCGTAGGCCACGTAGATCTCGCGCAGGCCAAGGTGGAGCTTCTCGCCGGACAAGCCGACGGCCTCCTCAAGCGCGGACTTTGGGGGCGCCTCCTCCAGGAAGATGGCGACGCTGCGGTTGGGCGCAAATGAACCGAAGGGGTTCGCCTTCAGGACGGCCACCATTTCCTCGAGCGAACGAATGTGCACGCCGACCGGCTTTCCGGCATGAGCGAGCAGCCTCGATTCGATCGCGGCCCGGATTTTCCTGACGGGCAGCTTCGACTCGAACACCACGTTGCCGCTGGCGATGTAGGTCCGAACCTTTGCGAACCCGGCATCCTCGCACATCGCCTTGAGCTTCGCCATCGGGAGCTTGCCGGTTCCGCCCACATTCACCGCGCGCAGGAGAAGGATGTAGGCCGGCATGGTCTTCATTTCCGACCTAACTGGAATTCAGAGGCAAGCACGCGCGCGCCCGGTCCCTTGCAAAAGGCGGCGCGGCGGCCCATACATGGAGCCGCCCGTTCGCCCCACCCGATGCGATTCAAATCCCTGTTCCTTGTCCTGGCCACCCTGGCGCTTCTTCCGGCCGCACGCGCCGACTCGCCTCAGGCGCCGGCCTTCACCGAACAGCAGCGCGAGTTCATCAAGTGGCGCTTCGGTATGTTCGTCCACTTCAACCTCGGGACCTTCGCCGACAACGACTGGGCCGGGGGATATGAGGATCCGCTCCTCTTCAAGCCCGGCAAGCTGGACTGCCGCCAATGGGCCGACGTGGCCAAGGAGGCGGGAATGACCTACCTGGTCCTCACAGTGAAGCACACGGAGGGAATTGCCCTCTACGACAGCGCGCTTACGGGCCACGACATAACGAAGTTCAAGAACTACAAGGAGGGCAAGGGAGACATCGTTCGCGAATTTGTGGACGCGTGCAGGGAGAGGAGCCTGAAGGTCGGCCTCTACTACTGTTTCCCCGGCGACTATTCGGATGCGGCCCACCACAACGCGCCTCCGGCCAACATGCCGAACCTCCACGGCATGCCCCCGGAGGCTGCTGGCGATTACGTCAGGTTCATCAAGCGCCAGCTGGCCGAGATGCTGACGAGGTACGGGCCGATCGATCTCCTCTGGATCGACCAGTACGCCAACAAGTACACCAAGGACAACTGGCCGGAGATCCTGGCGTATCTCAGGAAGATCCAGCCTGGCTGCCTCGTGCTCGCGAACAACGCGGGCAGCCTCGCCGAGTCCGACGTGATCAGCTACGAGTTCCCATGGAGGCACCAGATGCCTGCCGCCGGCAATGTCCTCCCCGCGGAAGTCTGCGACACCATCCAGACGGGCCAGCGCTGGTTCTGGCGCGAGGCTAAGTCGCCTGGCGACCTGCAGCCGGCCGAGGATATCGTTAAGACCCTGCGCGCCTGCAATGAGCGCAATGCGAACTATCTCCTGGACGTGCCCCCCGACAAGGATGGCCTGATCTCGGGCCCGCAGCTGGAAAGGCTTCGGGAGGTCGGGCGGCTCCTGGGCTCTGGCCAGCGGTCCCTGGCGCAAACCCGCTGACCGCGCGCGGGGCAGCCTGAAAAACGCCCGAAAATGCATCCGCGGCCGATGGAAGCCGTATAAATGGATAGAACCGGAATCCCGAAACCCGGATCCCGTGTCCAAACTCCCAAATCCCATGAACAAACTATCCGTGACCGCCGCAGCCCTTGTTGCCGCAGGGTTCTGCGCCTCCGCCCGAGCGGGGTTCTTCTCAGACAAGTTCGAGATGCTGGTCGTCGCCGAGCGATCGGCCGACGCCCCGGCATCCACAACGACAACGCCCTGCGCCCTGGTGGACGGCGGCTACATCGAGGCCGGCGACCCGATCGCCGGCGAGAATCCGCCCTCCGCCGCATCCGTGCGCCAGGAACTCCAGGACGCACTGGGCCAGCAGGGATTCCATGTCGGCTCCGCCGCGCCTGCAGTCGTCATCACCTACCACTGGGGAATCCTCAGGGTCGACCATATCCAGATTCATCCCAGGTACGGCATCAACTCGAACGCTGATGCGCGCATCCGGCTCGTCAGCACGGACCAGGACACCGCGGAAGTGGAGAACCACATCCTCGGCCGCAAGGGGGCGCCCGGCGAAAATATCGACGCGTCCTCGCCAGTCATCCTGATCGGGCCGCTCGAGACGGTGGTCGAGAACGCGCGCAAGCCGAGGTACTTCGTCATCGTCTCGGCCTATGACTACCGCGCCGCCGCCGACCACACTCAGCCGAAGCTCCTCTGGCGCGCCAAGCTGAGCGCTCAGGAATCGGCCGGCGAATTCTCCGAGGTCATCCCCGCCCTCATCGCCACGGGTGCTCCCTACTTCGGCAAGACGCTGCCTGAGACCAAGATCGTCGAGACCACCCTGATGAAGAGCGTGACCCCGACCTCCGCCGAGCCCACGGGACCGCAGAGCGCCTTGGTTTCCAGCGATCCCGCCGCCCAGTCAATCGGCGCC
>DASRSJ010000039.1:0-5740 GCA_035656555.1 Opitutaceae bacterium
GATCGACGGGACCTATCTGGTCCAGGCGCAGGACGAAGATGCCGCCGGGCTTGCCGAGCATCTGGGACTCGATCCCGGAATTGATGAGGCCAACGATCTCGTCCTGAAGGGGCTGCCGGTAAGTGGAGTCGTCACCGTTCAGGATCACGAGGTCCACCTCCAGGCCCTTCACTCGCCAGTAGGCATGCGCCTGGACCACCTGCTGGACGAAATCAACTCGGGAGGCGTCGGAGATGACGACGAGGACGATGGGCAGGTCCCCTGAAATTCCGTGACGCCAAAGCCCATCCTGGCCCGAGCGGTTCGACACGAGGACGGCCGGGTTTGCCCGGCGGGACGGCTGGGCATACACAAGAGCGCTCGCGAGCCTGGCGTAGAGCTGTGCCTGGCCCTCGGTCGCGTTCAACTGGCGCAGGCTCACCTGGCTGTGGGTCCAGGCGAGTTCAAACGTCCGGGCGGCGACCCGGGGCGAGCTATACTTCTCAATCAGCGCCTGAGCGCCCGCGCGACTCTCCGAGATGCCAATCACGAGCACGACGATAATCTCCCCGCCGGGAGGAACGGTGACGGTGCGCCGCAGGGCTATGACGGGGTCCAGCACGCTTCCCGCGGTGTTGGAAAGCGGGCCGGCTTGCTGGAGCGCCGCCGGGGAGGCCGGAGTGTTGCCGCGTCCGACGAATCGCGAGCGGTCCGTCTCGCAGGAGACCGGGCTTTCTTCGCCCGGCGGCGGGGGCATGAGGGCAAACATCCACGGAGGGTTCTCGCCTGCTTGCCGAGCCCGGCGTGTGCACAGCACCGCGGACTGGTGCGCCATGAACTCCGTCTGGACGAAAAGCCCGCTGAAGGCCGGATGGGCCTCCTCGGCGGCGGCCGGGGCCAGCACAACCTCGAGGTATCCGGTGAGCTCGATCACCCGCCTTGCGTGCGAGGGGTTGGTGAGCGTCACGCGGCGCAGCTCTACGTCGTCCTCGGGCGAGACGCTGATCTCCGTGTAAACCTCGATTCCCAGATGGTTGTGCCTGAACTCAGCGCGTCCCTGGGAGAAGATGGTCTCCTGGCGCTTCACGGGCTGCATCACGGGCTGGGGCGCCGCGGACCAATACTCGCGGGTGGCGGTGTCCCTAAGATAGATGAACGTCCCCCAGGAATCCTGCGCCGAGTCCTCGCGCCAGCGGTTGAGCGAAAAGCCCTTCCATCGGCTGTAGCCGCCGCCCACATGGCTCACGACGAGGTGGTAGGTCCCGTTCGAGAGCAGATGGACCTCAGGGGACTGGCCCGCGACGTCCGAGAACACGCGAATCGAGCTCTCCGCCTCGCGCTCCAACTGCTTGCGCGCCTCCTGCACCTCGAGCTCCTTGGAATGTATCTTGGCCGAGGCGTGCGGAACCTTCTCCTGGAGGAGGAGATCCGAGGTCTTAAGGACCGGGCATTCCATGAAGCGCCGCTGCATCGGCCGGTCCAGGAGGAATGAGGTCAGCGCCAGCAGGCTCATGCCCTGGTGGTGCACCATGTAGGAGCGCACGGTGGCGCCGTCCTGGCCGGCCGGCACCCGCGAGGGGGTATAGTCTATCGCCTCGTAGAAGCCGTAAGCCCCCGAGCGTCCCTCCGCGTCCAAGCGCTCCAGATTGTCGCAGGCCTCGTGCGGGGAAACCATGAGCGCCATCACGGTCGAGTAGGGCGACACCACCAGATCCTCGCCCAAGCCACGCTTGAGCCCCAGGCCCGGCACCCCGAAGGCCCGGTATTGGTAGTTCAGCTGCGCGTCGGTGATGTTGTAGCCCGACTCCGAGATACCCCAGGGAACACCGCGGGTTCGACCATACTCGATCTGGCGCTCCACGGCGCCGGAGCAGGTGTTGGCGAGCAGGGTGTCCTCATAGCTTGGCATAACCAGCATGGGCATCAGGTACTCGAACATGGAGCCGCTCCAAGATGCCAGAATCGGATCGCCGTGGCCGGCGACGAGGAGCCTGCCCAGGGCGAACCAGTGGTCCTGGCCCACCTGACCCAAAGCCACGGCGACATAGCTTGTGAGGCGGGCCTCCGAGGCCAGGAGGTCGTAGAAGCTATTGTCCCTCTTGCGGGTGACGACGTTGTAGCCGGTCGCGAACACCTTCCTCGCCGGATCGTAGAGGAAGCTGAAGTCCATTTCAGCGAGGGACGACACCCTCGAGGCAAGGTCCTCGATCTCCTCCATCCTCTTTGAGGCCGACTCCGACGACGGATGGCCATGCCCCGGCTGGGAAAGCTCCCTGAGGGTGGGGCTCTGAAGGATTTGGCCGGCGGCAGGGGCAACACCCGCCTGGGCCCCGGCACCAAGCCAAGGCGCCAGGAACAGCACGTCATCAAGTTCCCTCTTGGTGCCGTTCCTCAGCTGTAGGGCCCACGTCTCGGCTTCGGCCGGCGAGACCTCACCCAGATCCGCCGACAAATCGGCGGCCTCGCGCAGCAGCGCTACGCGTCCCGCAAGGGTCGCGGGCACCCCGCGGGCCAGCTCCCGGCAGAGGCGCTCCAGGACCGCGTTCTTTCTGTCGATGCAGTTGAGCAGGACGCCGCAGGTGTCGCACAGGCCCGCAAAGACCTGCTCTGGAAGGAGCTCCTGGTCGGGTAGCTCCCGCAGCCCCGTGGCCAGGGTCAGGAGGTGGCCGGCTAGGTTGCCGCTGTCCACGCTGGAGACATAGAGCGGCTCAAGCGCCTTCATAGAGCGCGTGTCGTACCAGTTGAAGAAGTGGCCCCGGTATTTCTCCAGGCGGTCCATGGCATCCAGCGAGTTCCTCGTGCGGTTCAGCAGCTCGCCCACGGAGACGTAGCCAAAATCACGGGCTGCCAGATTGGCCAAGAGCGAAAGGCCCATGTTGGTCGGGGACGTACGGCTCGCCGTCCTCTCCACGGGGTGCTCCTGGTGGTTGTCGGGCGGGAGCCAATTCTCCTCGGCGTTCACGAATGTCTCGAAAAAATGCCATGTCTTGCGGGAGACCGCCCGGAGGAAGTAAAGCCGGTCCTCGGAGACGCTCTCCTGCTTTTTCTCGTTCGGCAGGCTGATGCGCCACGCGACCATGGGGGCGAGGAGCCACAGTCCCATGAATGGGAAAGCCAGCGTCAGGAGCCATGGCTGGCGGTATGCGACCACGGCGGCGACGACCACCGCGAGCACGGGCGCCGCCCACATCGTCAGGTAAAATTCCCAGAGCCCGAGGGTCGATTTCTTTGAGGTCTCGCTGGACGGCACCCATTCCAGGAGCCGGCGCCGTGTGACGAACATCCTAAGGAGCGTCCGGACGATCGCGTCCGTGCTCACAAAGGCGTCGTAGGGCAGGAAAGTGAGGGAGAGGAGGACCTGGCCCATCTGGCGGCCGAGCGACTCGCCGATCTCGCTCGCGTGCATCGCGAGCGGCAAATCCTCGGGCTTGCGGCTGAGCTCGTAGGCGGCGGTGACCAGGGAGGGGGCCGCGATGATCACGAGCACCAGGAGCGTCATCCACCCGGCGACGGCCGGAAGTATCGCCCAGGACCCCAGGAGAAGAAGGAGGAGGGCAAGCGGCGCCAGGCTCCGGCGCAGGTTGTCCAGGATCTTCCACTGCGACAGGATGGAGAGGGGGTTCGACGTGCGCTTGACGACGGATCCGGGGACCCTGCGAAGGAGCCACTGGGCGATCTGCCAATCTCCGCGGATCCAGCGGTGGCGTCGCTTCACGTCAGCCATGTACTTGGAAGGGTATTCCTCGTAGAGCTCGACGTCCGTCACGAGGGCGGACCTCGCATAGCAGGACTCGATCAGGTCGTGGCTGAGCACCGCGTTGTCGGGAAACCTGCCGCCGACGGCCCGCTCGAAGGCATCCACGTCATAGAGGCCCTTCCCGATGAATGAACCCTCGTTGAAGATGTCCTGGTAGACGTCCGAGATACCCTTCGTGTAAGGGTCGATGCCCACGTCGCCGGAGAACATCCGCGCGAACAGCGAGCGGCCGGATCCCGGAAGGCTCACTCCGACCCTGGGCTGAAGGATGCCATATCCATCCACCACGACGCCTTTGGCCGGGTCAAACCTTGGCCTGTTGAGCGGGTGGGCCATCGTCGCCGCCAGCATCTGGGCTGCGTTTCGGGGCAGCTGGGTGTCCGTGTCCAACGTCAGGACAAACTTGACGCCGGGGAGCAGGCTCATGTCACCGACGATGTCCTGGAACGGGCTCGTGTCGCCGCCCCGCAGGAGGGAATTGAACTCCGACAACTTGCCGCGCTTCCTCTCGTAGCCCATCCAGCGGTCGTCGGACGCGTTCCACTTGCGGGGCCTGTGGAAGAGATAGAAGAGCGAGCATTTGGAGGAGCCGTACTTCGCATTGAGTTCGGTGACCCCCTTTCTCAGCTTCTCGCGCAGGCCCTCATCGCTTGGCAGCACCTCGGTCGCGGCATCCGGGAAGTCCGTAAGGAGCGCGAACGTGAGGTTGCCGTCCCTGTTGGAGAGGAAGTGGATCTCTATCGTCTCCATCAGATGGTCGACGGCCTCCTCGTCCGGAACAAGGGTGGGTATGACCACCATGGTCCGCGACTCCGGGGGCACGCCCGACGAATAATCGAGCCTCGGCAGAATCCTGGGTCCGGTGATCAGGCTGGAAACCCAGTTCACGAGGGAAACCGCAAGCTGGCTCATGCAGACGAGTATCACCGGGGCAAAAGCGATGACTTTCCGGTCGGAGACGCCCAGGGCGTGGGCTTCCGCGAGGGCAAGCACAGTTGCGACCACAGTGCCCGCGAAGATGCTGCCGATGTAGTACCACTCCGGGTGGTTCACGACCACGCTCTCCACCTTGGCCCCGACGGGCAGGCTGACCGGCACGTTCCGCTGCAGTTCGTTTCGCCCGCCATCTATAAGATAGAAACCGACGTGCGCGGAGCGGTCTTCGCGCCCCTTTGTGCGTGCGGCCTCCTCCGACAGGCTTATGGCCCGCTCGGCCACGGAAGATTCTGTCTGGCCCCCATGGCGCGCGAAGGTCTCGACCGCGTGCCGGTAGGAGTCCCTCGTGGTGAAGTCCATCTGCCGATAGACGTCGGCAGGATCCGCCCTGAGTATCCTCTCCACGAGGCTCTGGGACTCCACGAACGCCCTCCAGTCCCAGGAGTTGAGGACACGCAGACCGGTTATGCTGTGGCTGACGGACACCTGGTCGGCTGCCTGGCTCTGGCTTTCCGCGCCCACCAGCTGCTCGATCGTCAGGTGCTGCTCGCCGAGCCTCTGGTCGAGCCAGCTTCTCGCCATGGGCACAGACGTCGAGGTGCGGGACAGCCTCCTGTGGAACTCCGCGACGAACGAGCTCGTGAGCGGAAGCTCGGCCCTCGCCATGTCGGCGACGACCACGACGATCTGCGAAGGCTGCTTCTCGGCGGTGGTCTCAAGCTTGAGCGCCCACTTGTCGGCGAGGTCCCGGTCCCTGCGGTTCACCGTGAGGCGGTCCGTTATGCGCCGGAGGTTCTCGATAAGCGCCAGCCGGAACATGATTGGCACGGCCCAGAGTTCACCAAGCTTGAGGGGCGTCACGACCTGGTAGGCGGAGAGGAACGCCTCGATTGACGCCATCTCCAGCTGCGCGTCCACGTGGGTGACGAAGCCGAGGATGACGTCGTATACCCTCGGCAGGCCTGCGGAGCGCCCGCTTGTCAGCCGCGGCAGCTCACGGCTGTACCGTCGGGGAAGATGCCGGCGCGCGATCTGGATCTGCTCCTCGATGAGGTAAAAGTTGTCCAG
>DASRSJ010000040.1:0-22272 GCA_035656555.1 Opitutaceae bacterium
CCGGTGCCTTGGCGGGCCGACTCGATGTAGGACTGCTCCAGGGACTTCGCCGAGGCGGCGAAGGGCAGGAGCGCTCCGATACCGAGCAGGAGTGCGAGCTTGTTGTTCTGTTTCATTGCATTTTCCTTTTCATACTCCGCCGAGGCGGAGGTTTGTTTACTGCCTTATGGTTAAGCGCCCCGTTATCATACGCGCTTTTGGCGCCCACGAATTCCGGAGCGTATCTGACCACCCGTGCCGTGAGGCCCATGCGGTCAAAAGTTGCGTTTTGGGGGCAAACCCAAGGCCTGAAACTACCCGGTCAAGCCACTCGCACGGGCAGACCAGCTGAAAGTCTTGTTATCCCAACCAGAAGGGGCTGGTTCGGGATCTGATCAAAGAACGTTATTGGGAGTTCCTTGAAAGCAAAGTGACCTGTACGACGGTGATTAAGCTACTCCTGTTCCAATTGATCAAGTATTTCCGTGGTGCACAGCGGGAATTCACACGTTTGCCACATTCTCCCAAGGGGTTGTGGGATCGGCGTATATACGCTTAGGCGACTTGTTGCAGGGTCTGGAATGGGTACTTTTGCCGCGCTCGGACCCTTTTCAGATGGGGCGAAGGCGCGATGCGAGGAGGCCGGTTGCCTTGGAAAGGTCCAGGTCGGCCACCAGAAGTCCTTCCCTGCCATAGGGCTGGAACGAGAGAAGCGTCCCGTCAGGGTTGGCGATGGCCGAGGTCGTCGAAGAGCCGGCACCCGCGCAGTTGACACTCGCGAAGTAGCAGGTGTTTTCCGCCGCCCGGCACAGCATGGCCTTCTCGTGGAAAGAGTTGGTACTGTCCGCGAAACCCAATTTGTAAGCCACGGGGACCTCCTCGTCGAAATGGGGATGGAAGACCACCTGCGCCCCGTTCGTTGCCGCCCAGCGGACAGTCTCCGGGTACCTCCAGCCCTCATGGCAGATCGCGATCCCGAACTTCAGGTTTCCCGCCTGGAAGATATGCCGCCCGGAGCCTGCATCGTAGAGCGGCTCCTCGGACGGGTCGAGCTGCACCTTGTCCTGGAAGCCGAGGCGCTCGCCCTTTGCGTCGATGACGAGGGCCGAAAGAAGCCGCCTTCCGTCCAGAAGCCTCTCCGTTCCCAGGATGACGGCGACCGAGGCCTTGGCCGCCGCAGCCGCGACGCTCGACCATGCCTGTTCCAGGAACGCCGCGTCGATGGGGCGCACTGGCTTTCCCCCGACGCGATAGCCCGGCACGAAGCACTCCGGGAAGCAGACGATCCCTGCGCCCTGGCGACCCGCCTCGGCGATCGCCTCCTGCGCCAGCGCAACGGAGTCGGCCGGGGAGTTTGGGATCCTGATGTTCGCCAGCGCGATTCGGAACGCATCCATGCGCCGACCCTAGAAGCGGGAAGGCCCATTCGACAATACTTCGAATGGGCCTTCGCCTTGTTTGCGCCCTTCGCGGGGCGCCCCTGCAGGTCTTAGTCGACCTTCTTCAGCTCGATGTCGCCGTTCAGGGTGGAGGCCTGGATCTCCACGCCTCCGCCGTTGAGCGTGCCGGAGACCATCTTGCCGCCCGTCATCGGGGGCAGCGGGGGCATGCCGCCGCCGATCTCGATGTGGGCTTCCATGAGCCCCTCGTGCACGGCCTCGGCCGCCTCGCGGGCCGCGTCGGCGGCGTCCATCGCGGCCTCGCGGATCGAGTCCCTGACGTCCGCGTGCCAGTCGCCGGAGTTCTCGGTGTCGACGTCGCCGTCCTTGGTGACGACGACCATCTTGGTGCCGTTGGCGGGCTCGGGCGGAACCGGAGCGACGGGCTCCTCCACCTCTGAATCGGCGCCCTTCCTCTTGTCCTTGTGGATCTTTTTCACGGAGACCTCGGTCTTCGTCACCAGGGCCTTGTCGTCAAAGTTGGTCAGGATCAGCCCTCGGTGGGTGCGGAAGCGAACGTCTGCCTTGGAGTCGTGCGGCAGCTTGATCGTGATCTGGCCGCTCATGGAGGTGAAGGAGAGCGGCTTCGCGGCAGAGAGCTGCTTCATGTCCACCGAAATGTCGCCGTGGAGCGTCTCGACCAGCGCGCCGCCGGAAATGTCCTCGAGGTGGACCTCGCCGGAAACGCTGCGCACGTCGATGTCGCCGCTAAGGCCGCTGGCCTTGAAGTCGCCGTGGACGGCGTTGCCGACGATTACCGAGGTGTTGCGCGGCACGGTTATCTCAAAGTCCGCGGCGCCGCCGGTCCAGCCGTCTTGGTTGGTGCCGTAGTCGAGGACGGCGACGTTGTCCTTCTCCGTCAGCTGGAAGCCGGAGGAGGTCGAGAGGACGCGCATGCCGTCCTTGCGGGGCGTCGGGTTGGCGGCCACCGCGTCGGACTTGATGGAGATCTCCTTCACGTCGTCCCCGTGGACCGTGACCTCGCCGCGGGTGACGCGGATCTTGAGCGTGCCCGGCTTGTCCGGGTTGGTGAACGCGACGGAGGCCTTGGCCTCGTTGGCGCGGGCTGAACTGAGCGGGAGCGCCGCAAGGGCGACCGTCATCAGGACGTAGATGTATCGATGTGCTTTCATTGTGTTTAAATATTGGGCTTACGGGGGTGAAAAATCAGAGGAGGTCGACGGCGCGGCGGGCGGAGTCGCGGACGTCGGCGTCCGCCTTCTGGTCGAGCTCAAGCTTCATGAGCTCGGGCTTGGCCTCGCGGGCCTTGGATCCCACGAGGAAGTCGATCATGGAGACCTGGACCAGGGGGTTGGACTCGCGCGGGAGGCAGGCGAGGACGCCGGCTCGCACGACCTCCTGCTCTGAGTGGGCGTAGAGGGCGTTCAGGGCGTTCAGCCTCACGTTCACGCTCGGGTCGAAGGCCATCGAGTTGATGAGCCCGTCGATCACGCGCTCGTCCGGCTTCTGGATCGTGGCGGCGGTGAAGATCGTCTCCATGCGGTCGCCCGCGGGCTTCTTCTGGAGGACGGACTGCTCGACCAGCTGGCCGACGGTGTCGACCCGGGCCCGCAGGTCCGCCAGCTGGCGCTGGGTCGCGGCCCTCTCGCCGAAGATGAAGCCGAGCGCGACAAGCGCGCAAACGCCCGTTCCCTGGAGGAGCGTGCGGAACCAGGGGAAGCTCCGGTGGCGGGGGGCGGGGGAGCGGCGGATGGAGGAGGCCCAGGCAGCCTGGCCCTCGCCGGAGAGCTTCTCGGTCTCGATCATGCCCATGACGCTGGCGCGCAGGCGGTGCGACGGCGCCTTGGAGGGCAGGCCGTCCAGGGCGCGCAGGGTGGAGGTAATCGAGGCGTACTCGAGCGTGCAGCCTGGGCACGACTCGATGTGGGCGCGCATCTCGGCTGAGGTCTTCGGGTCGAGACTCTCGTCCAGCAGCTCGGCCATGCGCTCGCGGCAGTTTTGGCAGTTCATGTCAGTGGCTCCTTTTGTATTTGAAGATAGTGGTCCCGGAGGGTCTTGAGCGCCCTGTGGGCGCGCACCCTGGCGGCGCCGACCGAGCACTCGAGGATCGTCGCCACCTCGGCGAACGAGAGCTCCTGAAGCCGTGAAAGCAGAAGGACCTCGCGGTCGTCCCGGTCCAGCCGGCCGAGCGCGCGGTGCAGGAGGGCGTGGTCGTCGCGGACGGAGGCCGACTCGTCGGCGCTCTCGGAGTCGTCCGTGTGGGCCTCCAGGTGCGAGGGGTCCACCGCGATCGGCGCGGAGGAGGACTTGCGGTAGTGGTCCGTCGCGCAGCGCCTCGCCAGATGGTACATCCAGGCCGTGAAGCTGCCCTCGTCGCGGTAGGTGTGGCGGTACTTGAGCATCCGCTGGAACACGTTCTGGACGATGTCCTCGGCGGCCGAGCGGTTGCCGGTCAGCTTGGAGAGGTAGCCGAAGAGCGGGCCGTGGTGGCGCTCGAAGAGTTCGCCCATGCAGTCCAGGTCGCCGTCGCGGACGGCGAGCATCAGGTCATGGTCGGGAAGGGGGGAGGAGGTTTCCACGTCAGGACTGCGGCGCCATTCAACCCCGGGAGGGCGAGGATGCACAGGGATTTCGGCGGTGGGGGTTCTCATGGTCGGTCTGAAGCATGGATTACTAGGTACAACCCGGGCCGCCGGGTAACGTTACACGGTGGGGTACCTTTTCAGGGGGAACAGTTATGTTGCCCGCAGTGACCCAAGCCTTTATCCCTAGGTGTCCCGGGATACCCTTATGATGAATCGACGCAAATTCGTGCGAACCTCCGTAATCCTCTCGGCAGCCGCGGCTTCCCCACGGCTCCTTAAGGCCCAGGCCGCCTTGGCCCCGGCCGTTTCAGCCACCCAGTTCACGGCCCTTCGCGGCGACGTGGGCACCTTCACCGGCAAGGGCGGCACAATCGGCTACCTGGCCTCGAAGGACGCCCTGGCCGTCGTCGACACCCAGTTCCCGGACACGGCCGTCATCTGCCTGAAGGGCATCCCCGGCATCGGCAGCCGCAGGATCGACGCCACGATCAACACCCACCACCACGGCGACCACACGGGGGGCAACGTGGTGTTCAAGGCTGCGTCGAAGGAACTCGTCGCCCAGGCCAACGTCCCCAAGCTGCAGTTCGAGGCGGCGCAGCGCGCCGAGGCGAACGTGAAGCTGGGCACCAAGCTCGAGCCCTCGCAGCTGGTCGCAAACCAGGTCTATGCCGACACGACGTTCACGGACGTCTGGAGGCGCGAGATTGGCAGGGAGATCGTGACCGCGGAGTTCCGCGGCCCCGCGCACACGGCCGGCGACTCCGTCGTCATTTTCGAGAAGGCCAACGTCGTGCACATGGGCGACCTGGTCTTCAACCGCCTCTATCCCTACGTCGACCGCCCGGGCGGCGCGACGGTCAAGGGATGGGTGAAGTCGCTCGAGGACTGCGCCGCGGCGTATCCTGCTGACGCCATCTACATCTTCGGCCACGGAAGCCCGAAGTTCGGCGTGACGGGCAAGCGCGGCGATCTCCTGGTCATGCGGGACTTCTTCTCCGCCGTCCTGGAGCATGTCGGCAAGCAGATCGCCGCCGGACAGGACAAGTCGTCCATCATCGCGCTCGAGAACATGCCGGGCTTTCCCGACTTTCACACGCCCCTGCCGAACCGCCTCGGAATGATCCTCGGGGCCACCTACGACGAATTGACGGCCAAGCCGGCCTGATCCAGCATCATTTTATGAGCTTCAAGGTCCTCGCCAAGATCATCGTCTTCCTCCTCGTCCTCTTCGTGATGCTCTACATCGGCATCAACAACAGGCAGTCTGCGGACTTCTATTTCCCGCTCGTCCTGGACAAGAAGCTCAACACCGATGCGGCCCTGATCTACTTCGGGATGTTCGCGGTCGGTGTCTTCACCGGCATGATCCTGACGGTCGGCAGCGGCGGCGGATCGAAAAGGTCCTCGAAGCCGGAGAAGTAAGGCTGCCGTCAGGGTCCGCGCTTGGAGGGAAGAAGGCCGTAGACGCAGAGGGCGCCCGTACCGACCGGCAATGCCCCAAAGGAGGCGAGGTACACCTTGCCGTTAACAATTGTCGGCGGAGCGTTCTTGGAGACCCGGCCCGGATTGTCCCGGTCCGGCACCATGCTGGAGTCCCACAGCTCATGGGTGATGTCCCGGGCGTCGTACGCACGAAGGACCGCAGGCCCGTTGATGTGGTCGTTACCGCGCGCGTCAAGCGCAGCATTGGCCCAGAGGATGCCATCCGTGTCGCCGTTCGCAGAGAGCGAGAGGATGCCGCCGGGATAGGCGCTCGTCGCGCTGCCGGCGGCAACGGGCACGGGGTTGAAGCGGCCGTCCTTCAGGGAATAGGCATGCAGCGCGTCATCCTGGCCCCAGATGTAGACCAGTGCGCCGCCGCCGCGGCTTTTCCAATAGACCGCGCCGACATTCACCTCGCCCCTGGCGGCGCGGAAGCTCTGCAACGCGTGCTCGTCGCCAAGGTGACCGAGGTGATCCTTGTCGACCACGTAGACGATCCCCTGCTTGCCCACGCCCATTACCTCCTTAGTTCCGGGAATGAGCATGGCGCCCGAGGAATTCAGGTCGGCGTCGCGCTTGTCGAGCTCCTCATAGTTCGAGGGAGTGAACCAATCGAGGACCCGAAGATCGGCGGAGACTTTCAGGAAGCTGTCGCTCAGGTTGCGGGCTCCATCCCACGTCCCATTTGAGGTGACGAAGAAGATGGTGCCCGACTCGTCCGCGGCCGGGCCCTGTCCCGACTGCCAGATGCTGTTGCCCACGGCTCCAGGGCTCAGGTTCAGGACCCCCTGCTCGTCCAGTGTTGTGGGGTCAAATCGGAACAGGTATCCATGGTAGGGTTCCACGTCGCAGTGGGAACTGTAGCCGACATAGACGCTGCGGTTCGACAGGAGCAGCGCGGGGCGCTGGTTCTCGAAGATGGGGTCGAAGCCCTCCGCCTTGATGATGACAGGACTGCGGGGCCGCTCCGTTCCTCCAGAAAGGTCGAGGGCGTGGAGCCGCTGGACCCAGACGCCGCCCTCATAGGTCAGGGAGACCACGTACAGGGTGCCCGCAGCGGGATCGATGACGGGCGTGCCGATGATTCCCATGTTCCCCAGGATGTCGTGGCACCAGAAGGGATGTTGCAGCACGCTTCCCGGCGGCCCGAGGTTCACTTTCCAGTAGGGCGCGCCCTCCTCGTCAGCGTCGAAGGCGTAAACCGTGTTGGCGGCCGAGGCGACAAAGACGACGTTGTGGCGTCCCCCGACGATGGCCAGGTTCGGCACGAAAAGGGGCTGGGCGAAGACCTGGTCGTCCAACACATGGCGGAAAAGGAGCCCAAACTGGCGTGGATTGACATTGGAAGGGTTGAGCGTGGTCTCGCCAAGGTTGGCTCCCACGCGGGCGTTGTCGTTGTGCTGGGTGTAGACCCCGTTGGTCCCGAGGATGACTGGCCCCGCGCCATGGCCCGGCGGCCGCACCGTTGGCTCTATGGGCAGCGCAACCGTCTCCTGCGCGTGGACGCCTCGGGAAGCCAGCCCTCGGACATAGTCGACAAGGGCTTCCACCTCCTGGTCTGGCAGGGCTGCGCCGAACGGGGGCATTTTTCCGGCCACCCCGAAGCGGATCGCGAGGGCCCTCTCGGCGTCGGGGTGCGCCGCCTGCCAAGCCGGGTCCGTGAAATTCGGCATCCCCAGGTTGGCGTACCCGCTGCCGTCCGCGTTGTGGCAGCGCGAGCAGGTGTTCGCGAATTCCGAGAGCGCGGCATCGCGGGCGGCCTGGGTGGGCGCGGCCACGCACGGCATGGTTCCGGTGACGACGCAGAACAAGCCGATTAGCGCGGGGCGCAGGCGCAGGGACATCCGTTCCTTTAGGCAGCCAATTTCGCCCCGACGCAAGCCAGCTCGAGGGGCTCAGCGGGCCAGCCGACGGATGTTGTCGCAGACGATTGATGCCGCGACGGCCGCGTTCAGGGACTCCGCCTTGCCGACGCGCGGGATCGTCACGTTGTAGGTCACGAGGCCTAGTATCTCCGCGGAGAGACCGCGTCCCTCGCTGCCGATCACGACCACGGCGTTGGCGACGGGCTTCATCTTGTGGATGTCCTTTCCCTCGAGGGCGCAGCCGATCACGGGGACCTTCGTCGACTTGAGCGTCTCGGCAAGGTCCGCGACATATGCGGGCACCCGGGCGAATGAGCCCATGCTCGCCTGGATCACCTTCTGCGAGTGCAGGTCCGCGCAACCGGGTGAAAGGACAATGCGGTCGATGCCGAACCAGTCGGCGATCCGCAGGATCGTGCCGACGTTGCCGGGATCCTGGACGGAATCGAGCGCCAGCGTGAGGCCCTTGTCCAGGGCGCCGGCGGCGAGGGGCTTCCTCGTGATGCGGCCGACCGCGAAGACGGACGAGGGGGTCGGAAAGTGGCTCGCCTTCGCCATGTCGGCGTCGCCGATCTCGTGCGTGCTCTTTCCTTTCCAGGCCTTGGTGGCGTAGACCTTCTCGAAGGGATGGCCCGCGGCGACAAGCTCGCCCACGATCTTCTCGCCCTCCACGGCGTAAAGCCCGTGCTCCTCGCGGTGCTTCTTGTCGCGGAGCGATCGCAGCAGCTGGATCTCCGTGCGGGTAATCACGCCCTAGGATGGCTGCCGCAACCGCTGTTTTTCAATTGTTTTGCGGGCCACTCGGAGCGATAGTTCGTTGATGCCGTCCCGAACCCCGAAAGCCGCTCACGCACGGCTACTCGACGAGATCGGGTCCGTGGACCAGGTCGGGATCGAGGAGCGCGTGGCCAAGTTCACGACGAGGAGCATCAAGAAGACGGCCAAGGTCTGGGGGCTTAGGATGGCGGTCTCGATGACCGACCTGACAACCCTCGAGGGCAAGGACACGCCGGGAAAGATCGAGAGCCTGTGCCAGAAGGCGCTGCACCCGCACGACGATCCAACCTTCCCGTCGGTTGCCGCTGTCTGCGTCTACCCCTCGATGGTCCGCCACGCGAAGGCCCTTGTGACGGGCTCGACCGTCAAGGTCGCCTCGGTCGCCACGGCCTTTCCTTCCGGCCAGACCCATTTCAAGACCCGCATCGCCGAGGTTAAGGGCGCCGTCGCGGACGGCGCCGACGAAATCGACATGGTGATCAACCGCGGGGCCTTCCTCTCGGGCGACTTCGCCAAGGTCGAGGACGAGATCGCCGGAGTCGTCGAGGCGTGCGGCTCGGCCGCACTCAAGGTGATCCTCGAGGTGAGCGAGCTCGAGACGTACGACAACATCCGCGCCGCCTCCTTCATCGCTATGGGCGCCATACGCCCCGGCGACTTCATAAAGACGAGCACCGGCAAGACGACGCTCAACGCGACGCTCGGAAACAACCAGGTCATGCTCGAGGCCATCCGCGACTACTTCGTGGATACCGGCATCGCCATCGGGATGAAGCCCGCCGGAGGCATCAAGACAGCGAAGCAGTCGCTCCAATTCCTGATCGCCGTCAAGGAGACGCTCGGGGACGCGTGGCTGACGCCGAAACGCTACCGATTCGGGGCCAGCTCCCTCCTGAACGACCTCCTGCGCCAGCTGGAGAAGGAAAAGTCTGGAGCCTACCAGGCGCCGTATTATTTCAGCGACGCAGCGGAGAGCTACTGAGATGCCCAAATCCAAGGACACACGCGAGGCGCGCGGCCGGCTTATATTTGGCAACCTGTGGGAGTTCGACCCGGCGCCCGAGACGGCCGACCCGAAGCTCAAGCCGCGCTACGACCTCTTCATCGGAGGCAAGTTCGTGCGTCCGAAAACGGAGAAGTACTTCGACTCGATCAACCCGGGAAACGAGAGGAAGCTCTCCGAGATAGCACTCGCCGGCCCGGCCGACGTCGATGCCGCCTACCGCGCTGCCTCGGCCGCGTTCAAGGGCTGGTCCGCCCTTCCGGGGGGCGAGCGGGGCAAGTACCTCTTCCGCATCGCGAGGCTCCTCCAGGACCGGGCCAGGGAGTTCGCCGTCGCCGAGACGATGGACGGCGGCAAGCCGATCAAGGAGTCCCGCGACTTCGACGTGCCGATGGCGGCCGCCCATTTCTTCTACCATGCCGGCTGGGCAGACAAGCTGGAGTACGTGGCCCCGGGCCGCACCGTGAAGCCGTTGGGCGTCGTGGGCCAGGTGATCCCCTGGAACTTCCCGCTCCTCATGCTCGCGTGGAAACTCGCTCCCGCTCTGGCCATGGGAAACTGCTTGGTGCTGAAGCCCGCCGAGACGACCTCCATCACGGCCCTCAAGCTGGCCGAGATCCTCCAGGACGCGGGCCTGCCCGACGGCGTCGTCAACTTTGTCACGGGTGCGGGCGAGACCGGTGCCGCCGTGATGGGCCATCCCGCCGCCGCTAAGGTTGCCTTCACGGGCTCGACCGAGGTCGGCAAGGCGATCATGCGCCAGCTGGCGGGCACCGACCGCAAGATGACGATGGAGCTCGGCGGCAAGGCCGCGAACATCGTCTTCGACGACGCGCCGATCGACCAGGCGGTCGAGGGCATCGTGAACGGCATCTTTTTTAACCAGGGTCACGTGTGCTGCGCGGGCTCGAGGCTCCTCGTCCAGGAGTCGGTGGCGGAGCGCATCGTCTCCAAGCTAAAGACGAGGATCCGCATGCTGCGCGTGGGCGACCCCCTGGACAAGAACACCGACTTGGGCGCAATCAATTCGAAGGCCCAGCTCAACACCATCAAGAGGCTCGTGGCGTCGGGCGTCCGGGAGGGCGCCACCATGTACCAGCCACCCTGCGTCCTCCCGCAGAGGGGATTCTATTTCCCGCCGACCCTCTTCACGAACGTGACGCAGAGCCACAAGGTGGCGCGCGAGGAGATCTTTGGTCCGGTCCTCTCCATCCTGACCTTCAGGACTGTCGACGAAGCGATCGAGAAGGCCAACAACACGCCCTATGGCCTGAGCGCCGGCGTGTGGACGGACAAGGGCTCGCGCATCCTGCGGATGTCGACTGAGCTCAAGGCCGGCGTCGTCTGGGCCAACACCTTCAACCGGTTCGACCCGTCGTCGCCCTTCGGCGGCTACAAGGAAAGCGGCTTCGGCCGCGAGGGCGGCCGCCAGGGCCTCCTGGACTACGCCTCGATCCAATGAGCGCCAAAACGATGAGCAGGCTCTCCATCACGAAGACACCGAAGGTCTACATCGGCGGCGCCTTCGTTCGCTCGGAGAGCGCGAGGACCTACAAGGTGAGCGACGCGGGCGGCGCCTTCTTCGCGAACATGCCGCAGTGCACGCGCAAGGACCTGAGGAATGCCGTCGAGGCCGCCGCGAAGGCGGGTCCGGGCTGGGCCAAGCGCACGCCGTACAACCGCGCGCAGATCCTCTACAGGCTGGCCGAGATGATCGAGGCGCGAAGCGCCGAGCTCGTCGCGTCGCTGGTGCAGTTCGGCGCAAGGCAGGCCGACGCCTCGAAGGGCATGACGGTCTGCGTCGACCGCCTGATCCACTACGCCGGCTGGGCCGACAAGTACGAGCAGCTGATCGGCTCCGTGAACCCGGTGGCCTCGGCCCACTTCAATTTCACCGTGACGGAGCCGATGGGCGTCGTCGGCGTCATCGCCCCGGACACTCCGCCGCTCCTCGGGCTCATCTCGATGATCGCGCCGGTGATCGCCTGCGGTAACACGGTAGTGGCCCTGGCCTCCGAGAAGGTCCCGTACCCCGCGATCCTCCTGGGCGAGATGCTGGCGACGAGCGACCTGCCGGGAGGCGTCGTCAATCTCCTGACGGGCTTCCGCAAGGAGCTTATCCCCACTTTCGCGACGCACGCCCACATCCGCGCGGTCTATGCCGCGGCTGGCGACGAGGACCGCCGAACGCTGCGCCTCGGCGCGGCATCGAGCGTGAAGCGCGTCAGGTTCGCGGCCGCCGACACCCGTTGGTTTGACGACTCGGCCCAGGGTCTCGGGGTCATCCGGGACTTTGTCGAGCTCAAGACCACCTGGCACCCGATCGGCTCGTAAAGGGCCCGGGGCAGGGCTCCGGCGGGCCGCTCATGTGCCCTCGGAACCGTTCGTCCAAAGGTTGCCGTCCGGCCACTCCGCGGATGTAATGTGGCCAGATGGAAGTTTCCGCGGACATTTCCCTCCAGACCCCCGACGCCGCCGAGCGCGAAAGCGCGAAGCAGCGCCTGTATGTGCTCTTCCAGGCGGCCGGATGGGGAGCCTGGCTGATCATGGAGATGATCGTGACGTTCTCCTTCCCGGAGCCCGATCACCCGCGCGACGTCACGACCAACCTCTCCTTCGTCATCATGTTCGTGGCGGTGGGGCTTCTCCTCACCCACGTCCTGCGCCCATTCATGAAGAAGCGGCAGTGGAAGCAGCTGGGATGGCGCCAGCTCCTGCCCAGGCTCCTCGCCGCGTCCGTCTCGATGTCGCTGATCTGGGTGACCTTCATCACCGGATGGGTGCACGTGGTTCTCCGCGAGCCGTGGTCGAAGAACCCCTCGCCGGTCGTCCTTGTGACGATCGACACGTTCTTCATCAGCATCGTTTTCTTCGGGTGGATGTGCATGTACTTTTTCTACCACCTTTTCGACCGGCTGAACCGGTCGGAGATCGACCGTTTCCAGCTGATGACGAGCGTCAAGGAGGCCGAGCTTCGCGCGCTCAAGTCGCAGGTGAACCCGCACTTCATCTTCAATTCCCTGAATTCGCTGCGCGCCCTGATCGACGAGGACCCCGAGCGGGCCCGCCGTGCCGTGACGCAGCTCGCAAACCTCCTGCGCTACTCGCTTCAGAGCGGGCAGCTGGAGACGGTGCCGTTCGAGGACGAGCTCGAGGTCGTGAACGACTACCTGGCCCTTGAGCAGGTGCGCCACGAGGAACGCCTCAGGCTGCGCCTCGACATCGGGACCGACACGCTGCGCCTGCCGATCCCGCCCATGCTCCTGCAGACGCTGGTCGAGAACGCGGTCAAGTACGGCATATCTCCCAGCGCGGAGGGAGGAGAGATCGCCATCATAGCCCGCAACGAGGGCGGGGCCCTGCGGATCCAAGTCTCGAACCCCGGCGAGATAAAGAGCATCGGGCAGACGCGCTCGACGGGCGTCGGCCTCCACAACGCCGCGGAGCGGCTGCGCCTCATATTCGGCGAGCGCGCGACGCTCAGGCTGCGCTCCGACCAGCCGGCGACCGTCATTGCCGAGGCCGTGATCCCGCTTCCGCTCCATCCGTGAAGGCGCTCCTTATCGACGACGAGCGGCTCGCCCGCAGCGAGCTGCGCCGTCTCCTGGCCGACTATCCCGAGATCGAGATCGTGGGCGAGGCCTCGCAGACGAAGCAGGCGAGGGAGCAGATGGAGTCTCTGAAGCCCGACATCCTCTTTCTGGACGTCCAGATGCCGGGTGAGACCGGAATCGCATTCCTCGAGGCCATGGAGCCGCCCGTGCCGCACGTCATCTTCACGACCGCCTACGATGAGTTCGCGGTAAAGGGCTTCGAGCTGAACGCCCTCGACTATCTCCTGAAGCCGGTGGATCCCGCGAGGCTGGCCGCCGCGATCAACAGGCTCCCGGGCCTCAAGCAGTCCTCGCTCGCCAAGGTCGCCCCCGCCGGCCGGCTCGAGGCGACGGACAAGGTGTTCGTCAGGGAGGGCGAGAAATGCTGGTTCGTCGAGGTGAGCCAGATCCGCCTCCTGGAGAGCGAGGGCAACTACACCCGCGTGCATTTTGGTGATGCTCAGCCGCAGCTCTTCCGCTCGCTCAACGCGATGGAGGAGCGCCTCGACCCCAAGTTCTTCTTCAGGGCGAACAGGCGCCAGATCATCAACATCACATGGATCGCCAACATCGAGCCTTGGTTCAGCAGCGGTCTGCTCGTGCACCTGAAGGGCGGCACGAAGGTGGAGCTGAGCAGGCGCCAGGCGCAGGACTTCAGGGACCGTATGAGCTTGTGAGCCGCGAAGTTGCGGGCATTTACAAGGGATGATCGAGGCTAGGCTGCTGACGAAGGTCTTCCACGACCGAAAGCGCGGCGACATCCGCGGTGCCGACTCGGTGTCGTTCCGCGTCGAGCCAGGCAAGATCTACGGCCTCCTGGGCGCCAACGGGGCCGGCAAGACGACGACGCTGCGCATGCTGGCCACGCTCCTTAAGCCGACATCGGGAACGGCGACCGTGGCAGGTTACGATGTCGTGAAGGACGCCGACCGGGTGCGCGCGAGCGTTGGCTTCCTGGCCGCCAGCACCGCCCTCTACGCGCGGCTGACCGCGCGGGAGATGATCGAATATTTCGGGCGCCTGAACGGGATGAGCGACGGGGCCGTTCGGGCCCGGGCGACGGCCCTGGCCGACGAACTCGACATGCACGATTTTCTCGATCGGCGCTGCGACACACTCTCGACCGGAATGAAGCAGAAGACATCGATCGCCCGCACGATTGTGCACGATCCGCAGGTGATGATCTTCGACGAGCCGACCCTCGGCCTTGACGTCATGACGTCGCGCTCGATCGTGCGGTTTGTTCGCGAGTGCCGGGACCGCGGCAAGACGGTCGTATACTCGACTCACGTGATGAGCGAGGCCGCGAGGATCTGCGACACGATCGGCATCATCCATGGAGGCGAGCTGAAGGCCGAGGGCACGCTCGAGCAGCTTCTGGAGAAAACGGGACAGGCGGACCTTGAGGACTGTTTCGTCAAGATCGTGGCCCCCGGGGTCGAAGCATGAACGGCCACACGATAGGCACCATTTACTTCAAGGAGCTCCGGGATTCCCTTCGGGACCGCCGGACTCTCATCTCGATGATCGTCCTTCCGACGATCCTCATGCCGCTCCTCATGTTTGGATTGGGCACGGCTGCCTCGCGCATCGTCAGCAAGGCGCGCACGGAAGTCCCGCGCATCATGGTGATCGGCGGGGACGACTCCCCGGGTGTCCGCGGCGAGCTTGAGCAGACGGGCAAGTTCAAGCTCGAGGCAGCCACGGCGAATTGGAAGACGCTGGTCTCGGACAAGAAGGTGAGGGCCGCCGTGGAGATCCCCGCGGGCTTCGAGAAGGGGCTGAAGGACGGGTCGGCGCCGATGGTCACGATCTACGATTACCAGGGTGAGCTTAAGTCGGGCCTCGCCGCGGACCAACTGAGCGGCTTCTTCGTCTCGATCCGGGAGCGGGCCACGGGCCGCCTTCTCACGAGCCATGGACTGCCGGTCCGGATCGCGAAGCCCTTCGAGGTCGCGCGGAAAAATGTGGCTCCGCCCGAAAAGGTCGGCGGCAACCTCCTCGGCGGCATCGTGCCTTACATCATCGTCATGCTCTGCATCGTCGGAGCCACCTATCCCGCGATCGACATCACCGCCGGGGAGAAGGAGCGCGGGACGATGGAGACTCTTCTCTGCAGCCCTGCGCGCCGCAGCGACATCGTGCTCGGCAAGTTCCTGATGGTTCTGACGGGCTCCCTGTCCGCGGTCTGCTTCTCCCTGATATCCCTGGCCGGCACGGTGATCGCCCTCGGCGCCTCAGCCTCCGCAATGGCGGGCGGCGCCCCTTCGGCTACCAGCCTCCCTTCCATCGACCCCATGGGTCTTGTCGGCGTCCTGGCGATGGTCCTGCCCGTGGCCGTGCTCTTCTCCGCGATCATCTTCTCGATCGCGCTCTTTGCGAAGAGCCACAAGGAGGCGCAGAGCTACGTCACGCCCCTCATCCTCGCGGTCGTCGTGCCATGCGCTGCGGCGATCCTTCCGGGGATCGAACTCACCTACGGACTCTCGCTCGTGCCGATCGCGAACGTCTCGCTCGTCTGCAAGGAGATGCTCTCAGGCGTATGGCATTGGGGATACATCGCCGTGATTTTCGGCTCCACGCTCGCCTATGCGTGCGCAGCCCTCGCCGTCGCGGTTCGCATGTTTGGCCGCGAGGACGTCCTCTTCCGTACGTAATTCTGTAAAAGCTTTCCTAAAGCGGGGTCGCTTTCTGTAAACGCTTTGTAAAAGCCGGCCCGACCCATTCCCTTGTGCAGTGGGATGTGTTCTACTGGGCGTCACAGGCTGGTTAACTCCAAGGCTTCAATTGTACGACGAACCGAAAAAGCATATGCACTCCACTTCACCTTTCCAGATGCCGGGCCGCACGGACCTGTCCATCAAGCGCCGCTCCGTCATCTCGCGCCCCATGGAGTCGGATTCCTCCGCCCCGTTTGGCGATGAGGACACGGGCCGCACGAGCCACTCCGCCCTCCAGATCGCCTGGGACAAGCTCTACAAGGCCCGCGCGCTGCTCGAGGCCGAGCAGGCCCACTTGCGGGACGATCGCATCGCGCTCCAGGGCGAGTTCGACCTGATCCAGCAGCGGGAGGCCAATGTCGCCGCCCGCGAGCTGCGCATCCAGCAGATGGAATACCAGATGCAGCTCTCCATCGCCGAGGAGCAGGCCGAGAAGGACCAGGAGTCGGCGCTCTCCAAGCTGACCCGGGCCCCATTCGACATGGCCCGCTCGGTCTTCGGACAGAAGAAGTGAATTGGCGTGCCCCCCGCGCCTTCCCCAAGTAGGGAAGGCGTTGCATGGGCACCGTACTTTTTCCCCAACACGTCATCGCGCGCAAACGCGACGGCGGAGAACTCTCCCAGGAGGAGATAGCCGCGTTCGTCAGGGGCGCCACGGACCGCTCATGGGCGGACTACCAGTTGAGCGCTCTTTTGATGGCGATCTTCATCCGGGGCATGACCCCGAAGGAGACGGTCTTCCTGACCGAGGCCATGCTGAAGTCGGGTGTGGTGGCGGACCTTTCGGGCATCGCCGGCGCGAAGGCCGACAAGCATTCGACAGGCGGGGTGGGCGACAAGATTTCCCTCCACCTCGCGCCGATGGTGGCCGCATGCGGCGTCGGGGTACCGATGATCAGCGGCCGAGGCCTTGGCCACACGGGAGGAACCCTCGACAAGCTTGAGTCCATACCGGGATTCCGGGTCGGGCTCTCGATCGAGGAGTACAAGGAGCAGCTTGCGAAGATCGGCATCTGCCTTATCGGCCAGACAGGCGAACTCGCCCCGGCCGACAAGAAGCTCTATTCGCTGCGCGACGTCACCGGAACCGTCGAGTGCATCCCGCTCATCTGCGCCAGCATCCTCAGCAAGAAGCTGGCCTCGGGCATCGATGTCCTGGTCCTGGACGTCAAGTTCGGCAGGGGTGCCTTCATGAAGGACCTAGCCCGCGCCCGCGAACTCGCCGTGGCGCTGACGACCGTCGCCAACTCAATGGGCACGCCCACGAGGGCGGTCCTGACCGCGATGGAGGAGCCGCTCGGCCACGCCGTCGGAAACGCGCTCGAGGTCGCGGAGTCGATCGCATTCCTCAAGGGGCCCGGGGCGCACGACATGACCGAGGTGACCTTTGCGATCGGCGAGCAGATGCTGATCCTCGCGAAGGCAGCCAGGGACACGAAGGAGGCCCGCGCCAAGCTCGAAGCCACGATCACGTCGGGCTCGGCGCTCGCCAAGTTCAGAGAGATGGTGGCGGCCCAGGGCGGGGATGTGCGCGTCGTCGACGACCCCTCCCTCCTTCCCCAGGCCAAGCTCAAGGCAGCCTTTGCCGCGAAGTCATCGGGGTTCGTCACGGACGTGGACGCCATGGGTGTCGCCCTGGCCGCGCTGCGGCTTGGCGCCGGGCGGGCCAAGGCCGAGGATCCGGTGGATCATGCCGTGGGCATCGACGCCCTAATAAAGGTCGGCGGCAAGGTGAAGGCCGGCGATCCCCTCTGCGTCATCCACGCGAGCAGCGAGGCCGCCGCCCGGGAAGCCTCGGATATCCTCGCGCGAGCCATAGTTATCGGGGACGCGGCGCCAGCGCCGAGGACCCTGATCGGCGAACTCGTCGGCTAGCGGGTTATTTTTCCGACTCCGCGAGCTCTGCCGCGGCCTTTTCCCAGGACGCCGTCGCCGCGGTCAGCTCGTCGACAACGACGCTCAGCTCGCGGTTCAGGTGCTGGGCCCTGCCGGGCTCGGTGTAGGTCTCGGGAGCCTCAAGCGCGGCCGTGAGCTCGTTCTGCTTTGCCTCGAGCTTCGAGACGGACTCCTCGAGGCGGCTGACCTCGGTCCTGAGCTTCTTCACGTCGACGAACGGCTTCTTCTTCGCGGGCTCCGCCTTCTTGGCGGTCGGCGTCGCGTTCGTCAGCGGGTTCCTGTCGGTGCCGAGGCTCATGGTCAGCGCGGCGCGCGCGTTCGTCGACTTGGACTTCTCGAGGAAGTAGTCGTAGTTGCCGGCGTAGGGCGTCAGGCGGCCCGAGTGCACGTGGAGCACCGTCTGGGCCAGCGCCCGGATAAAGTACACGTCGTGGCTGATGAAGATGAACGTGCCCTCGTACTCCTTGAGCGCGCCGACGAGGGCGTCGATGGACGCGATGTCCAGATGGGTCGTCGGCTCGTCCATCAGAAGGAGGTTCGGCGGTTTCACGAGGAGACGGGCGAGAGCCAGGCGGGACTTCTCTCCGCCGGAGAGTACGGAGACCTTCTTGTGGACATCGTCCTTCCTGAAAAGGAAGGCGCCGAGGATCGCGCGGCCCTGCTGCTCGGTTAGCTGATTCTCGTTCGTGCGCAGCTCCATCACGTTCTCGAACACCGTCGCGTCCGCGTGGAGGTTATCGAGGCGGTTCTGCGCGAAGTAGCCGGGGACGACATTGCTGCCCAGCTCGCGGGTGCCGGCCTTGATCGGGACGACGTCGGCCAGGATCTTGAGCAGCGTCGACTTGCCCGCGCCGTTGGGCCCGATGAGGACGATCTTCTGTCCGCGCTCGGCCATGAAGTTCAGGTCCTTGTAGACGACGTGGTCGCCGTAGGACTGCTGCACGTGCTCGAGCTCGACGACCTTGAGGCCGGACCTCGGGGGCTTCGGGAACTTGAAATGGATTCTCTTTAACTCGTCCTGGGGCTCCTCGACGGCGACGGCCTCGAGGCGCTCGATCTGCTTCTCCTTCGACTTCGCGCGGGAGGCCATGGAGGCCTTGGCGCCGAAGCGGTCGACGAACTTCTGCAGGTGGGCGATCTCGCGCTGCTGGGTCTTGAATGCGGCAGCCTGCTGCTCCTTGCGCGCCTCCTTCTCCAGCATGTAGTCGTCGTAGTTGCCGGTGTAACGGTTGAGCGTGTTGTTGCGCAGCTCGAGGATGCCGTTGCACAGGGCGTTCAGGAAGGCGCGGTCGTGGGAGATGACGACCAACCCGCCCGGATAACGGGTCAGGTAGTCCTGGAACCAGAGGAGGGCCTCCAGATCGAGATGGTTCGTCGGCTCGTCAAGGAGGAGAAGCGCCGGCTCGGCGACCAGGAGGCGCGCCAAGTGCGCCCTCATGACCCATCCGCCAGAGAACGTCTTCGCCAGCTTGTCAGCGTCGCCCTCGCGAAAGCCCAGTCCCGCCAGGATCTTCTTGGCGCGCGGCTCGAGCGTCCAGTCGATGTCGTAGTCGTCGTCCGTCTCGGGAACCAGCTTCTTGCCGCTGGTCGCAATCTGAAGGATCGTCTCGTTCGAGACCGGGGCGCTCTCCTGGGGCAGGAAGCCGAAGTCCGCGCCGCGCTCCCACTCGATCGTCCCCTCGTCGGGCTGCTCCTCGCCCAGGATCAGGTTGAAAAGGGTCGATTTCCCGGCCCCGTTGGGCCCGACCAGGCCGTAGCGGTCGGTCCTGGCAATGAAGAGCGACACGTCCGAAAAGAGGGTGCGTGTGCCATAGGACTTGGAGACATCTGCTATCGTCAGCATGGGAACCCTGCATAAAACACGGTGGTCGCCCCTGCCGTCAATGGCGGGATTCGGGCCCGGGCAGGGCCCCATCCCCACCAGTCACTTGCGCCTCACGGGTCCGTGATCGTCTTGCTATACAGGGTCGCGAAGGGCGCCCGCTCGTCCCGGTCGACGGCCTCGCCGCCCTCAGCCGTGAAATGGACGAACTTCCTGCCGGAGGCATCGAACGCGGGCCAGGACGGGACGGCGGCGCCGTTGGGGTTGCCGGTCTTGGCAAAATTTACCCAGTAGCCCTGGACGTCGTCTGAGAGCTTCCTGTCGACGTCGGTGAAGGCGCCTCCCTGGCCCTCGTAGGGCAGGAGGTTGCCGAAGACGTAGGGAATGTCGCTTGAATGCCCGACCCTCGGCCTTGGCGGGATGGCCCGCTCAAACTGATACTGCCAGGTGGGGCTGCCGTGGGCCGCGTGCCATGCGCCCTCCACGATGGCCGGCCCGCGGAAGATATCGCTGCCCAGTTGGTCGGAGGAGTTTCCGTAGAGCGGGTCCGCGGGAAACTTGTCGCCGTTCGCGCTCATGCCGTAGAGCTCAAGCGCCTCGGGCGCATGCTTCCCGAAGGTCATCTGGACGATCTTCGCCCTGATGTCGAAGTCGCCGTCCACTGGGAATTCTATCGCGCAGCTGCCGATGATGAGGGGCACGTCCGCCTCCTTGCCCTGCGAGAAGATGACGGCGGGGTTCACCGGAAAGACGTAGTTGTCGGGCGCGGGCTGCCAGTGTCCCGGCAGGTTCTTCAGGAGCGTCTCGGCCGAGAGCGAGCGAAGGAGCGCGAGCGAGCCCGGTGGGGCTCCCACGGAAGCCGCAGCGGCGCGGCCGGCATCCTCCGCCGTCGCCACGGTGCCCCAATGCAGCGGACCGGGGAGCGCGGAGCTCTCGGAGATCACCTTCTTGAAAAGTCCCTGGCTGATCGGCGTCGCCATCAAGGCCAGAACGTCGGTCGCGCCCGCGGATTGTCCGAAGATCGTCACATTCTCGGGATCCCCGCCGAACGTCGCAATATTGTCGTGCACCCACTGGAGCGCGGCCACCTGGTCCATGATCCCGTAGTTGCCCGAGGAATGGTGCGGCGACTCCTTGGCGAGGTCCGGATGCGTGAAAAATCCGAAGGGGCCAAGGCGGTACTCGATCACGACGAGGATCACGCCGCGCTTCGCGAAGGCCTTGCCGTCGTAGAGGAAGTCAAACCCGCCTGCGCCGGCCACGTTGCCGCCGCCGTGGATCCACACCATGACGGGATGCGGCGCCTTGGGCGAGGGCGGCGGGGCCCAGACATCGAGATAGAGGCAGTCCTCGCTGCCCGCCGCGGCGAAGTCCTTGTTCCAGCCCGCATCCGACTGGGCCGCAGGCGCGCCCGGCTTGTCCGCGTCGCGAATCCCGGTCCACGGGATGACCGGCATCGGCTCGCGCCAGCGCAGGTCACCGACGGGCGGCTGCGCAAAGGGAACGCCCCTGAAAACCGATCCTGAGTCCGCGGGAAGCGCGGTGCCGCGAATCTGGCCGCCCGTTACCGTGGCAAGAGGGCCGCCATCGGAGGCCGATGCCGACTGGGCGAGGAAAAGCCCGAGCATTGCCGAAAGAGCGAGGGGTAGGGTGAGCTTCGTCATCATGGGGTGCCCGGAGTGTGCAGTCCGCCCCGCGTTGACGCGAGTTTCCTCTGCGAATCACTCGGGCTATTTGCCCTGTGGATCCGACACGGCGCCGAGCGACTTCACTTCGCCGACCTCCACGTGCGCCTCCGGAAGGGTGTCATGGATAAGGCCGTGCGTTTCCTGGCCAAAGAACCGGGAGGCGAACTGGGCCATGCCCGACAGGTCCTCGTCAAAGTTATGATGGCGCTGCCGGATGCTGAAGCGGGTTTCCCAAAGGAGCTTATGCTTCTTCTGCTTCCACATGATCTGGAAGTCATAGGCCATCAGGACCACGAAGTAGCGGTCGTCCTCGAGCTCGCTCAGCAGGTCGTCGCGGCGAACCTGAAATGCCGTGCCCCTGCGGTCCCCGTTCGTTTCGTTCCACCAGGAATCATAGCCCAACATTTTAGCGTTCAGGAAGTCGTCCTGGTCGCGGACCCGGTTCTCCGCCGCCGCAGCGGCAATGGGCCCGTCAAATGAGCCTTCGATCAGGAGGTTGTGGGGCCTGATCAGGCCCGCCTCGTGGGCTGTCTCTGGCGGTGGGGGACTTGCTTCGTACAAACTCTTCAGCTGCATCTCCGACGTCTGGAGTTCCTGGTAAACCGCGGATGCACCCGGGTGTTCCGGAGCGTGAGTCGTTCCCCAGTAGACCATGATGAGAAGCTTCGTGGATTTGGGGTCCCTCGTGGGAATATACGCCTTGGACGCCAGTGGGACCGCGACGACGCGGGCGACCTCCAGAAAAGTCGTCGCATCCATCGACTTGTCCGCCTTGGCGCCAGGCCACTTTCCGCCTTCTCCAAACGCGTACGCCTCGGGCTTGAACGAACCATCCGGCATCCTGCCGCGGGAATAGTCGGAACTCACCCGTCCTGTGACGGCTATGACGTCGTTCGCTGAACTGGGATCGAATGCCAGCAGGGAGTTGGCGGCCTTTGTCCAGAAGAGGGCTATCGCCATACTTCGGATCACGCGGCTTTTGGCAGTTTGAGCGTACATCGGCCGAGATTGCATTGCTCGGGGAATGCCAAGCCGCTCCATAATCCCACAAAATGTTATAATGTAATTACTTAAATTGTTGCCGCGCTTTTGATATGCTTCAAATGCCTTAATCCGTTGGGGATATTGCGCAAGCGGTCCGAAGGGCGCCGATTCCCCGTAGGGAACTCACTCCCAATCTGCCTAAAACATAACATAAGTTAATTATAGATAAATACTTAGGTTCAATTTTGAGACTTTCCGATTTTGGGTGGCCACAATTTGATCTCAGGTTCACTTTCTGGGGCAGCCACTGCCATGAGCGCCAAAGCCAAAAAGAAGCTACCCGAGGTCATCAACGCCGACCTCGCGCGCTCGAAGGGGCCGGTTTCCAGGTTCATCGCCCGCAATTACCGGCATTTCAACGCGGCTTCCCTGGTCGACGCGGCCAAGGCCTACGACGAGCACCTGAGGCTCGGCG
>DASRSJ010000041.1:0-6131 GCA_035656555.1 Opitutaceae bacterium
GGTGGAGGGGTGTGTAGCCCGCGTCGTTCTTCAGCGTCAGGTACTCCGCAGTCAGGACCTCTGCCGGCAGGCCGCGAAGCTCGCCGTAGCGCGCGGCCGTGTGGATCCGCGTGTGGCCCGCGGCGTTGCGCGCGGCTAGGCTGGCTACTGAATTGGGGGCGGTTTCGGCCATTGTCGTCTGTTGTTAAGTAGCCTTTCGGCGCAAACCTACGCAAATTAAAAGCCCCTTTGCGGAATTGGCTAAAGTGTTCGCGAAATCGAACCGTGCTATAGGCGAAAGATGCACGTCCCATACTCGTCCAGCGCCCTGCTTCGCCGGCAAGGCCATTTTGCCCGTCTGCGCAGAGGTACGTACCCGGCCTGCCGGTGATTGGATTTGCAAACGCCTGACCCAAAAACAACCTCAAGCGCAATGTATCCAGCAGACTCGAGCGGGGCACCCGCCCAGGATTCCATCCTGATCGTCGACGACGAGACCCCCATCCTGGAGGCCTTTACCGCGGCGCTTTCCCCGCACTTCGACGTCTCCTCGGCCACCTCGGCGAGGGAGGCGGATTTCCTCCTCAGGAAGAAGCCCTACAAGGTCGTGATCAGCGACCACCTGATGCCCGGCGGCAACGGTATGAGCTTCCTTGTGCGCGCCCGCGAGGAGTACCCGCAGATGCAGAGGATCCTCGTCACCGGCTACATGAAGCCCGAGATGCTGATCCGCAGCGTCAATGAGGCCGCCCTTTTCAGGTACCTGCTTAAGCCTGTCGCCCTGACCGAGCTGATAAAGGTTGTCCAGGACGCGGCCCGCGCGGCGGGCTGAGGCGCCATGGGCGACGTCCCCGCGAAGGCGGCCCTGCCGGTGGTCCTCCTGGTGGACGACGAGCCGGCCCTCCTCGATGCGATGAGCGAGGAGCTCAAGTCGAGCTTCCGCATCTACACGGCCTCCTCCGCCGCCGAGGCTGACCTGCGCCTGGCGGCGAGGCACTACGACGCGATCGTGTGCGACCACATGCTTCCGGGGGAGCAGGGGCTGGATTTCCTGGGCCGGATGCTGGAGATGCTGCCTTCGACGAAGCGCATCCTTGTCACCGGCTACACAAGCCCGGAGTTCATCACGAGGAGCACGGCCATTGCCGGCCTCTCGGCGTGCCTCGTGAAGCCCGTCCGCGCGGCCGAGATCGCGAAGGCGGTCACGGACGCGCTGGCTTCCTGACCCGCTTCCTTGCCGCGGCCATCCGGGCCAGGAGGAAGGGAGCGGTCGAGCTGCGCTTGGACTTGAGGAGTCCCTCGAGGGCTCCCTGGTAAACCAGCTCGCCTCCCGCGGGGCCGCCGCCCGGGCCCATCTCCGCGACGTAGTCCGCCTCGAGGATCAGGTCCAAATTATGCTCGATGACGACCACCGTGTGGCCCTGGTCGACAAGCGCGTGGAGTACCCGGATCAGCTTCTCGCAGTCGCTCAGGTGCAGGCCGATCGTCGGCTCCTCGAGAATGTAGAGATTGCGCGGCACGGAGCCGCGGCTCCTCTCACGGTAGGTTGCAAGGCCCTTCGAGAGCTCGGTCACGAGCTTCAGGCGCTGGGCCTCGCCGCCGGAAAGGGTGGAGGAGCTCTGCCCGAGCGTCAGGTAGCCTAGTCCGCAGTCCGCCATGAGCTTGCAGACAGCCGCGAGCTCCGAGTGGAAGCTGAAGAATTCCGCGGCCTCCTCGAAGGTCAGCTGGAGCACGGCGCCGATCGACTTTCCCTTCCACGTGATCTCCGCGAGCTCCGGGCCGTAGCGCAGGCCCTGGCAGTCGTCGCAGGGCAGGTAGGTGTCCGGCATGAACGCCATCTCAAGGCGTATCCTGCCCGCGCCCTCGCAGGTGGGGCAGCGCCCGCCGACGGTGTTGAAGGAGAAGCGCGAGGCCGTGTAGCCGCGTATCTTGGACTCGGGCAGCGAGGCGAAGAACTTCCGGATCAGGTCGAAGATCCCGAGGTACGTCGCGGGCGTGGAGCGCGGCGTCTTGCCGATCGGCGACTGGTCGACCTCGATGACTGAGCGGAAGATGTCGGCGCCCTTCAGTTCCGAGAACGCCTCGGCCTTCGTGGAGGAGAACTTCGCGTAGTCGCGGCCCGTGATCCTGGACTTCCTCATCTCGATCGAGCACTCGGCGGCGGGACCGACCAGGTCGCGGAAGAGCGTCGACTTTCCGGCTCCGCTGGGGCCCGCGACCATCGTCAGCCTCCCCACGGGGAAGCGCAGGTCCACGCCCTTCAGGTTGCGGTGCCTGGCGCCCTTAAGCTCGATCCATTCCTGGCCGGCCTCGTCCAGCCCGCGGTAGGATCCCAGGAGCGGGTGGGGGATGCCCTTCGCGAGAAAGATGCCGGTCAAGGAGGAGTCGTTCGCCTTTATCTCCGCGGGCGTGCCGAGGGCGAGAAGCTCGCCTCCGTGAACGCCCGCGGCGGGCCCGAGGTCCAGGATCAGGTCCGCCTTCTCCATCAGCTCGTCGTCGTGCTCGACAACAAGGAGCGTGTTTCCCTTATCCCGGAGCGCGAGGAGCGTCTCGATCAGCTTGTTGTTGTCCCGGGCATGCAGCCCGATGCTTGGCTCGTCCAGGACGTAGAGGACGCCCGCCAGGTTCGTGCCGAGCTGCGCCGCGAGGCGGATTCGCTGGGCCTCGCCGCCGGAGAGCGTCTTCGTCGGCCGGTCGAGCGAGAGATAGCCGAGCCCCACGTGGTCCATGAACTTCAGCCTCTCGCGGATCTGCGGGACGATGTCACGGGTCACGAGCTTGCCGCGCTCGTCGAGATCGAGATCCTCGAGGTTCGCGATCAATTCGGACGGCGGGAAGGCGAGGAGAGCCGGCAGCGAGAGGGGAGGCCTGCGCCCCTTCAGGTGCAGCTTCACCGAGCGGGAGACGCGGTTAAGCCGTTCTCCGTGGCAGTCCGGGCACTCGATCCCGTCGCCGCCCTTCTCGTCCCCGGCCAGGCCCAGCTGGCGCAGTCGAAGCGCGTTCTCGTCCTCGTCGTCGTCATCCGGCGCGGCCATCCAGGGATAGATCCGCCCGTAGCCGCGGCAGGTCGGACACCAGCCCCGCGACGAGTTGAAAGAGAAGTCCTTGGGGTCGAGCTCGGGGAATGACTCGCCGGTCTCGATGTCCGTGCGCGTGGTGGAGAACCACGAGAGGATGTCGCCCGAGGGCAGCGCCAGGAAGCACGCGCCCTTTCCGACCTCGAGCGCGCGCTCGAGGGCCGCGCCCGGCTTCGGGTTGGATTTCAGGTCCGAGACCACGACCTCGATGTCGTGCTCCTTGTAACGGTCGAGCTTCTGGAAGGCGTCGACCCTGCCGAACTTGCCGTCGACCCGCATGATCTCGTAGCCCTGCTTGCCGAGCCAGTCGGCCATCGGCTGGTGGTGGCCCTTCCTGCCACGGATCAGGGGTGCGCAGATATAAAGATGCTTAGCCTTCTTGGCTTTGGGCTCGCCCATCACCTTGAGGAGCAGCTTGCGAAGCGCTCCCGCGGAGAGGGGCGTCACGGCGCGGTCGGTGTCCGGGTGGTGCTGCACCCCGAGCCTCGCGTAAAGGAGGCGCAGGTACTGGGCGACCTCGGTGATCGTGGCGACGGTTGACTTGAGCGAGCCGCGCGTCACGCGCTGCTCGATGGCAACGGCCGGCGGTATCCCTGTCAGTCGGTCGATCGCGGGGCGAGGCAGCTGCTCCACGAACTGCCGCGCGTACGGCGACATGGACTCCATGAAGCGGCGCTGGCCCTCGGCGAAAATGATGTCGAAGGCCAGGGTGGATTTTCCCGAGCCCGAGACTCCGGTCACGACAGTAAGCTGGCGCAGCGGTATGGAGACGGAGAGGTTCTTCAGGTTGTTCTCGCGGGCGCCGACAACCTCGATCGAGTTGCGGGTGACGAGCTCGGCCCGTGCGTCGATCACCTGGGCAGGCTCCGCGACGGCGAGCTCCGCGCGACTGTCCTCGTCCATCGCCTCCGTGAGGAACCCGGAGGTCGCCGTCCGCGCCCTGGCGACCGTCTCGGGCGTTCCCTCGGCCACGATCTTTCCGCCGCCGGCGCCGGCCTCGGGCCCGATCTCAATGATCCAGTCCGCGCACTTGAGCACGTCAAGGTTGTGCTCGATCACCACGAGGCTGTGGCCCCGGTCGACCAGCGCCTGAAGGACCGCCAGCAGCCGGCCGACGTCGTGGCGATGCAGGCCGGTCGTCGGCTCGTCCAGGAGCAGCAGGGCGCCTGACTCGCCCTCGAGGGTTTCCAGGTAGCGCACGAGCTTGAGACGCTGGGACTCGCCGCCGGAGAGGGTGTTGAGCGGCTGTCCAAGTGCCAGGTAGCCGAGGCCCACGGAATCCAGGGCGGAGAGCCTGTGCCGGATCTTGGCGTTGTCCGCGAAGAGGCTGATCGCCCGGGTGACGCTCATCTCGAGGATCCCGGCAACCGTCGTCCCGTTCCACTCGATCGCGAGCACCTCCGGCTTGAAGCGCCGGCCCTCGCAGACCGGGCAGGGGACGAACACGTCGGAGAGGAACTGCATTTCCACCCGCTCGTAGCCGAGTCCCAGGCAGTGGTCGCAGCGTCCATCGCCGCTGTTGAAGGAGAAGCTGGACGGGCCCATGCCGGCCTCCTGGGCGCCGGGGGTCGAGGCAAAGAGCTCCCGGATCAGGTCCCATGCCTCGACGTAGAGCGCGGGATTGGACCGTGGGGTCCTCGAGACGGGCGACTGGTCGACCAGCACGACCTCGGAGATGAGGTCCGCTCCCTTGATTGCACCCAGCTTGGCAACGTCCTCGGTCGGCTTGCCGCGGTGGGCGAGCAGGCCCTGGTAGATGACGCTGTCCAGCATCGTGGACTTGCCCGAGCCGGAGACGCCGCTCAGGCAGACGAAGCGCTTCAGCGGTATCCGCACGTCGACGCCGCGAAGGTTGTGCTTCTGGGCCCCGATGAACTCCAGGGAAGGCAGTCCCTTCGGCACCACGCGCCGGGCCGACGGGGCCGCGATCCTTTTCCTGCCCGAAAAGTACGCTCCCGTGATGCTCCTTTTGTCCTTCAGCATCTGCTGCACCGTGCCCTCGAAGACCAGGTGGCCGCCGTTGGCGCCCGGCTCGGGCCCGATCTCGATCACGTGCTCGGCCGCACGGATCATGGACTCGTCGTGTTCGACGACGACCACCGTGTTGCCCGCGGCGACCAGCGAGCGGATGATCGCCACCAGGCGGTCGATGTCACGCGGGTGAAGGCCGACGCTCGGCTCGTCCATGACGAAGAGCGTGTCGACGAGCGATGTGCCAAGGCAGCCCGTCAGGTTGACGCGCTCGACCTCGCCGCCGGAGAGCGTGCGCGACGGCCGGTCGGCGGTCAGGTACCCCAGGCCCACCTCGCGCAGGTAGCGCAGGCGGGTCATGATGGAATCGTAGGCGAGCTCGGCCTGGCGCGCGCCGTCCGCGGGTCGCGCCGTCCCCATGCGCTCGAGGAGCTCGTCGACCGGCTTGCCGTAAAGTTCCGGTAGCGTGAAGTCGTTCCATCTCCAGCAGAGGGACTCCGGCTGGAGCCGCGTGCCATTGCAGTCCGGGCACGTGTTGTACGAGCGGTAGCGCGAGAGGAAGACCCTCACGTGCATCTTGTAGGTCGTCTTCTCGAGCCAGCGGAAGAAGCCCTTAACGCCGTACCAGTACTTCGGCCACTCCTTGCCGTTCTCCTCGCCGTAGCCGGGCTCGCCGTCGACGACGAAGGAGCGCTGCTCGGGCGTCAGCTGCGAGAAGGGGACGTTGGTCGGTATCTTCCTCTTCGACGTGAATTTCTTCAGGTCGTCCTTCGACGAGCTATAGACCGCGCCCTCCCAGCAGCGGATGGCGCCCTCGTCGATCGAGAGTGACGTGTCCGGTATCGCGAGGCGGTAGTCGATCTCGATGATCCTTCCGAAGCCGCGGCATTTGGGGCAGGCCCCGAGCGGCGAATTGAAGGAGAAGAGGGGCGGCGTCGGCGGCCGGAATTTCCGGCCGGTCTTCGGCGAGTGCAGCCCGCGCGAGTAGTGCCCGATCTCCGAAGGACCGTCGGCGCTGAAGACGCGGACCTCCCCGCGGCCGAAGTGCATCGACGTTTCGACCGCCTCGAGGAACCTCGCCATCGCAGCCTTGGCAACATGGAT
>DASRSJ010000042.1:0-10320 GCA_035656555.1 Opitutaceae bacterium
ATCGACCAGTCCACCCACTCCCTCTTCGGCGCCTCGAAGGTCGCCGGCGACGTGATCGTCCAGGAATATGGCAGGTACTTCAACATGCCGACCTGCACGCTTCGGGGCGGATGCCTCACGGGCCCCAACCACTCGGGCGTCGAGCTGCATGGCTTCCTAAGCTATCTCGTGAAGTGCAATCTCGAGGGGCGCGAATACAAGATCTTCGGCTACAAGGGCAAGCAGGTCAGGGACAACATCCATTCTCTCGACGTGGCTCGCTTCATGGCCGCGTACGCGCAGGCGCCGCGGGCCGGGGAGGTCTACAATCTCGGGGGCGGCAAAGCCAACAGCACCTCCATCCTCGAGGCGTTCAAGCTCACCGAGTCGTTCACCGGCAAGGCGCAGATCCATACCTACGTCGACAAGAACCGTGTCGGCGACCACATCTGCTACTACTCTGATCTGAGGAAAATGCGCAACCACTTCCCCAGATGGGACATAACCCAGTCCTTGTCCGAGACTGTGAGCCAGATCGTGGCCTCCTGGCGCAACCGACCGCAGGTTTGACGCCACTTTCCCAAAGGCCTATTGTCACGAGGCAGTGATGAAGCGATTCGGACCCCAACTTAACGGCGCCCAAACCCTCCTGGCCATGACCTCGGCGGCCATGCTCGCCTTTGCTGCGCCCTCATTCGCCCAGTCTTCCCTAGTCGGGAATTCGCCCTTCGCCCCTTCCGGCAGCGCGGCTTCCGGAGGCAAGGCCGCCGACCAGGACTTTGAACTGGCCGGCTCGTCGGCGGAGGGTTCCAACGTGTCCGTCTGCATCTTCGAGCGGCACGCCAAGCACAGCCAGTGGATCCCTGTAGGGGGCATGTCCGACGGCATACGCGTCGTGAGCTTCGACTCGTCGCGCGACCGGGCAGTCGTCATTGTCGGCGGCCAGCGGAAGGAGATCTCGATGCGAATCGCAACCGTGGCCTCCCTTCCATCGTCGGCCCCCATGCGGACGGCGCAGGTCGAGACCCAGGCGCCCTCCCCCGCGCTTGTGCCCGTGGGCCAGCCCCCGGCCGTCACCGGCACGCCGGAGCAGCAGCAGCGCGAGGCCCGCATGCTGGTCAGCGACCTTCTCGAGATCGGCGTCCAGCAGCGCAAGGCCTACCAGGACGCCAAGCTGAAGGCGGCTCAGGGCGCCACTGCGGCGCCCGCTAACTAACGCGACACGGGCGTGCGCATACTCATCTCCGGCATCTGCGGTTTCGCGGGAAGCACGATCGCGAAGGAATTGGCGGCCACCGGCCGGGGTTACGAGATCAGCGGCTTCGACAACTTCATCAGGCCGGGAAGCGAGCTCAACAGGGCCGAGCTGAAGCGCCTCGGGATCGCCGTCGTCCACGGCGATGTGAGGTCCGCCAGCGACGTGGATTCGCTGCCGGCTGCGGAATGGGTGATCGACGCCTCGGCGAACCCAAGTGTCCTTGCCGGCATCGACGGCCGCACGAGCTCCCGCCAGGTGGTGGAGCACAATCTCTCGGGGACGGTCAATCTCCTGGAGTACTGCAAGCGCCACAGGGCGGGTTTCATTCTGCTTAGCACAAGCAGGGTCTACAGCATCGCCCCCCTGGCGGCGTTGCCGATGCATGTGGCCGACAGCGCCTTTCATCCCTCCCCTGCCGAACTTCCCCATGGGATCGGGCCAAAGGGCGTCACGGAATCCTTCGCGACCTCGGCGCCCATCTCCCTCTACGGCGCCACGAAGCTCGCGAGCGAGGCGCTCGCGCTCGAATACGGCCACGCATTCGACCTTCCGGTGTTTGTCAACCGCTGCGGCGTCCTCGCCGGCGCAGGCCAGTTCGGGCGCCCTGACCAGGGCATCTTCTCATTCTGGATCAACAGCCACATGCGCAAGAAGCCCCTGAAGTACATCGGGTTCGGGGGATCCGGCCACCAGGTGCGCGACTGCCTGCACCCGAAGGACCTCGTCCCGCTTTTCATTGGCCAGTTCGCCGCGCCGAAGATCGCCGCCGAAGACAGGGTCGCGAACGTCTCCGGCGGCGCCGGCTCGGCGATGTCGCTTCGCCAGCTGACCGCCTGGTGCGACGAGCGCTTTGGGCCTCACGCGGTGGCGTCGGATGACGTTGCGCGCGCCTTCGACATTCCCTGGATGGTGCTCGACTCGTCCAAAGCCGAGAAGACCTGGAAGTGGAAGCCAAGGACGCAGGTCGAAGCCATCCTCGAGGAGATCGCGGTCCATGCCGGTGCCCATCCCAACTGGCTGGATCTGTCGGCGCCGCTCGGATGAGTCTAACGCTGTTCTCAGTAGTCATCCCCGCCCGGGACGAGGCGGAGTCCCTGCCGCCGACGCTGCGGGACATCTACAGCGAGTTCACAAGAGAGAACATTCCCCACGAGATCATCGTCGTCGACGATGGTAGCACCGACGCCACGTGGTCGGTTTTGCAGGCACTTGCGCAGGAGATACCGACATTGGTTGCGGTTCAGAACACGGGTAAGAACGGATTTGGCAGGGCGATCATCCACGGCCTCGGCCAGATGAAGGGGGACGCCGTCGTGATCATGATGGCCGACGCATCCGACCTGCCCTCTGACGCAGTCAAGTACTGGAGGCTGCTCTGCGAGGGCAATGAGTGCGTCTTCGGCAGCCGTTTCATGCGGAAGGGCGACGTGATCGACTACCCTGGCCTCAAGCTCTTCGTGAACCGACTCGCGAACCTGTTCATCCGCGTCCTCTTCAACATCCCGCTCAACGACACGACCAACGCGTTCAAGGCCTACAGGCGCACCGTGATCGACGGGTGCCGCCCCCTCATGGCTCCTCACTTCAACCTGACGGTCGAACTGCCGTTGAAGGCCATCGTGAGAGGCTACAGCTGGACCGTCGTTCCCATCTCCTGGAAGAACCGCAAACACGGGGTCGCCAAGCTCAAGATCAAGGAAATGGGCAGCCGGTACTTCTTCATCTGCATGTATGTATGGCTGGAGAAGTACTTTAGCCGCGGGGACTACCGCAGGCACTGAGGGACCGGCCCTAAAAACTCTTGTTTCTCAAGACAGGTTTGATTGTCTTACCTACTCCCCCCCGCTCAATGATCTATCTATTAGGAGGTTCCGGATATGTGGGCCAGGCTTACCAGGCGCTCCTGAAGCGCCGGGGCATCGCCTTTCGCAATCTCAAGCGGGCCGAGCTCGATTACGCTGACGCGGACACGCTCAGCGCCGATCTCAAGCGCGAGCGGCCTGAATTCCTGATCAACGCCGCCGGTTACACGGGCAAGCCCAACGTGGACGCCTGCGAGTTGCACAAGACGGAATGCCTGCTCGGCAACGCGGTGCTCCCCGGCATCGTGGCCAAGGCGTGCGAGGAGGCCGGCGTGCCGTGGGGCCACGTTTCATCGGGCTGCATCTACACGGGTGACGGCCCTAGGGAGGCCGGCTTCAATGAGGAGGACGTCCCGAACTTTACCTTCCGGACCAACAACTGCTCCTTCTACAGCGGGACGAAGGGCCTCGGCGAGGAAGTGCTGGCCGGACATCCCAATGTCTTCATCTGGCGCCTCCGGATCCCCTTTGACGGCGTCGAGAACCCGAGGAACTACCTGACGAAGCTAATGAGGTACCAGAGGCTCCTCGAGGCGACGAATTCCATCTCGCAGCTCGACGAGTTTGTCGAGGCAACGCTCGACTGCTGGACCAAGCGGGTCCCCTTCGGCACCTACAACGTGACGAACCCCGGCAAGGTAACGACTCACGAGGTGGTGGACCTGATCAAGCGCTCCGGCGTCTGCAACAAGGAGTTCGAGTACTTTTCGGACGAGAAGGACTTCATGAAGGTCGCGGCTAAGACGCCCCGGTCAAATTGCGTCATGGACTCCTCCAAGCTCGCCTCCGTCGGCATCCGCCTGACCCCGGTGCGTGAGGCGATCGAGCGCGACCTGAAGGCATGGAGGAAAATCGCCTGAGGCGGTGTCCATGAAGATTCTTGTCACTGGCGGCTGCGGCTTCATCGGCAGCAACTTCATCCGCTCCGTTCTGGCTAAGCCCGGCCCCGGCGTCGTGAATCTCGACAAGCTGACCTACGCAGGCAACCCGGCCAATCTGGCGGACATTGCAGGGGACCCGAGGTATTCGTTCGTCCATGGGGACATTGGCGACGAGGCGCTCATGTCTAGGCTCCTCTCGGAGAATGCCGTGACCCAGGTGGTCAACTTTGCCGCGGAAAGCCACGTTGACCGGTCAATCGACTCGCCGGAGCCCTTCATCCAGACGAACGTGGTCGGCACTCTGCGCCTCCTCAACGCGGCGAAGCGCCACTGGCAGGGCCTTGAGGGCGCGGCGAAGCAATCCTTCCGCTTCCTGCATGTGTCGACAGATGAGGTGTACGGGACGCTCGGTCCCAAGGACCCGGCGTTCACCGAGGAGACCCCCTTCGCCCCGAACTCCCCGTACGCGGCCTCAAAGGCGGCGAGCGACCACCTGGTGCGCTCGTACCACCACACCTTTGGCCTGCCCACTCTGACGACCAACTGCTCCAACAACTACGGGCCGTTCCATTTCCCCGAGAAGCTCTTCCCTCTCGTCATCCTAAACGCCCTGGAGGGGCGCCCCCTGCCGATCTACGGCGACGGCCAGCAGATCCGGGACTGGCTCTACGTCGCCGACCACTGCTCGGCTATTTCCGCGGTGCTCAAGTCGGGCCGGCTCGGAGAGACCTACAATGTCGGCGGTTTGAACGAATGGGCGAACCTCAAGGTTGTGAACCTCATCTGCTCGCTTTTGGACGCAAGGGTGCCAAGGGCCGACGGCAAACTGTACTCTGAGCAAATCACCTTCGTGCCTGACCGCCCGGGCCATGACCGCCGCTACGCGATCGACTGCGGCAAGATCCAGCGGGAGCTCGGCTGGAATCCCGCCGAGTCCTTCGAGACGGGCCTCGCCAAGACCGTTGATTGGTACATCGCGAACCGCGCGTGGTGCCAGGAGATCACCACAAAGCGCTACGCGCGCGAGCGCCTGGGCAAGACCGTCTGAAACTTTTCCCCACCATGAATCGCAAAGGCATCATCCTGGCCGGCGGATCGGGAACCCGCCTCTTCCCGCTTACGATCGCAGTCAGCAAGCAGCTGATGCCGGTCTACGACAAGCCGATGATCTACTATCCCCTCTCGGCGCTCATGCTGGCCGGGATCCGCGAGGTCCTCGTCATCTCGACGCCCCAGGACCTTCCCCTGTTCAAGCGCCTCCTGGGCGACGGGTCCGATCTCGGGATTAAGCTCGAGTACGCCGAGCAGCCCAAGCCCGACGGCCTGGCGCAGGCCTTCCTGATCGGCGCCGACTTCCTAGCCGGTTGCCCCAGCGCCCTGATCCTGGGAGACAACCTTTTCTACGGCCACGATCTCGCGAAATCGTTCGCGGCCGCGAGCGCGCGCGACAAGGGGGCGACCATCTTCGCCTACCACGTCGCGAATCCCTCGGCCTACGGTGTCGTCGAGTTCTCGCCGGACGGAAAGGCGCTCTCGCTCGAGGAGAAGCCGGCCAAGCCCAAGTCCAACTATGCCATCCCGGGCATCTACTTCTACGACGCGGACGTGGTGGAGCACGCCCGCAGGCTCAAGCCCTCCCACCGCGGTGAGCTTGAGATCACGGACCTGAACCGCCTCTACCTCGAGGCCGGCATCCTCCACGCGGAGATCCTCGGGCGCGGGACGGCCTGGCTTGACACCGGCACCCACGACTCGCTGATGGAGGCCGCCCAGTTCGTGCACGTGATTGAGAACCGCCAGGGCCTGAAGATTGCGTGCCTTGAGGAGATCGCCTGGCGCCAGGGCTGGATAGACGACGCGGGCCTCGGGCGAAACATCGCGAAGCTTGGAAAGTCGACCTATGGCCAGTATCTGCGCAGGCTCCTACCGGGATCCTGAAAGACGCAGCCTGAGCCATGGCGATCGAACGAAGTCCCAGACTTAGCGTCGTCACGCCGCTGTTCAACTGCCTCGACCTCACGAAGGCGATGGTCGCGAGCCTGAAGGCCACCATGCCCGGCTGGATGAGCTACGAGGTCATCCTTGTCGACGATGGCAGCACGGACGGCACGCGCGATTGGCTGGCCACCCTGGCGGCCCCGTTTCGCGTGATCCTGAACGAAAGAAACCTGGGATTTGGCGCATCGACGAACCGGGGAGCGGCCGTGGCCAAAGGCCGCATCCTTGCCTTCCTCAACAATGACCTGCTGCTGACCCCCGGCTGGCTTGGGCCCATGGTCCGTGCCCTTGGCGGGCTCGGCAACAACGCCGGGGTCGTTGGCAACGTGCAGCTGAACGCAACCACGCTCGAAGTGGACCATACCGGGATCGTCGTGGACCTGAAGGGCAAGCCCATCCACGACCGGGAGCTGCCGCATGCCCTCTCGAGGTTTTTCATGCCTGTTCGCAGGGTATTCGCCGCGACAGGGGCCTGCATGCTGATTCGCGCGGATACCTGGCGGTCGCTCGGCGGCTTCGACGAGGCCTACGTCAACGGTTGCGAGGATTTGGACCTCTGCTTCCGGGCGAGGCAGGCGGGCCTGACCAACGTCGTCGCCCTGGAGAGCCGGGTCCTGCATCACGTCAGCTCGTCGCCAGGCAGGAAGCTCAAGGACGAGGAGAACAGCCGCCGCCTGTTCCTGCGGTGGCGCGAGACACTCGCCAAGTTCGGGTCCCGCAGGTGGGCGAGGCTGATGTTCGCCTGGCACCTGCACGAGCCGAGAAACTACCCCGAGAAGCTGGAGGCGATATGGACGGCCTCCTATCTCGCGCGCCTGCACGGGGTCCCGCCGCAGCGCGCGTTCTTCGCCAGCCTCAGGAAGATCGATGAGGAGCTCGCGCACTGGCAGGAAATGTTCTCCGATTGACCATGGGTACGTTCCAACACACCCCACCCTTCGGCGGCGCCTTCTCCAGGCGGTTCACCCGCTACACGGGCATCTACTTTGACGAATTTCGGACGGACTCCGCATGGATCCGGGAGACAGCCATCCTTCATCTGCCGGCAATGGTAGGAACGTCCACGGTCTTCCTGAAGGGCGATTTCCAGCACCATCCCGACGCGAAGGGTCCGGAGAGGACGTTCCCGCACCTCGAGGTATTTGTCGACGGCGACCATGTCGCGAGCATCGCCTCGCGCCAGGCGGGCCCCTGGGAACTCAAGCTCCCGCTCGATCCGGTGGCGGCACGCAAGGGCGTTGTCATCTCCCTTCGCCTGCGAGGCGCGGACTTCACGAATGCCCTGGCGTGGCTCGGGCGCGTGACGATGATCGGCCCCCTCCAGCGCTACCGCCAGCAGAACCACAACCGGCAGCTGCGGCTGTTCTCTATCGAGGCCGACACCGGTGAAAAGATTTATGACTTCTCGATGAGGGAGTCGCCGTTCTCAACTGAGTTCGCGAGGTCCCACACCCGCACCGGGCTCAACATCGTCGGATTTCTCACCGCCGACCTCGGAATCGGGGAGTCGGCCAGGCGCATGGTGAGGGCGGCGGATGCTGCTGGCATACCAACGTCCCTCGTGCAGCTTAAGCTCAACTGCAGGAATCGGCTCGGCGACCTGACGTTTGAAAAGCGCCTTCAGGAGGACAATCCCCAGGGAGCGAACGTGTTTCACATCGACCCTCCCGTCTCGCGAGACGTCGACCACCACCACGGGCAGGCTTTCAGGAAGAACAAGTACAACATCGGCTATTTTGCATGGGAACTGCCGGAGTTTCCCGATTCCTGGACATCCGCCTTCGATTACTTCGACGAAATCTGGTGCCCCAGCAACTTCGTCACCCAGGCCGTCTCCCTGAAGTCGCCTGTGCCCGTCGTCACGATGCCGCATTCCGTGGAGTTCGAGCGGCCCAAGGAGCCGGAGCAGCAGCTGCGGGCCCGGTTCGGGCTACCTGCCGACAAGTTTCTATTCCTCTGCCTTTTTGACCTGAACTCTTACACCGAGCGAAAGAACCCCCGGGCCGTCATCGAGGCGTTCCGCCGATCGGGTCTCGCGGGCCATGGCAGCTGCCTCGTGATCAAGGTGCACAATGCCGATGTTAACCCTGGAGACTTCGCCGCGCTGCAGGACGCCGTGAGCGACCTGCCGGGCACCGTCATCATCAGCGCCACCCTCTCCCGGGCCGATGTCTATGCGCTCGAGGCGGCCTGCGACTGCTTTGTCTCCCTGCACAGGTCCGAGGGCTTCGGCTTCGCCATCGCCGAATGCATGTACCTCGGCAAGCCCGTGATTGCCACCGACTGGTCGGCCACTGCGGAGTACCTCGACAGGCAGAACGGCCTTCCGGTGCGTTATGCGCTCGTGAAGCTGACCGAGAACCACGGCCCATACACCAAGGGCTCGGTCTGGGCTGAGCCCGACATCGGCCATGCGGCGGAACTGATGTCAAAGGTCGTGTCCGACAAGGAGCTGACGGCGTGGCTGGGAACCGCGGCGAAGCGCACGATCGAAGAGAGGTTCTCCCCGGAGGTCATCGGCGCGCGCTACCAGCGCAGGCTGGAGGCAATCGCCGGGATTTAGGCCTACGGGAGAAAGCAGACCCTAATTTAGTTTCGGCTTCATTCCTCAACGCCCATGGCGGTTGAGAGCAAAGATTCGATATCTCTGGAATGGGTTAATCGTAAATTATAGCGAAAAGCATTCGATTGAGAAAGAGTTGGGAAACGCGCCGATCCGGCTACACCCCAGTCAGACTCACGCCGCGTTCCCTCAAACGATCCGAATTTGCACTGCGAATCGCACCCCTTTGCGTCCGTGGGATCGCTTCAAGCTTTCTGCTTTTACTTCTGATTCCACGCGAGTCGTCAGGATTCGAAAGCCCGCTCAATAGAAGCACGGCCATTGCTCCAGAGTCGGGAAAAAAATCGTACGGGAACGGCTTACTGCGAATGAACTAGAGACTGTGCACGAAGGCACTTTGCTTTGAACCTGAGACGGTTCGACGAGCTTCAAGAACGAATTGTAAAGGGTGAGGTCCTCAGTTTCGAGGAAATGAGCGAACGATATCTGCCGACACAGACGTGCGGAGCGAGCTCGCTTGATATAACTCAGATAGCCACTGCGGCGGCTTCAGTTGGAGCATTTGTTTGGAATGACATTTCATCAAAGGACAGTGCCATTATCATGACGTTGCCTCCCGGCGCTTACACAGCGGAAGTTTCAGGGCAAAGCTGCGACAGTGGAATCGCGCTAGTGGAAGTTTACGACGAGACTACAGACAACGTCCCATAGGTTACGGGAACGCAAATTGGTTCAGTTACCAATTTGCCTCATCCCTGGCGCCTATCTGAATCTAGAGGGACACGACCGAGGGTGGCCGGTAGCTTCACCCTAAATGCCCCGTACGAGATCATAAGTACCAAAAGCGTTAGGCCTGCGCCGCAGCAATACAGGGCACCAGACAGCCCATGAGGCCAATAACTGAACCTGACCTCGTAGATGCCCGCTGCGTCCACAACGATTCCCTTGAAGGCATGGTTAACGCGCGAATAGCCGACCCTCTTACCGTTTAACCATGCCCTGAAATTATCGGGTTCATAGGCCTCGCCAAGTACGATGACTCCGGGACCGTTCGCGGCCACAGTGAAGGACGTGGTGTTGGTCGTGGTGCGGTAATTCGTGGCCTCAAGGATCGTTCGCCCCGCAAGCTGTCCTGAAATCTTGGGCCGCGCCTGAAGATGGTCCCAGTCCCAACGCTCCATGGCCGCAAACGGCCTACCATCCCCGGTCTTGAGCGACGTCCAGAATTGTTTTGAGCCGTCATAGGTGGCGATCTCGTCCGTGAAGAATGCCCTCGGCCATGCCGTCGTGCTGGCAAAGACCTCCATGTCGTCCGAGGCGATGTGTTGAAGGCGCTCGTCCGGGGAAACCTGGGCGACGTGGTACCCGAGGTAATCCCTCACGCCGAGTGCGTCCAGGATCGGCCTGAGGCGTTCTGTCTCGGTCGTCTCGACCATGTATCGCCAATCCCAAAGCCGGTTGACTCCGCAAGCGTCGAGGAGATCCCGGTAATAAGGATTGCTGAGGGCATCCGGACCGGAGATCCCCTCAAGGGCGTAGACAATGTTCCAGCCCGGCAGGAGATCGTTGTGGTATCCGAGGACGCGCCCTGGCTGAGTCAGCGTGGACTTCACCCGTTCCACGGCAGCGGACGGATAGGAAAGGTCCAGACGATCGGTCGGGCGGGCCACATATGCAGGATACCCAAGTCCGGTCCTCACTCCGTGTCTCCAGTGAAGAAGACCCATTGCGAGTATGAGGAGAACGAACGATGGCAAGGAGGGGCCTTTCCGCAGAAGC
>DASRSJ010000043.1:0-4694 GCA_035656555.1 Opitutaceae bacterium
GCACGGGCGGCTCGCCATTTCTCGATCTCGGCATGGTTTCCGGAAAGCAGGATCTCCGGCACTGACATGCCCCGAAATTCGGCGGGACGCGTGTATTGAGGGAAGTCGAGCAACTTGCCTGTGAAAGATTCGTGCGTCAACGACTTTTCCTCGCCGAGAACGCCCGGAATGAAGCGGCTCATGGCATCGATGACGACCGCCGCCGCGAGGGTGCCGTTCGTGAGCACGTAGTCGCCTATGCTGACCTCCATGTCGATGACCGTGTCCCTTATCCGCTGGTCGATCCCCTCGTAGTGGCCGCTCAGGAGGACCAGGTGCGATTCCTTGGAGAGGGACTCGGCGATCTTCGGCGAAAGCGGCACGCCATCGGGGGTCAGGTATATCCGCTTGCAGCCGGGTGTCTGGAGGGCCTCGATCGCGGCCACGACCGGCTCGGGCTTCATCACCATCCCCGCGCCGCCGCCAAAGGGCCTGTCATCCGCCGTGCGGTGCTTGTCGGTTGTCCATGCGCGCACGTCATGGACATAGACGGAGAGGAGTCCTGCGGCGACTCCCCGTCCCAGTATGCTCTCGGCCAAAAAGCCGTCGAGCATCGCGGGGAAGAGGGTCAGTACGTCAACGCGGGGCATGTTGCCCCACCTTTCCTGGGGGCCTGGCGAGCCTTAGCTCGCGGCCGGGGCTGCCGGGGCGGCCTTGGCCGACTCGGGAGCGGAGGTCACGCCACGGCGGGCGCGCTTGATGATCGAGTGCATCGTGTCCGTGGGCTTCGCGCCCTTGGAGATCCAGTAGTCGACGCGGTCAAGCTTCAGGTTGACCTGCTTCGCCTTCGTGCGGGGATCGTAGGTGCCCACCGTCTCAACGGCGTCGCCATCGCGGCGCGAGCGGGTCTCGGCGACGACGATGCGATAGTGCGGCTGGTGCGTGGCACCGATGCGGGAGAGGCGGATCTTGAGTGACATGGTCTGGTAAATTCGGAGGTGCTCGATTCGGAAAAGAGGAAGATAAAACACTGCCGGTGCAGTCCATGTCAAGCGCCTACGACCCCATGGCCTAATCCCGACCGATCAGCGGCCGAAACCCGGCGTTTCAGGCAGCGTCAGGAAGGGGTTTCAATAAAGGCGGCCTGTGCCCCAAAAGCACGGGCAAACGGGCGGTCAAAAGTAGCCACCTTGCCGGCGTTGAGCTCCGCGATCGTGGCCAAGTAGCCGTCGATCACGAGGCCGTGGGTCAGGATCCTTGGAATAGTGCCCGAGAAGGCCGCGTTGGCGCAGCCACCGGCTGGCTCAGCCCAGAAGGCATGTGTCGGAAGGGCGACGATTTCCTTCAGCTTTTCCCATGCCTGATGGGTCGAGACATGATGCTCCAGGGAGGGGTGTGAACTCACCCTCACGAAGCCAAGCTGGGTCACCATGCAGGTCCCCCAGCCACTTGAATGATGGAGTCCAAACCACGCATGCGCAGCGACATGCTGCGGATGATTGGGCCACGCCAGGGCGATCAGTACGTTAACGTCGAGGAGATAGCCCTTCATCTGAGAGGATCCCCTTCACGAGTGCCGAAGATATGGGTGAAGGGTTGGCAGGGACGGGGAATACCGGAAATCCAGAGGGCGTGGAGCTGGCTTTGGGCGAGGCTGCGGACAGGCCTTTTCGCGCGAGGTCGGACAACACGGCCCCTGCGGAGGACCGGGTGGACGCGGCAATCTCCTTGGCGGCGGCCAGGACCGCATCATCGATATCAAGCGTCGTACGCATATCGCATCATCTCATCAGATGTTTTGATGTCAACTAAGGCCAAACATTTTGTGCCCCTGATACCCTTTATATCAGGGCGCCTTTCCCGGGACCAACCGAGGGTTGCCCCGGCTTTCGGATCGACCCCACAATGCCGCCCACTTGAAGAACGCACGCCAACTCCTGATTGGCATCACCCTTCTCCTCTCACTTGGATCGGCGTCCAGCCTGTTCGCCGACGAGGTTAAAAAGCCCCTGGTCTACAACAACGTCGAGGGCGACGGCAGCCAGGAGCTCGATCGCTCGATCAAGAAGGCGTACGCGGGCCGGTACGTGGTCGAGGACACAAAGGCCTCCGACAGCTACGCCGAGCCCTCCCCCACCTCGGGGTCGATGCCGGGAGCAGTGAAGGACGACAAGGGTGGCGTCCTCGGCGGCTACGTCCTCGTGGCGTACATCGTGGGAACGGACGGGAAGGCCGATGACCCTGTGGTGCTGCGCACAAGCGACGAGCGCCTCTCCAAAGCCGCGCTCGATGCGATGGGCCACTGGAGGTTCAAGCCCGGGAAGGTCGCAGGCCAGGAGGTCGCTTCCACGGCCGCACAGGAGTTCAACTTCGGACCCGTCCGCGTGCAGAGCGGCTTCACGCTGAAGCACCTGATCCTCTACCAGCCAAACGACGTGGTCGTGCGGCGCATGCCCCCGAAGACCGAGGCCGACGCCTATCTGGACCGGCTGACGGAGGTCGCCCATAATTTCTTTGTCGGCAATCCAGCCCCGGAGACGCTCCACATCATCGTGCTGCTGATGCCGGCAGGACGCCCGCGCGTCTGGTTTCTCTCCTCCAACAGGCCCGGCAACGCCCGGGAGCTCCAGCCGCTGAAGGCACTCCTGGAGGCCGTCAAACCCCTGCCGGTCAAGGAGGGCCCCGTCCTCTTTACCCTCTCCGGTGTTGTCATGGGTGGCGACGGCCTGGAGCTGCCGGCCGACCAGAGCCCCGTTCCCGCCGAGTGGCACCGGGTCGAGGAAGGGCTGAAGGAGCCCCTCCCCATCACCGGGGACGAGTTCCTCGGCCTCGCCTACAGCCAAAGCCCCTAGGGCCTTTGCCGTTGACCGCGGGGGCCGCGGGGTGGAACGTTTCCCTCCCATGCTCAAAGCCGGCATCGTCGGGCTGCCCAACGTAGGCAAGTCCACCCTCTTCAACGCACTGACCCGTTCCCGGAAAGCCGAGGCGGCGAACTACCCGTTCTGCACGATCGACCCGAACGTCGGCGTCGTGACGGTCCCTGACGACAGGCTGGCTGTCCTCCAGAAGATCGCGAAGACGGGCGTCGTGATCCCCGCCGCCGTCGAGTTCGTCGACATCGCGGGCCTCGTGGCCGGCGCCAGCAAGGGCGAGGGACTCGGCAACCAGTTCCTCGCGAACATCCGCGAGGTGGACGCGATCGTGCACGTGGTGCGCTGCTTCGAGGACGACGACATCATCCACACGATGGGCAAGGTCGACCCGGTTCGCGACATCGAGGTCGTGACGACGGAGCTCGTCCTCTCCGACCTGGACGCCGTCCAGAAGCGCCTCGACAAGAACCAGAAGAAGGCAAGGAGCGGCGACAAGGAGGCCCAGGCCGAGACCGTGCTCCTCGAGCGCCTGATCCCCCACCTTAATTCCAACAAGCCCGCGAACCTGCTGGAGGCCAGCGAGGACGAGGTGAAGATGCTGAAGCTCTTCCAGCTCCTGACGGCGAAGCCCGTCATCTATGCCTGCAATGTCGCGGAGGCGGAGCTCGCGACCGCGGAAAAGAATCCCTTCGTGCAGAAGGTGGCGGAGTTCGTGAAGGCGCACCACGACGCGGCCTATGTGCCGATCAGCGCCAGGATCGAGGCGGAGCTGATCGACCTGCCGGCCGACGAGGCCAAGGCGTTCCTGAAGGACCTCGGGGTCGACGACTCCGGCGTCTCCTCCCTCATCCGCGCGACCTATGCCCTCCTCGGGCTCCAGACCTACTTCACGGCCGGTGAGAAGGAAGTCAGGGCCTGGACCGTCAAGAGGGGCTGGAAGGCCCCGCAGGCGGCCGGCGTCATCCACACCGATTTCGAGAAAGGCTTCATCAAGGCCGAGATCGTCTCCTACTCCGACCTCTCGACCCTCGGAAGCGTCGCGGCGGCGCGCGATGCCGGCAAGTACCGTCTCGAGGGCAAGGAATACGTCTTCCAGGACGGCGACGTGGCTGTCTTCCGCTTCGCCTGACCATGAGAGCGTTCGCACTGGCTGCTGTACTTATCGCCTTTGCGGCCTCCGGCGCCCGCTGCCTTGCCTCGCTTTCGTGGGACAGGCTTTCGGCCAGCGAGACCTGCTGGGCCGGAGAGGACACGACCGTCACGGTCTACAAGTTCAGGAACACGGGCACGGTTCCCGTTAAGGTTCTCTCCGCGGATCCCAGCTGCCACTGCACGTCCGTCGACTGGACCGACAAGCCCGTCGCACCCGGCGCGGAAGGCATGATCACGGCCACGTTCACGATCGGCGGCAGGATCGGCAAGGAGGACAAGACGATCAGCGTCATCTCCGACGACGCCCCGGAAAAGCCGACGGTCCTTTCACTCAGCATCAACATCCAGAAGGTGGCGACGATCGAGTCCGACTCGGTGTTCTGGAAAGCCGGCGAGGCCAACACCCCAAAAGAAATCGAAGTTGTGGCCGCCGACGCAAAACAGCTCGATTCACTTCAAGCGGTTTCCGACGATCCCTCGGTCATAGTAACTGTCCGTAAGGAGGAGGGCGGAAAGAAGTTCATCGTGGCACTTAAGCCGACGTCGACCAACAAGGCGCTGCAGGCGCGCATCGAGTGCAAAGCGAGTTTCGGCACCCGAACGCTAAGGATTCGTCCGATTTACGCGATCGTCTTAAGTCAGCTATAGAGCACTAGTGAGATGCTAATCTCCAGTTTTTCTATCGACGCT
>DASRSJ010000044.1:0-11122 GCA_035656555.1 Opitutaceae bacterium
TGCAGGAGCTTCAGCGCGATGCTCGAGCTCTGGTTGGCCTGGGCCAGCATGGAGGCGCCGGACTGCACAAGAACGTTCCAGCGTGCGAGCTGGGTCGATTCCTGGGCGACGTCAACGTCCGTGATACGGCTCGAGGCGGCCTCGAGGTTCTGCTGGTTCACGGTCAGGAGGTCCGTCGCGAACGTGAGGCGGCTCTGCTCGGCGCCGTTCTGGGCGCGGAGGGTTGCCACGTTCTGGATCGCGGTGGTGATGTCCGACAGGTTCACGCTGCCGAGGGTGGCGGCGGAAGAGCTGGTGAGGACGCCGACTCCCGACGTTGAGCTCGTGAGGTTGGCAGCCGTCAGGGTAACGGCAGCGGAGGTGCTGGCGTCATCCGTCGTGGCGACAGACAGCGAGGTCGAACCGAACAGGTTGACACCGTTGAACTGCTCGGAGCCGATCGCGGTGAGCTGGGACTGGAGCTGTGTGAACTCCGAGTCATAGTTCGCCAGATCGGACGAGTTCTTCGTCGGGTCGACATACAGGGTCTTCAGCTCGCTCATGCGGTCGAGGATCTGACCGGCGACTTGAAGCGCACCATCCTGCGTCTGCAGGTAGGACGTCGAGTCACCGATGTTGGACTCCGCGGCGCCGTCACGGGTGGCGGCAGCCGAGAGCTTCATCGACACCGCCAAGCCGCCCGCATCATCGGAGGGATTGACGATTTTCGAACCGCTCGAGAGCCTGTTAAGGCTCGTCTGTAACATCGTGTTCGATGTTGCCAGGTTGTTCGCCGCAATGGTCGCGGCGATGTTGGTATTAATCACGACTGACATGGTTCATTCCTTGATCTTAATGCGACTATCCGTCGTCGCCACGTGTCTGGATAATCAGCGCCAGACCGCGCTGTTCGGGGCAAATGCCCCAAAGGGTTCTGCACTTGGGCCCATGCCCGCGTGCGAAGGGGATCTAAAGAACCTGGTTTCCCGCCGAGACAGACAACCGCGTCGATCTATTGCCGCGGGGCCGGTGGACTAGACCGGCCCGCGCGACGGGAAACTGTCGCTTACTGCAGGAGCTTGAGCGCGATGCTCGAGCTCTGGTTGGCCTGGGCCAGCATCGAGGCGCCGGACTGCACGAGGACGTTCCAGCGTGCGAGCTGGGTCGATTCCTGCGCGACGTCGACGTCGGTGATGCGGCTCGAGGCAGCCTCGAGGTTCTGCTGGTTGACCGTCAGCAGGTCGGTCGCGAAGACCATGCGGCTCTGCTCGGCGCCGTTCTGGGCGCGGAGTGTCGCGATGTTCTGGATCGCGCTGGTGATGTCGGTCAGCTGGATGTCGCCGAGGGTGACGGCGGACGTGCTGCTGATGACACCCACGCCGGACGTGGTGCTCGTGAGGTTGGCCGCCGTGATGGTGACCGCCGTGGCCGTGCTGCCATCCTCGGTCGTGGAGACGGAGAGGCTGGTCGAGCCGAACAGGTTGACGCCGTTGAACTGCTCGGAGGTGATCGCCGTGAGCTGGTTCTGCAGCTGGGAGAACTCCGAGTCATAGTTGGCGAGGTCGGACGAGTTCTTCGTCGGGTCGGCGTACAGGGTCTTCAACTCGCTGATCCGGTCGAGGATCTGGGCGGCAACCTGGAGGGCGCCGTCCTGCGTCTGCAGGTAGGAGGTCGAGTCGCTGATGTTCGACTCAGCGGCACCGTCGCGAGTGGCGGCGGCGGAGAGCTTCATGGACACGGCGAGACCGCCGGCGTCATCTGCGGGGCTAACGATCTTCGATCCGCTCGACAGCCTGTTCAGGCTCGTCTGCAGGTTCGAATTCGACATTGCGAGGTTATCAGCGGCGATGATCGCCGAGATGTTGGTGTTGATTACAACGGACATGTTTTTATCTTCCTTGATGCTAAGCGCGGCTTCCGTGCCGCAGTCGGACCAGGGTGATCGGCTCCTGGACGCGCCGGCCGAAGTTTCCCTCGACGGGGTCAGCAATCGGCCGGGGTCGGGACATGCTTTATGCCAAAGTTGAATTAATCTTTGGGCGGCCCATCGGGCCTAAACTTCCGGGATGGTCGGCCGATATATCTATCTCAGAGGAATCACCCGAAAAACCATGTCAGGCGTACAACTTTCCGGACTCATCAGCGGCTCATTCGACTGGCAGACAGTCGTCAACGAGCTCGTGCAGATCGACAGCCAGCCCGTCACGAATCTTCAGACGGACGAGGCTGCCAATAACTCCAAACTCTCTGCCCTGGGCCAACTTAGCGGGGACTTTACCGCGCTGCAGTCGGCGTCGACCGCCCTCCAGGCCGACGGCCTCTTTAACGGTGTCACGGCGCAGTCCTCGACGGCCAACAGCACCTGGAGCTCCACGGCGGCCAATGGGACGCCCCCGGGAAGCTATACGATCGCGGTAAGCACTCTGGCGACCTCGGCGAGCCTTAATGGTTCGAGCAACATTGCCGGCCCCCTCAGCACATCGAGCACCGTGTCGGGCCTGACCCTTGCGACCCTTCCCACCTCGACGGCCCCGACGGCGGGCACCTTCACGGTGGATGGCAAGACAGTGACGGTCGCGCTCACGGACTCGCTCCAGGACGTCTTCGACAAGATCTCGACGGCGACGGGCGGCAACGTCACCGGCAGCTACGACCCGGGCAGCGACAAGATCACGCTCGCGAGCGGCGACAGCAGCGAGATCGTCCTGGGCGCGGCCAACGACACCAGCAATTTCCTCTCCGTAGCGCGGCTCAACAACAACACGACGGGCTCGGTCACGAGCTCGTCGAAGCTCGGGTCCGTCTCGCTCAGCTCGCCGCTGATTTCATCGGGGCTGAGCGGTGCGTTCTCGGGCGTGGATTCCTCGGGGAACGGCAGCTTCACGGTCAACGGCGTCAGCATCGCCTACAACGTGAACACGGACTCCCTCGCGACGGTGCTCGGGCGGATCAACAACTCCTCCGCGGGAGTCACGGCGAGCTTCAATCCGACGAGCGCGAGCATCTCGCTCTCCAACAATTCGACCGGCGATACGGGCATCGGCATCAACGACGTCTCGGGGAACTTCACGAGCGTCCTCGGGATGACGGCGGCCTCCGGCGCATCGTTCGTGCACGGCGCGAACGCGGTGTTCACGATCAACGGCGGGTCCCCGATCACGAGCGCCAGCAACAATCTTTCCTCCGCGGTCACCGGGGTCACGGGCCTCACGGTCAACGTGAACTCCCAGTCCTCGCAGACGATCACGGTCTCCCCGGACACGGACTCGATGAGCACGGCGATCCAGGGCTTCATCACCGCCTTCAACAACATGCAGGCCGACATCGCGGCCCTGACGCAGGTCACGACGAACGTGAACGGCACGGTGACGAGCTCGATCCTCTCGGGCAACCAGGAGGTGCCGCAGTGGTCGACGGACCTGCGCAATCTGGCCTTCAACTCGGCCAATGTCTCCGGAGCCATCAAGTCGCTGGACGACATAGGGATAGGCTTCTCTGGCATCAGCCCCACGCTCTCCGTGACGGACTCGACGAAGCTCGAGAATGCCCTGACCACCAATCCGACGGCGGTCGGGTCCTTCTTCCAGTCGGCCAACACGGGCTTTGCCGCGGAGTTCAAGAGTTACACCTCGAAGATCCTGCTGCCGGGCACCGGCGCGCTCGCGATCGAGACCAACACGCTCAACAACGAGAACGCCTCCGACGCCTCGAAGATCACGCAGCTGCAGATAGGCCTCGATGCGGAGCGCACGAACCTGACGAACGAGTTCCTCGCCATGCAGACCGCGCAGTCCAAGGCGCAGTCCGAGCAGTCGATCCTGAACGGCCTCTCGGGCAGCTCCTCGAGCAGTTCCTCCTCCTCCTCGGCCACCACGTCGCCGACCGTCGTCTCCTCCTAAGGCTGAATTTCCCCGTGAAGACACAAAAATCCACACTCACGCGCATCCCGGCCGCCCTCGGCGTCCTGGCCTGCGCGGTCCTGGCGCTCTCCGTCTGCGGCTGCGCCGAACTGACCGGCAAGCCCGCCCAGGCGAAGAAATCGAAGCCCTTCGAGCCGACGAACCACTTTGGCGAGGCCTCGCTGCCCGCCCGCATGCACCGGGTGGTGCTGATGCCGGTCGCCGGCGGCAACGCAGCCTCCCCGGAGAGCGCGGCCGCACTGGACCCGGTCATCGTCTCCTGCCTCCAGCGCCAGAACCGCTTCGAGGTGATCCAGCTGACCCGCGCGGACTGCCAGGCGCACTTCCAGTGCGAGGAGCTTTCCTCGGTCATGCCGCTGCCGACCAACTTCATGGAGGTCCTGAAGCGCGATTACGACGCGGACGCCGTCATCTTCGTCGATGTGACGGTCTACCAGGCCTACCAGCCGCTCCAGATCGGGCTCCGGGCGAAGCTCGCCATGCTCGACGACTCCCACCTCGTCTGGACCTTCGACAATCTCTACTCGGCCGAGGACGCCGCCGTCGCCGGCAGCGCCACCAAGTACCTGCAGAGCCGCGAGCCCGTCATGCTGCCGCCCGACATCAGCACGGTGGTTCTCGAATCCCCCAGCCAGTTCGCGGGTTACGTGGTTTCGTCCATGTTCGCGACGCTTCCCCCGGTCCACGGGACCGCTGCGGTTGCCAAGGTCGCCCGCAAGGCGGAGAATGAGCGCTAAAGTGATGCGCCACCCTGCCGATTACATTACTCAATCCAACGGCGTTCCCATCAGAGGCTGACCGTAACGAACACTGAAAAGCCAATGATTCCATCAATGTCCTCTTCCGACAGGGCTTCGACGGCGAATGCCTTGTCTGCGACCACCTCCTCCGTAGCCCGCGCCCCGCGCATGGCACCGGACCAGATCTCCACGGAAAGCGCGGCTTTCCTTAAGACAGCGCTCGCAGCCCAGTCCGAGATCCGACCCGAGGTGGTCGAGCGGGCCAAGGCGCTTGCGGCCGATCCCAACTATCCCTCCGCTTCCATCATGAAGAGTGTCGCCGGGCAGATCCTGGCCTCTCCTGATCTGAGCGAGGACGCCTCCTAAGCGCCGCACATGGTCGCCCAAGGCTATGCGCAGGCGTACCGCGCCACCGCGGTGCTCACTGCGAGTCCGGGTCAGCTCGTCCTCATGCTGTTCGACGGGGCGCTCAAGTCGCTCGCGATCGCGCAGGATGCGTTCGCCAAGCCCGCCACGGACCGCAGCAGGATCGAGGTCATCAACAAGCACCTGCTGAAGGCCCAGGTCATCCTGGCCGAGCTGCAGGGAGGCCTCAACATGCAGGAGGGCGGCGAGTTCGCCCAGACCATGCACCGTCTCTACGACTACCACATGCGCCGCCTCTTCGAGGCGAACGTGCGCAAGCAGGTCGCGCCCGTCAACGAGGTCGAGCGCCTGCTTCGCGAGGTCCGCGACGCCTGGGCCGAGATGCTCTCGCGCCGCGACGTCACGATGGGCGAGGGAAGCCGGGTAGCCTGAGCGTGGAAGCCCCCGAACAGGCCATCACGCGCCTGCTTGGCGCACTCGAGGTCCTCTTTGACCAGGAGGCGATCCATGTCGCGGGCGCCGACCATGCAGGCATCCTTGCCGCGCAGTCGCGCATCACCCCCGTCATCGAGCGCTTGGCGAGCCTCTGCTCGGACTCCGCCAATGCCGCGCTTCGCGGCCGCGTGGCGGTCCTCCTTGAGAAGCGCAGGGTGACCGAGGACGGTTTGGCCGCCCACATTGCGAGGATCCGCGAGGACCTGAACCGCAACCATGCGGCCACGCGCCGCTTGGCGAAGGTGGCCCCCGCCTACATGCCGGGCGCCCTGGCGCAGGGCCCGCAGCGCCTGCGGGCCGTCAGCTAGGGATCATTTCCCATCCTGCGCAAAGGGCCAGTCGTCGGTGCGGAAAGGCACCGCCGGAAGCCCCGCGTTGTTGTAGAGCGTCGCCTCGGGGTTCGCCTGCCACGCATAGCGGGCCGCCACGGGAGCCGCGACCGCCGCCGATGAGACGATGACGGAGTCGCCCTCGATCCTCGCCTGGGCCCAGGACCACTTGTGGTCGGCGCCTGCGACCGTGAACTCCCCCAGGTGCGGGCCATGGATGGCCAAGCCGCCCGCGATGTTCGTGAAGTGAAGCTTGAGGCCCCCGGCCACGGGCTCGGAGGTCGTGAAGGTCGGGCCCTTGTCGGCCACGGCCACGTGGTAGTAACCGGCCAGGGCGCAGAGCGCCAGGCGCTCGCCGACGATCTTCTTTTCCCTCGGGTGGATGTTGTTCTCGTCTCCGGTGTCGATCGTGACGGCGAGGCCCGTGCCCGGCACCTTGGCCGCCGTCAGGGCCTGCGCCTCGCGCACCTCCGCCCAGCCGTCGTCGCCGGCCTCGGTCCTGCGGTGCATGAAGCCCGGCAAGCCCACGATGTAGAAGGGCATGTCCGGCTGGTTGAAGAGCGAGCGCCAGTCCGCGACCAGCTTCGGCAGGAGCGTCCTGTACTGGACGGCCTTGTCGGTCGTATTCGAGTTGGCCTCGCCCTGGTACCAGAGGGCGCCGGTGATCGCGAGAGGCGCCAGGGGGGCGATCATCCCGTGGTAGAACACGGTCGGCTCGGTCGCGTAGTTCTCGAAGTCGAGCGGCATGGGGTGGGGAGCTCGTGCATCGACGCTGACAATGGCCTTCCACTTGCCGGCCAGCGGGACCGAGGTCTTGTCGCCCAGCTGCAGGCGCAGAACCTCGGGCTTCGCCGTGAAGCCGTCGGCCGACTTCCACTTGAAGACGCGGACCGCGACCACGTTCTTGCCGGCCTTCAGCACCCCGGCCGGGACGCGGTAGATCCGGGGGTTCTCGACCCAGGAGCTGGCGCCGATCCAGGTGCCGTTGATGTAGGTCGTGTCCATCTTCTCGACGGAGCCCAGGAAGATGAAGGCGTCGCCGGCGGGCAGCGCGGCCAGCGTGATCTCCCTGCGGAACCAGCAGACGCTCGGGACCGCGTCGACGCCGAGTTCCGCGAAGGCGCCGGGAACGTCGACGTCCTTCCACTTCGAGTCGTCGAGGTCCGTCTTGGCCCACGTGTCTCCCTTGGCGCCGGCGTCGTAGTCGTCCAGCCAGTGCATGAGGAAGCTGCCGTACTCCGGCGCGCCCTTGGCCCTCAAGGCGGCGATGCCGTCCAGCTGGGCCTTGAAGTCGCCCATGGTGGTCAGGCTGGCCGGGCTCATCCACGTCTCGGCGGTGCTTCCGCCGACGCAGTCCTGGATGAGGCCGATCGGCACGTGGACATCGGCCCGGACCCTGCGCGCAAAGAAGTAGGCGACCGCGGAGAAGCCGCTGGCCCCGCCCTCGCCGAGCGTCTTCGGGCTGCAGACCTTCCAGTCGCCGGCCGGGATGGCCGCCGGGGAATACGCGGACTTCTGCGAGACGATGAAGAGCCGGAGGTCGGGATGGTCCGCCCTCTTGATCTCGTCGGCGCCTCCCGCGACGGCCCCGACTCCCAGGAACATGTTGGACTGCCCGCCGCAGAGCCAGACGTCGCCGACCATGACATTGTGGAGGACGGCGTCCTTCGCCCCGTGGATGGCGACCGTGTAGGGTCCGCCCATCGGGGGCACCGTGATCGTGGCCATCCAGCGCCCGTCGGCGCCCGCGACGCCCGTGGCGCTGCTGCTCTCGATGTCGACCTTCACACGGTCGCCCGGCTTGGACCAGCCCCAGATGTTGTTCGGCCTGCCGCGCTGCAGGACCATGTTGTCCCCGAAGATCGGGCTCAGGAAGGGAGGCTCGGCCTTGGCGTCCGGCAGGTCGGCGCGGCAGGCGAGGGTGAGTGCGAGGCAGACGGCCAGTATCACGCCGGGGCGGGCAATCGGGACGATGCGCATGGGGGTCCGCCTAGGGAGGCATTCCCCTTGTATGGTGGCAACCGTTTCGAGCGACCCTTTGGGCCGCGCCTTGGGATCAGCCCGCGACGGCGACCGCGGCCAGGCCAGGCGAGACCGCCTCGGCCGGGACGACCTTCATCTGCGGGGGACCGGCGAGCCAGATGGAGGCGATGCGCGAGGCCTCGGCTTTCCAGTCGAGCTCGGGCTTCGCGTAGACCGCGACGACGGAGGAAGCGGCGCTTCCCTCCCAGCCCACCGTGGCCTTGAGGCAGGGCGAGCCGTCGGAAAGGAGGAAGCTCTGGAGAAACACCGTGCCGCCGGGAGCCGAGACTTCCGCGTTCTTCGGAGTGGTGAGGACCATGCGGGCCAGGCTCTGGTGATAGCTGACCATCCGGCTCGCGTCCCACATCGGGCTCATGTTGGCGGCGCACTGCTTGGCCAACGCGCCTTCGATCTCGTTAAGGAAGGAGAGGAGTCGGATTGGCATGGGAATGGATAAGTTCACGACGGAGAGTACCGCTTGGGTACATCTATCGGCCCCTTTCCGGGACCCTTGAATAATTTCCCTTAAATAATTCGTGAAGTGGCCGAACAGGGTGATTGCAGTGTCATTTCCGGTTTCCAGCCAACTTGACCGCAGGGTTCGGGACGACGACGAGTCGGGGTCCCTGGGGGGACTCGTCCTCCTCGCCGTCGAGGAGCCCTCGATCGCCCGCATGCTGGCGCGTGTCTTCAAGAAGGCGGGGATGAACGTCTTGTGGATGGGGGGCTTCGCGCAGAGCCTCGACTGGCTCAGGAGCCGCCCGCTCGAGGCGACGCACCTCTTCGTGGATTGCCCGGGCCTGGGCGACGACGTCGTCGAGTTTACTCGCAATGCGGTGGCGCTAAGGCCGGGGCTTAGGATCCTCCTCGCCGGGGGACAGGACGTCTCCGAGGTGGTCGAGATGCTCTCGGAGTGCGCCTCAGCCGTGCACGTGCCCAAGCCCTACCTTCCGACCGAACTCGCCTGGCAGCTGCGCTCGCCGCACCGCCGGCAGCCCGCGTAGGCGGACATTACGCAACCTGCAGAACATTCGGTTGCATCCCCCGGGGCTTGCCGTACGGTGACATCCCCTGCGCGGACAGCTCCCTCCGGTCCGGCGACGCATGTCTCTCGAAAAAATTCTCATCGTTGAGGACGAGCCTATTGTCCGCAATTTGCTCCAGAGCATCTTCGCGCGCCACAAGTACACGGTAAGCTGCGCGACCAACCTCGAGGAGGCCAAGGTCTGCATAGAGAAGGAGGCCTTCGACGTGATGATGCTGGACCTGCGCCTGCCCGACGGCGACGGCCAGAAGTTCCTGGAGCACGTGATGGTGCTGCCCGAGAGGCCGCTCGTCGTCATGGTGACCGGCTACGGCACGATCGAGTCCGCCGTCGCCTGCATGAGGGCCGGCGCCTTCGACTACGTCCTGAAGCCCTTTTCCCCGAGCCAGATCGAGGTCATCCTGCGCAAGGCCCAGGCCTACCGGCAGCTGCTCGAGGTCAACAAGCTCCTGACGGACGACCCGGAGGACGAGGACAGCGTTCTGGTCGGGCGCAGCCCCGTCATGGTGCGCCTGCGCCAGCTGATCGACCGCGTGGCCCAGACGGACGCCACAGTTCTAGTCACGGGCGAGAGCGGCACCGGCAAGGAAATGATCGCCAGGGAGTTCTACCGCAGGAGCCCGAGGAAGGACCAGCCGTACATCAAGGTGAACTGCGCCGCGATCTCCGAGACCCTGATGGAAAGCGAGTTCTTCGGCCACGAGCGCGGCGCCTTCACCGGGGCCACCGAGCGCCGCGAGGGCCGGTTCGCTTTGGCTAACCACGGCACGCTTCTTTTGGACGAGGTCTCCGAGATCCCCGTCGGCCTCCAGGCCAAGCTCCTTCGCGCGCTGCAGGAGCGCGAGTTCGAGCGGGTGGGCGGCAACCGCACGATGAAGGTCAACGTGCGCATCATCGCGACGTCCAACCGCGACCTCCTGAGCTACGTGGAGAAGGGCGACTTCCGCCAGGACCTCTACTATCGCCTGAACGTCTTCCCGGTCATCGTCCCGCCGCTGCGCGAGAGGGCGGAGGACATCCTCATGCTGGCCGACCACTTCGTGCGCCGCTTCGTCAGGAAGCACGGCATCAAGGTGACCGGACTCTCGGATTCGGCACGCGCCGCGGTCCAGGCCTACCGCTGGCCGGGCAACGTGAGGGAGCTGCAGAACACGATCGAGCGCGCGGTCATCATGTCGGAGGCGGGCAGGCCGCTGACCGCGGCCTCCCTGGGGCTGCCCGGAGACCTCAATTTCACGGAGGCGCCCGCGGCCGCCGAGGAGCTTCCCCCGGAGCCGTTCCGCGGCGACGGTCTGACGGCCGCGAACGGCGAGATCTTCAAGCTCGACCAGCTGGAGAAGCAGGCGATCCAGGCGGCACTGCGCCAGACGGCGGGAAACCGCACAAAGGCCGCCGACGCCCTGGGAATCAGCATCCGGACCCTGCGCAACAAGCTGCAGGAGTACCGCGACGCGGGCGAGCCCATCGGGGCCGACTCGGGCCAGGACGCCTGAGGCGCCTTGTCCGGGCGAAATCCCGGAAAACCGCGGTTATTTTCGGATTTCTCGCGGATTAGCAGGAATACCGGTTCAACCCGGTGGTGATTGGGCCGATAGAGCTGTGTTCACCGATTTCCGAACGCTCTATGCCCGTAATCAACGAAATCAGCGAGGCCAAGGTCCACGCCTTCATCAACCGAGCGATCGGCGACGTCTTCAAGACCATGATCAACGCCGACGCCGTGCTCGTTAAGGGCACGGAGGAGGCGATGTCCGAGCCCTGGCCGCCCCTCTTCGGAGGGTCCGAGTACGACAAGCCGCACGTGGTCGGCACGGTCGGCTTCATGGGCGACGTGAACGGGCTGATGTACCTCTACATCGACGTGCCTTTCGCGAAGGAGTGCACCTGCCGCCTCCTGGGGTTGTCCCCCGCCGAGCTCGAGGCCCAGAAGAGCGAGGAGTCGGTCAACGATGCCGTAGCGGAGCTCACAAACATGAGTGTCGGCGTCTTCAAGAACAGCCTCTGCGACGCGGGCTACCCCTGCAAGCTGACGATCCCCTCCATCCTGCGCGGGAGCTCCTTCCGCATCGTCCCGACGGGCAACGCCCGCCGCCACATCTTCCACTTCGACTGCCTGGGCCACCGGGTTGTCACGGACATCCTAATGAAATTCGGAGATTGAGCCGATAATACTCTCACCATGCGCCACAAGATCCTCACCGTGGACGATTCCAAGACCGTCCGCAT
>DASRSJ010000045.1:0-10476 GCA_035656555.1 Opitutaceae bacterium
TCTCGGTCATTACCGCCGTCGCGCTTTTGACGACCGGCTCCGCCCTTCTTATCCTCGCCTGGCGCGAGAGTTTGAAGGACGAGGGTGGGCCGCCGGCCTGGCTGCCGATGCCTGCCGTCATCGGGAGCCTTACCCTGACTCTCATCTTCTGGGTCGGGCTCAAGGAGCGGGAGATGATCTACATGGCGCAGGCGACCGACTCGGCCGCCGACCAGATCGCGACCTACATCAAGTCCGACATCGACCAGCAGACGAACCTGGTCGACCGGCTTGCCCGCAACGGCGCCGACAATCCCGACACGAACCTCGTCGCCTGGCAGACGGACGTGGCCTCCCTCTACGACGACGCCAAGGAGCCCGGCTGCACCTCGATCGCCCTCGTCGACATCAACGGCTCGCACCTCATCAACCGCTGGGTCTATCCCACGAAGGAGAACGTGGGTCTGGTCGGCTTCGACCACTCGAGCGACCCGCGGCGGCGCGAGGCCATCGAGGGGGCGCGGCAAAAGAACGGCCCGATCGTGACGACGGCGCCCGACATGGGCGGCAAGAAGAACCTCGGCTTCGTCATCTACGCGCCGATCGGGCGCGCGGGCAAGGCCACTCACTTTGTGGCCGTCGAATACCTCTACGCCCGCTTCTTCGCGAACGTCTACAAGAAGACGAAGCTCGGCTACAACCTGATCGTCAAAGTCGGGCGCAACTCCGTCTACAGCTCCCTCCTGGACGACAAGGGCGGCAAGCCGTACGAGGACGAGCGCCAGTACCAGGGCATCTTCGACAAGGGTGTGCGCCTCAACGTCGCGCCCAGCAGCGACCTTCTCTCCGCCGAGAAGAGCTACCTGCCCGAGATGGCACTGGCCGGCGGCCTCCTGATAACGCTTCTCCTCGGCTTCGTGCTCCACCTCGCGCGCCGCGCGAGCTCGGGACAGTACCTCTCCGAGCTCTCCAACAAGCGCTTGGTTGCCGAGAACGAGGAGCGCCGCAGGATCGAGGCGAGGCTCAAGGTCTCAGACGAGCGGCTCAGGCTCGCGCTCGATTCCACACAGATCGGCATCCTCGAGTGGAACGTCCCGAAGGGTCACGTCTACTACAGCCCGGGCCTGTGGGGACTCCTCGGGTACGAGCATGCGCGCATGCCCTCGACGCTCGAAGTCTGGCAGTCGCTCATCAACCCCGAGGATCTTCCGATGTACCGCAAGCGCACGGAGTCCCAGCTCAACGGCATCGCCTCCTTCATCGATCCCGAGTACCGGGTAAGGGCGCGCGGCGGCGACTGGCGCTGGGTGTACGTGCGCTCGAAGTCGGTCCTCGCGGGCCCGAACGGCAGGCCGACCCGCATCATCGGCACCGTCCAGGACATCACGATCCGGCGCGAGTCTGAACAGGCGCTGCGAGAGAGCCAGGCCGAGGCCCGCAAGCTCTCGCTCGTGGCGTCGAAGACGGACAACATCGTCATCATCGGTTCCGCCGACGGGAAGATCGAGTGGGTCAACAGTGCCTTCTGCCGCGTGATGGAGTACACCCTGGAGGAAGTCGTGGGCAAGGACCCGGGGCTCGTCCTCGGGGGACCCGACACCGACACCGCGCAGGCCGACCTGATCCGCGACGAGATCTCCAAGGGCAACGGTACGAACACCGAGATCGTCCACTACTCCAAGTCGGGCCGGAAGTACTACCTGCACCTCGAGGTCCAGGTCATCCGCAACCAGGCCGGAGAGGTCGAGAACTTCATCGCGATCGAGAACGACATCACCTCCCGCGTCGAGACGGAGAACCAGCTGCGCCGCGCGAAGGCCGAGGCCGACTTCGCCTCCCGCGCGAAGAGCGAGTTCCTCGCCTCCATGTCCCACGAGATCCGCACGCCGATGAACGGTGTCATCGGCATGACGAGCATCCTCATGGAGACCTCGCTGACCAGCGAGCAAAGGGATTTCGTCAACACGATCAGGACCTCGGGCGAGGCGCTGCTGACAATCATCAACGACATCCTGGACTTCTCGAAGATCGAGTCAGGCAAGATGGAACTTGAGAGGGCCCCGTTCGAGCTGGCCCTGTGCGTCGAGGAGGCCCTGGACCTCTTCGCCCCGACCGCGGCCGCGAAGCGCCTCGAGATCGGCTACCACGTCGAGCCGGACGTCCCGCCGTGGATCGTGGGCGATGTGACGCGCCTGCGCCAGATCATCGTCAACCTCATCAACAACGCCATCAAGTTCACGCCCGCCGGCAGCATCGCGATCCAGGTGCGCCGCATCCCGCTTGATGCCAGCGTGCGTGCGACGCCCGCGGGCAGGATGAGGCTTGAGATCACGGTGCAGGACACCGGCATCGGCATCCCGCCGGACCGCGTGGACCGCCTGTTCAAGGCTTTCAGCCAGGTGGACTCCTCGACGACGCGCAAGTACGGCGGCACGGGCCTCGGCCTGGCGATCTGCCAGCGCCTCTGCCAGCTGATGAACGGCGAGATCCGCGTTGAGAGCGTGCCCGGAAAGGGCTCGACCTTCACGATCGCCATCATGACCGACGCGGCCGTCCGCCCGGCGGAGGCCCTCGCGAATCCCTTCGTCGGCCTCGAGCTCCAGGGGGCGGTCGCCCTCTGCATCGAAGACAACCCGATCACCCGCGCCCGCGTGCGCACCCTCTTCGACACGCTCGGCGCCACGACCGTCTTCGCCAACGACCCGGCGTCGGCCGTCGAGATCGCGGCGACCCTGCCGAACCCGCCCGCGGTCGTGATCCTCGATCTGCCCGAGTTCGACAGCCAGAAGGCCCTTGAGCTGACCTCCGAGGTCAAGTGCCCGAGGCTCGTGCTCTTCCGCCTCGGCCAGACGCCCCCGGCGGCCCCGGGCGACGGCTACCCGTACGCGGCGGTTTCCAAGCCCATCAAGACGGCCTCCTTCCTCCAGGCCCTCGCCCTTCTCGGCAACCGCAGCGGAAGCGGCGGCATCGTGGTGCAGGCGCGCCACGAGGACAGGCCGGTCGCGGAGGAGATCCCGCTCACCGTGCTTCTCGCCGAAGACAACGCGGTCAACCAGAAGGTCGCGCTGCGCTTCCTCGAGCGCATGGGCTACAACGCGGACGCGGTCGGCAACGGCCTGGAGGCCGTGAACGCCTTTGCGAACCGCGACTACGACCTGGTGCTCATGGACCTGCAGATGCCCGAGATGGACGGCCTTGAGGCCAGCCGGAAAATCCGCAGGACGCTCCCCGCGGACCGCCAGCCCAAGATCATCGCCCTGACCGCCAACGCGATGCAGGGCGACCGCGAGATATGCCTGGATGCCGGCATGGACGACTACATTTCCAAGCCCGTGAAGATGCACGAGATCGTGGCCGCCATCAGGCGCCAGTTCCCGAAGGTGAAGACGGAGACGAAGCCCGTTACGAGCTGAACCCGCTGCGGGTTCCTTGCCGCGCCGACGCGGTCTTGGGGTCGGCATCGAGGTTTCGCATCTCGAACGGGTCGTTCTCGAGATCGAAGTGCAGCCAGTGCTCCCCCCCCGGGCCGCTCACGAACTTCCGCTTCATTGAGCGAAGGCCGGTCCACGCGCGGTCGCATTGGTCCGGCAGCGCCACAACCGAGGGCATTGATATGCGCGCGTAGCCTGAGGTGGCCTCCGAGCGCAAAGGTATGGTCGCCTTCCCGTCACCCCAGGCCGCCGTCATCGCGGGAAGGTCGATCAGCGAAATGGCCCGCGAATCGGGGCCGGGGGTTCCCATCCCGCGGACGATCAGGGGCACCCGCACGCTCTCCTCGTGCGGCCAGCCCTTCCGAAAGAGCCCATGAGACCCGTGCATGTCGCCGTGGACCGAGGTGAAGACAATGACGGTGTCCGCCGGGAGCGTGGCGACGAGCCTGCCAATGGCCCTGTCCGTGGCCTCGATGTGCGCGTAGTACCCCGAGATCTCGCTGCGCATCCTCTCCTCCACGGGACCGGAAAGCGGAACGTTGATCCTCGGCGCGATCATCGACGGATCGACTGGCGCGACACCCGCCGCGGGTGCCGCATACGGCGGATGGGGAGCCTCAAGGCTCACGACCGAGAACCATGGCCCAGTCACGCCCCCCAGGTAGGCGGCCGCCCGCCCGCAGATGACGTCACTCTGGTAGCCCTCGAAGCGGACAGGTGCCGGCAGGCGCGTTCCGTGGAGCCAGGGATCATTGACTTGGAAGCCGCTCTCGAATCCCTCCCAGAACCCGAAGCCGCCCTGGTTGGCAGCGGGCACAAGCTGCCTCGCATGGACATCGCCGGTCAGCGGCGCGTCCCTGTCCCTCGCGGAGAGATGCCACTTCCCAAAGAACGACGTGGAGTACGACCGGTCGGCCATGTCGTGGGCGATGGTCCTGGCCCCGGGCGGGAGCACATCGAAGTAGTCGCGAACGCCGTTGGCCGGCGACTCGACGCCCGTCAGCATTGCAGCCCTGGCGAAGGGCCCGAAGGGATGCGGCGTCACGGCCTGCGTGAAAAGCGTCCCCGACCTCGCCAGGGCATCCAGCTCCGGGGTGCGCGCGTTCACGTCACCGGCACATCCGAGCGCCTGGCCGCGCCACTGGGTGGTGACGATCCAGAGGATATTGGGTAGCATGTGAGTTCGCTCGGCCCCCGGTATTGTGGACCCGCCAGGATTACACACGATGTGTGTCCTGCGTGCAACCCGCCGTCTTGAACAAACCCCGCTGGTGGCTCTGGCCGACGATCCTCTCGCTCGACGCGCCGGTGGTCGCCCTCCTGTGGCAGGCGATGATCGCGCGCAGCGCCGGGGTCGCCCTGGGTTCGCCCGCGCGACTTGTCCTTGGATTTTCCGTCTGGCTTGCCTACTCCGCCGACCGCTGGATCGAGGGCTTCCGCCTGAAGCCGGAGCAGGTGCGCACCCACCGCCACCGCTTCTACATTCGCTGGCGCTGGGAGCTCTTTGCCCTGTGGGTCAGCGTCCTCGTTCTCGACGTCGCCGTTTCCATCCACTCGCTGTCCCCGGAGGCCTTCAGGAACGGCCTTCTCCTGCTGCTGCCCGTGACGGCCTATCTCCTCTCCCACCAGCTGCTCCATAGGTCGAGCCGCTGGCGCGTGCCGAAGGAGGCCTGCACCGCCCTGCTCCTGGCCGGCGGCGCCACAATTTTCGTCGTGCCCCCAGCCGGCCCCTCGATTGTCCACATCGCGCTCCCCGTGGTGCTCTTCATCCTGCTCTGCTTCTGCAACTGCGCGCTGATCTCGGTCTGGGAGAACGAAGTCGACGTCAGCCACGGCCAGACCTCGCTGGCGCTCCAATACTTCGCGGCACGCAGGATCAGCCGCATGCTCCCCTGGGTCCTTGCCCTCTCCTCGGCCGTTGCCTGGGCGTTGGCGCGGCCCGCTGCGGCACAGGCGGCAGCCTGCGCCGCGGTGAGTGCGACGCTCCTCGGCGCGGTCGATGTCCTTGAGCGGCGCACCGGGCGCGCGATGGCGCGCGTCCTTGCGGATGTGGTGCTCATGACGCCCGTCGTGCCTCTTCTCCTTCTTCCCGGAGGTCCCCGATGAGCTTCGACCGGCTGGCCAAGTGGTACCGTTTCACGGAGTTCCTCGCCTTCGGCGGGGACCTTGAGCGCACGCGCTTCGAGTACCTTGGCCGACTCGCGGGCTGCAGGGATGTCCTCCTTCTCGGCGAGGGCGACGGCCGCTGCGCCGAGCGCCTCGCGCTTTTGCTTCCCAACGCGCGCATCACCTGCGTGGACTCGAGCCTCGGCATGATCGAGCGGGCCGCCAGCCGGATCTCCGCGGCGGGTGCGTCGGACCGGGTGAAGTTCGAGTACGCCGACATCTTCGAGTTCAGCCCGGGCAGGAAATTCGACGCGGTGGCGACCTTCTTCTTCCTGGACTGCTTCACGCCGGAGCAGGTTTCGCAGATCGTGTCGCGCACGAGCGCCGCGCTGAAGCCCGGGGCCGTGTGGCTCTTCTCGGACTTCGTCATCCCCGCAAAGGGCTTCCCGAGGTTCAGGGCCAGGTTCTGGCTCAAGTGCCTTTACACCTTCTTCCGGTGGGAAACCGGGCTTCCCATCACGACGCTTCCTCCCTCGGAGGAGATACTGGTCGGGTCGGGATGGTTCCGGACCGCCTACTTGGACCGCCAGGGCGGGATGCTCAGGAGCGCCGTCTTCCAGCGGGCGCCGACCATCAAGGCCGGCGCCGCCTGAAAGCTACTGCAGCTCGAGCGGCATCTGAAGCACGCGCGAGGACAGGGAATCCAACAGGGCTCCGGTATGCTGCGACGACGTGTTCTCGCCTGTGTTGATGGTCGCCGTGGGGGTGAAGTTGCCCAGAAGGACGCAGTAGTCGCTGTTGACCATGATGCCGAGGAGCTCGCCCATCTTGCTGAAGACGAGGTCACCGCGCGACGTCGCGAAGTCGCCAAAGAGGCGCTTCATGAGCCGGTTGTCCACCTTGACGTAGCCGTGGTGCGCATCGTCGAGCTTGAAGCCGAGTTCGCCGTAGCCCTTGCCGCCGCCGCTGATGAGGAGGGCCTCCGGGAACTTGAGCGGGTCGGCCGCCAAGGGGTAGACCTTGGCGCCCAGGGCCGCGACCTGCTGCGCATCGACGGGGATAACGACGACGCGCGGGTCGATCTGCAGGAACTGGATCTCTGAGCCGGTCGACTTGTAGTCTGGCGGCCTGTTGAAGCCGACGGAGATCCGCTGCCAGTCCGCTCCGATCTCGCGCAGCGAGAACGGCGTGTCCTCGACCTCGAGGAGCGAATAGACCTGCTTCCCGTCGGTCGTGAAGACGGTCTTCGCGTTGCTGTCGCGGTTGGTGTTGCCGAAGATACCTTTCTTGGTCGCGGAGAAGTCCGTCTCGACGCGGTTGGCGAGGAAATCGTTGAAGAGGACATTGGCCGAGATCGGCCTGTTATCGCGGATCTCCTTCGTGAGCTCGCCCGAGTTCTGGGCAAGGGCGCCGACGCCCTGCGCAAGCTGGGTCGTCTCCTGCTCCACCTTCGCGCGCTCGCTCCTCTCGGTCTGCACCTGGCCCTCTAGGTCGCTCGCACGCGCGGTCAGCTGCTGCTTCTCGTGCTCGCCGACGGCGACGGCCACCGTCAGGCCCTCGATCTGCTTCCTGGCCGCATCCTGCTGGGCCGTCAGCGCGGCAAGGGCCGCCTTCTGGCGATCGGACTCGGCCTTCTTGTCCTCAAGCTCGCGCTCGAGCTGGGAGAGCTGGCTGCGGGTGACGGAGTTCTCCTGGGTCTGGGCTTCGTACTTCTGGGAGAGGTCGGCCTGGGCCTTCTGGGTTTCGGACAGCTGGGCGGTCAGCTTCTGGCCCTCGCTCTGGAGCTGACCAAGGCTCTTCTCGCGCGAGGCGAGGGTCGAGTCGGTTGAGGAAAGCTTCTGCTCCAATGCCTGGCGGGAGAGCTGCTCCTCGGTCAACGACTGGCGCATCGCCTCCACTAGGTCCTGGTCCTTGGAGACCGTGTTCGCGGAGATCTCATTCACCGGCGGCTGGTGGGGCCGCGCGGGCTCCGACTTCTCCCACCGCGTGAGCGCGATCAGGTTAAGGAAGAGGAAATCTACTATGAAAAGTAGAAGTGTCTTGTTCATATCGCTACGGGCGTGGCGACGACGGCTGTGCGCTGGCTCTCGAGTATAAGGCGGCGCTTGAAACTGCGCACGTGGCGGACCTTGACGATGGCGACGCAGATGATGCCGAAGAGGTTCGAGGAATAGGCGGCGAGCAGGTTCGGCTCGATGACGCCGACCACCTGCAGGACGAGCGCCGCCGCCGTGCCCATCATGCCGACGTAAAGACCGCTATCGAAGAGGTTCTCCTCGTTCTCCATGAGGCGCAGCTTGAGGAGCGGTGAGGCGTCCTGCGTCTCGATCTCGCGGATCTTGCGCAGGCAGGCCAGGTACATGCCTACCTGGAGGGCGGCGAATATGCCGATTGATACGAGTGTGGATGTTTCCATGGTGACCGGTTTTTGGATCTGGGGCTTTTCTGATTGAGTGGTGGTTGTCGCGAGCATCGGTATGGCGAGGCGCACGCGGTATTCTGACGTGGGAGCCGCCTTGAGCAGGAAGGGCTCCGTGGCGACGATGAGGAGGGCCGACATCACGACGGCGAGGATGCCGGCGCGCGCGGCCTGGTGGGGGGTCGGCGAGTTGCCGCCCGCCGGGGAGACGATCCAGAGATCGAGGCCCCTGAGGAGGAGGAAGAGTCCCAGGATGTAGCCGGCGTACTTGAGGGCCAGCATCAGGCGCGGGTGCTCGAGGACGAGGGCACCGGCTGCGCCCATCGCCGGCCCGGGGGCGCGGTTGACGGGCACCTCGCGCTGGAGGAGCAGGTTCACGGCACCCTGGCCGTCGGAGAGCGCGAGGCGAAGGTCCTCGGAGCCCGACTTGCCGTAGCGGATCAGGTAAGAGGCCACGCTGTCCGCGGAATTGGACATCAGCGCGGCGGAGTAGATGAAGGGTAGCTGGTCCGGGGCTACGCGGGAGAGGTGCGCAAACTCGTCCACGGTGCGGACGTTCTGCGTGCGGCTCACGAGCTCGGAAAGCTGCGTCCAGTCGAGCCTGCGTCCCAGGGAGAGCAGATCCAGGTAGAAGCTCTCGAGGTCTCCAAGGTCGTTGTGGCTGACGGCGGTTTCGGCGAGCGAGCGGACCTCGCGCTGCAGCGTCGGGGAGAGGTGCTGGCCCTGGTAGAGGAGTCCCGTCAGAAGGATGAGGGCGTCCAGCGGCTGGCCGCCGGCGCGGTTCGCGGGGACGAAGCGGCCCGTGTGCTCGATGTCCCTGGTCTTCAGGATGGACTGCACGCCGACGGAGCCCGAATTGGCGAGATAGGAGCGAACCGTGTCGCGCGCATGCTCGGGAACCAGGAAGGTCATGACCGGCGTGCTCGCGGTGAAGTCCGTCTTCTGGCGCAGGTTGAAAAGGGGATCGAGCGCGGGATCCCAGCCGCCCCAAGGGGAAAGCGTGGGCTGGCGGGACACCGAGTCGTTGAGGGCCTGGCCGAGGGCGTCGGCACGGGGATCGTCCACGGACTTTGCGACACTCAGGAAAAACCGGGCGGGCCCGATCTTTTCGGAGTCGACAAGGTCGCGGCCATAGGCGGCCACGGAGGGCGTGGAGCTTCCGGCAGACTTAAGGAGGCCGCGGCTGACGGACTTCAGGCTGACCGGCAGAAGCCAGGCCATGACCGCGATCACGAGGCCGGCGAAGACCAGGGCCGGCGCAGCGGCCGAAATCCTGTGGGCCTCACGGTCTCTCATGGGGTTAGTCAAAGTATTGGTTGCGGGGCCACACTGGCGCAGCCACGCTAAGTGTCCCTACCTCGACCTATGTCTCTGGGAATTGTTCACTACAACGATCCAGTTTTGCGCATGAAAGGCGGGAAAGTGACCGCCTTTGACGCAGAGATCGCCTCCTTTGCGGACTTGATGATCAACGCGATGCATGAGGCTCATGGCATCGGCCTGGCCGCCCAGCAGGTCGGGCGCGCAGTCCAGATGTGCGTCATCGACCTGCGCGAGACCGAGGCTGATTTTGACTGGCTGATCGATGGAAAGAAGACCCCCTTGGGGGTGTTCATGCCGATGGTTCTGGTGAACCCCAAGGTCACCATCCCGAAGGACACGGAGAGCGAGCCGTCGGAGGAGGGCTGCCTCTCTTTCCCGGAGATCCGCGCGGATGTGGTTAGGGCGACCGAGATCCACGCGAAGTTCCAGGACGCCTACGGCCATCCCCACGTGCTGGAATGCAACGGGCTTTTCGCCCGCTGCGTGCTCCACGAGGTCGATCACCTGAACGGCGTCCTTTTCATCGACAGGATGGACAAGGTGGCCAAGGCCTCGATCAAGGAGGCGGTTGACGAGTTGGCGAAGCAGACGAAGGCGGCCAAATCGGCCAAGCCGTGAGCATCGCCACCCGGACGGGAGACAAGGGCACGACCGGTCTCCTCAACGGCCAGCGTGTCCCCAAGGACCATCCGCAGATCGAGGCCGTCGGGGCTTTTGACGAACTGAACGTCGAAGTGGGCGCCGCGAGGCTGGCCTCCCCGGACCCGGCCGTCCGAGAGGCGCTCCTCAGTGTCCAGGGATCACTCGTGGCGCTGATGGGGGAGCTCGCCTGCGCCGAAAGTGATGTCGAGAAGTACGAGAAGTCCAAGTTTGCGAGGCTCACCGAGGCGGACCTGGACCGCTTGGACCAGCTTGTTGCGTCACTGGAGGCCAAGGGCCTGAAGTTCGATGGCTGGGCGACGCCCGGCGGCAATCCCCGGGCCCTGGCCTTCGACCGGGCACGGGTCACGGCCCGCCGAGCCGAGCGCAGCCTAGCCGCCCTGCCCCCTTCGGGCCGCACGGTTCGCCCGCTCCTGCAGCAGTGGACCAACAGGCTCTCGGATGTCCTCTGGCTCCTGGCCCGCGAGGCGGAAGACAGCTAGCGGGGGTATTTCTTCGTCCGGAATGACCCTTTTGGGCCGGGTTTCATTCTTCTTAGTCGAAAGCACCTAGTGTCCG
>DASRSJ010000046.1:0-18507 GCA_035656555.1 Opitutaceae bacterium
GCGGCTGCGCGCACCGTTTCGCGAGCTTGTTGCACCCTGCTCAACAAGCCTCGCCGATGGAGCACCTCATGGCAGACCATGTGATTGCCCTCATAAAAATCGCCGTAGAAAAGCTGCAATGTCTCTGCGCCCGTGCGCGTGTGCATCTGCCGTTGCTCGAAGGCATGCACTATTTTCTCAACGGAATGGAGCTGGGCAATGGCGTGGGCCAAGCGCTTGTTTAGATCATTGACGGTGGCCCGCAGTGCATCCGCGGGTTGTTGTGCGTCCAAAACACCTTGGGTTTCCAAGGTGCGACAGACTCCCTCCAACGTATCAGCGAAACTTTTGAGTTCGCCGATGCTGTCAGCCGCCAGTTCGCGCAACATGTTTAGCAACGGACGAAGAGCGGGCGAGATTATCACCCAACGCTCGTGCAGGCTTTCCGATCGGTCTTCGAGCCAGTGCGCTTCCAGAAGATTGTTAAAAACTTTGCCCGCCCTCACCCGGATGTCCGTTGCGGCATAATCTTCCGGCCAAGCGAACTCCGGATGCGAAGACACCACCTCCATCACTAACTCTCTTGCTTCACTTAGCTCGAGTCTCGCGGCTTCACCCGCCGCGATTTCCAACTGATTCGCAGAGTCCACATATACTGGCGTCAGTCGACTCGCTAGAAGGGAAAAAAAACCTTCTGGAATAGCCTGCGAAAGCCGAGTGCTGAGTGACTTCATCCGACTATCCAGCATAACATTTCAAATCCCGAGCGAGAGGAGATGATCTTAGCGCGGATGCACAAGCCAACGCGCCTTCGGTGATTGTAGCTGGCTGGATGAGGACACTGGGATTGGCGTCTAACGCAAAGGCAGCAAGAGATGCGTTGAGAAGGGTGACAAGGCTCGACTTTGTTCGGCGCTGGCGCGGTTTCTCGGCGCCAACGGACGCGGAGGAATTAAGGTGGCGCATTCGATGCTCCCCCGATATTTCCACGTGCCGTTCCTATTTGTTGTTCCCGCGCACAAGGCCTCATTTCTATCGCGTGAATCGTGGTTCACGCGCGCCGGCGCTTCGCGCAATCGCTCAACTGGCAGGCGGCGTGGTTGGCGGGAGTATTATTTCCTGCGGTTCTCCAAAATAATAATTCACCGCGTCCACCAGACGTTGGTCGATCTTCATGCCGTCTGTGTCGACGATAACGACATCGCAGTCGGCGGAGGCGAGGTGGACTGGTGCGGTCGCAATTCCTATCATATGCCGCACACCCGCTTTGTATGCGGCGGCGCGAGTGAGATTGAATAGGACGATCTGGCGTTCTTTTCGCGGGCAATCGATGGCCAAGACGAAAAACGCCTCTTTGTGATCGTGGAATTTCAGCACGCGAATGCCCGTGATGGATTTTTTGTCCGGGTGCCTGCCGGGATTACAGGGTCACGGATCCTTCAGGGGCGGTGGTCAGGCATGGGACTGAGAACCTGAGATACTACGTGGACTTCTCCAACACCAGGAACTCGGTGGCGACGACCGATCTCACGACGGAGGCCGTCCAGGACGAGAAGCCCATGTTGAAGGACTGGGTGGTCTCGACGCTCGGCGGCCTGAAGCAGCGCTGAGCGTCTGCCGGTTGCCACAGGGATCAGGCGTTCAAGCCGGGCAGGAGTATCGTGAACGTCGTTCCCTCTGCACCCGACTCTGCCTGGATGGTGCCCTTGTGCCCCCGAGCAATCTCGGACGCGATATAAAGGCCGAGGCCGAGCCCGCCACCCGTCCTCGGACCCGATGCCCTGTGGAAGGGGGTGAACAGGCTTCCGATGATTTCCGGAGGAATCGGGCTTCCCCCGTTCCTAACGGTAATCCGGGTTAGCCCTGCGGTTCTGTCCAATTTGACCTCCACGGGTAGTCCTGCGGGGCTGTGCTGCAGTGCATTGCCGATGATGTTGGACAAGAGCTGCCGGAGTCGGACCTTGTCCCCGGCCGCAGGGAATTCCGCCGTCTCCGGAAACGAGATCTCACGGCCTGGGTGGGCGTGCGAGAGCTCACGCACCGCCTGGCGCACAAGAGGCGTCAAATCCGGGATTCGCGCCATCTCGACGTGTATTCCGCCGCCGAGCCTGCCTCGGGCGAAGTCGAGTACATCATCTATCAGCTTCGACATCTGGGCCGCGCTGCCATGGATGCCTCTGAGCGTCTCCAATTGAGAGGCATCCGCTAGCTCCTCAAGGAGAGAATCGGCCGAGCCCACGATGCCCCCGAGGGGAGTCCTGAGGTCATGGCCAAGGACGGCGATGAATTGCTCGCGAAGTTCGCCTATCCGCCGCTCGTCCCAGAGGTTCTGGGCCACAGCGGCCCGCTCGTCCTCCGCCTTGAGCTGGTTGGATATCAGCTCCGTGAAAAGTGTAAGGGCCGTGATAACCTTCGGCTCCAGCTTCGCCGGTCGGCTGTCGATCGCGCAGAGCGTCCCGAACATCTCCCCGTCCGTCCACAGTATCGGGATGGCGATGTAGCTCTCGATGTTGTATAGCTTTGGGGTCCGGTGAGTAGCGTAAACCGGGTCCATGGAGGCATGCTCGATGATGATCGCCTTGTTGGTGTCGCAGACCTCCTTGCAGAGCGTCGTTGTGACATCCAGCTGTGTCCCCACCTCCAGGCCGAACCCCATCTTGTCGTAGGCTGCGCAGGCGGTCCACGAGTCGGCTGTGACTTTGGCCACCATCGTAACCCTCATGCCGGTGAGCTCCGCCACCACTTTCAGAATTGATGGCACCGCACTGATGCGGCTGACAGCGAGGATGTCCTGTTGGATCGATGAAGGCACTTCCAAGGAAGAATTTGCTGTGCCCCGTGTCAGTCGAGGAAAAAGGTCGTCAGGGGCGTTTCAGCCCTTGGGACCTGCCGCCAGCGTGAAATAGAACGTCGCGCCGCGGTCAGGGGCCGCCTCCGCCCAGACTCGTCCGCCGTGCCTCTGAATGATGCGCTGGACGGTCGCCAGCCCGACGCCCGTTCCCTCGTAGTCCTCCGCGCGGTGCAGCCGTTGGAAGACGCCGAACAGCTTGTGCGAGTACTTCATATCAAAGCCCGTCCCATTGTCCCGCACGTGGTAGACGACCTCGCCGTTCTTTTTCTCGCTCGAGATCTCGATCTCGGCCCTCTCCCTGCGCCCCGTGTACTTGAGCGCATTCGAGATCAGGTTCAGCCAGACCTGTCGCAGAAGGGGAGCATCGCCCAGCGCGGGCGGAAGTTCCCCGACCGTGACCTCGACCTGTCGGCCTTCCCGCATGGACTTCAATTCCTCGAGGGAAGCCCTTACGACGGTCTCGATGCTGACGGGCTGCATCTTGAGCGACTGCCTTCCTAGGCGCGAGAAGGAGAGGAGGTCGTCGACCAGCTGACCCATGCGCTGCGCGCTCGAGCGCACCACGCGAAGGAGACGGCGGCCCTCCTCCGGCAGCTGCGGCCCGTAGTCCTCCATCATGATCTCCGAGAAGCCGTCGACCGCCCGAAGCGGCGCCCGCAGGTCGTGCGACACGGTGTAGGAGAACGCCTCGAGCTCTTTGTTCGCAGCCTCGAGCTGGGCGTTGGCGGCCTGCACCCTGACCGAGCCTTGGAAGATCTCTGCCGCCATCTGCTCCATGCGGGCGTCGATGGCCTCGTTCTTGGCTGGGTCACGCTTCTTCTGAAGGACGAATTCCGTCACGTTCTCGACGCGGTGGACAATGTACTCAAGCCGGCGGTCCGCGCTCAGGACGGGGGAGTTGATCGGGCTCCAGTAGTGCTCCTCGAACTGGCCGTCGGGCCTTCGAACGTCGTATTTCTGGATCGTCATGGCGTCGGCCGAGAGGGTCTCCCGGACACGGCTAAGGGAGGCCCGCAGATTCGAGACGCCGGAGGCCGCCGGATCGTCGGGATTGTCAGGGAAGATGTCGAAGAGTACCCGGCCCACGATGGCCTCCCGGGAAGTCATCGTTGCTTTGGTGTACGCGTCGCTCGCGGTCACGATCACGAGTTCCGGGGTGAGGACCAGGTACAGACCAGGCAGCGATTCGAACAGGTTGACGAATACCGAGCGGCTGCGGGTGAGCTCGGTGTTGGCCTTCTCGAGCTCCGCGGTCCGGTCGACGACGCGCCTCTCCAGGTCCGCATTCAGGAGCAGGACGTCCTCCTCCGCTTTCTTGCGCGCCGTTATGTCCATCACCGCTCCGTGGAAGCTCGCAGCCTTGCCCTTTTCGTCGGCCTCCACGCGACCCCGGGCCTGGATCCATACCAGGCCGCCGTCGGGTCGTTTGACTCGGTACTCGATGTCGTAGGTCCCGCACGCCTCGATTGCCAGGGCGAGCTTCTCGGCTACGGAGGCCTGGTCGTCCTCGTGGACGCTCTTTAGGTAGGCCACGGCCGGCAATCCCTTCGCGGCGTCGGCGGTGCTGATGCCGAAGGCACGGGCGGTGAATTCGTCCGCCACCAGGCGGTCGTCCGCTATGTCCCAAGTCCATGTGCCGATCGAGCCCGCGGACAGCGTCGAGCCAAGCTTGGCCTGGGTGGAGCGAAGCGACTGCTCCATCTGCGTCAGCTCCTCGACGTCGGTGTTGGTGCCGAACCACTGAACGACCCGTCCCATGCCGTCTATCTCGGGGTGGACACGCGTAAGGAACATCCTGAAGCGGCCGTCGGCGCCGCGCAGCGGAAACTTCATCTCGAATGGCTTTCGGAGTTCGATAGCGGCCTTCCAGTTCTCTATCACTCGCGGCAGGACCTTCGGGTCGTGGACCGCCTGCCAGCCCCAGCCCTCCATCTGCTCCTCGCTTGTTCCCGTGTACTCGTACCAGCGCTGGTTGTACCACTCGATTAACCCGTCAGCGCGGGCGACCCAGACAAGCTGCGGCATGGAGTTCGCCATGGTCCGGAACTGCCGCTCGCTCATCTCCATCGCCTGCTCGGTGCGTTTGCGGTCTGTGATGTCCCTGACGATCTTGGAGGCTCCCACGATCTTCCCCGAGGAATCCCGGATGGGGGATGAGGTCACGGACACGTCGACCAGCGCGCCATCCTTGCGTACGCGCTGGGTGTCAAAGTGGCTGACACCTTCGCCGCTTCGCACACGTGTGAGGATTTCAATTTCCTCGTGGCGGCGGTCCTGAGGTATGAGGCGCAGGATGGACCGGCCTATCATTTCCTCAGCCGTGTAGCCGAGAATGGAGGAAGCGCCCGCGTTCCAACTGGTTACGATCCCGTCCAGATCCTTACCGATGATGCCGTCCTGCGACGACTGGACGATCGCGGCGAGCCTTGCCTCGGCCTCCTCTACGCGGTTCTTGTCGGTCCTGTCCCTCATCACGCTGAGCACGCAGCGGTCCCCGCCGAAGGTGACGATGAAGGATGAGACCTCGAATTCGACGTGCCGGCCCTTGGCGAGGACAAGCTCGGCCTTCCAGTTCAGGCATTCGCCGCGCTCCGTGAGGACGCGCATGAATGCCTCCCGTTGGCTGTCGTCGGCCCATCCCCAGAATTCCTTTGTCTGGCGGTTCACCACTTCGGACGCGGTTGTGCCCCAGAACCGGCACAGGGCGTCGTTCGCGCGGAGCACGGTCCTCTCGGGGAGGCGCACGAGCGACACGCAGTCGCCCGTCATCTGGAAGGTCTTTGCGATCAGTTCATCGCGTTCGCAGATCGCAGCCTCGCTCCCGCGGGCCTCGGATCGCATGCGCTCCATGGAAGCCCTGAGTCTGGCGACTTCGGAGTTCCCGCTGGTTTCTTGGTACGCTTCGTTCACGGTCTCTTCCTCTGAAAAACGGGTTTCGCCTGACCGTCAGACCGTGCGTCGCCTCCAGTTCAATTGCAAGTCAGATGCCGTTCCTGCAACGATTAGCGCGCCGGCGCCGAGCGGCGTAGGCTGGTATCCAATCGGCAGCTTCTCACCCGCCTTTAGGCGCCACGCCGACGTTTGAGATAAAGCCTTGGGCTGCGGAAACATCCCTCTTAGATCGTGCAACTATGAATAAGACAGTGCTTATCACCGGTACCTCGACCGGCTTCGGTCGCACAGCAGCGCTCCATTTTATCCGTCAGGGGTGGAATGTAGTGGCGACAATGCGACAACCTGCGGCGGAGAAGGAATTGAGCGACCTGCCAGGCGTGCTCGTGACGCGGCTCGACGTTCAAGACCGGGCGAGCATCGAAGCAGCGATAGAGGCCGGGATATCGCGGTTCGGGAAGATCGATGTCCTCGTCAACAATGCTGGCTTCGGACTGTTCGGCCTCTTCGAGGCCACTTCGCGGGAGAAGATCCAGGAACAATTCGAGGTGAATGTATTTGGCGTGATGGATGTGACGCGCGCCATACTTCCGCATTTCCGGTCAAACAAGGCGGGTGTCATCCTAAATGTGAGCTCTGGCGCGGGGATCTTCACGCTGCCGATGCTCTCCCTCTACTGCGCGAGCAAGTTCGCTTTGGAGGGATTCTCCGAGTCCCTGTCCTACGAACTCTCCTCGCAGAACATCACGGTTAAGATCATAGAGCCAGGCGGGGTGGTCAGCACAGGTTTCGGCAAGCGCACCGGAGCTGAGGCTTCAAAAAATGCAGCTATCCCTGACTACGAGGCATTTGTGGGAAGGACCGAGGCGGTCTTTGCGAGCCTGCGCGGGTCCAGGGTCGCAACCGAGGACGACGTCGCAAAGGTTATCCTGGCAGCGGCGACGGATGGCCTCCCGCAGCTGAGGTACGTGGCCACGGCCGATATCGCTCCATTGGTCAAAGCCAGGAGGGAATCTTCCGAGCAGGCTTATATCGGAATGATGCGCGAGCGCTTTGCGCCATCTACGTAGCTCACGCTGGCTTGCGTGGCAGCGTTTGCGAAAGGACAAACGCTATCCCGGCGAACGCCAGCGCCTCGAACACGCTCGCCACTTCGTTTCCCTTGCCCGAGCGCGGGTCGGCGAGCGCCCTGGGTATATGCAGCACAATGAACCAGACGAAGATCATCGAGCCCAGGAGTCCTGCGGCGAGGCGAGCCTGGATCCTCAGGATCATGCCGACGCCGGCGGCCATGAGTGCGGCGCCGCAGAAATAGGTCCAGAAAAGGTGCGCCGGTACCCATGAGGGGATCAGCATCGCCACGAACTGGGGATATTGGAAATGCTCAAACCCGAACAAGGCGCATGTGATCGCCAGTGCGAGGCAGCCAAAGGCCGTGTAGACCATGTTCATCCTCGTGATCGCGAGTCCCGGCACCGCTGCCGCAACCGCAAAGGCGCCGCCGGCAAGGGCCAGGAGCTTGAGCGGATTGTTCCACACCGCGAGGGGCCACACGGTGGCCGTGGCAATCTGGACGGGGATGTCCCTTAGGAAGAGGAAGGACAGGAGGACAAAGCCAAGCGCAAGGGCGCAGGACCTAGCGCATTTTCCTAGGGCAATCGCGCCGCCCGCAGCGAGCAGTGCTGCGCCGATGACATACGGCAAGAGGCCCCGGGCCGGGGTCCAAGCAGGGACCGATGGGACCATCACCGGGAGAAAGTCCGCGACCGTAAAATGCAGAATGCCGAGGCCGGCGACACCGGCGCCGTAACACGCACGGCCAAAGGCGAGCAGCTTGTCAGAATTCGACGGGCTCATGGGAGAGGGGATTGGTCTGGCCCGGGAGACCCGGGGGAGGGTATTGGGTACTCTATACAACCCCTAGTGGAAACACCGCCGGCTGCCAAATCCCTTCATTGTCCACCGGGGGATCCGGTCTTGAGGGGGAGCGGCGCCTGTTTTGAAGGGAATGGCCTTCTGATGGTGTTATACCGGGCAACCTGAAAACGCCCATGAAACGCGCAAAGATCCCCGCCCTCTGCCTTCTTGCACTCCTTGCCCCCGCCGTCCTGACGGCCCAAGTCGGGCTGCCCGACTATGTTCCCGTCCAGATGGACCAGCGCGAGGAGGCCATCTTCCCCCGGGCCCTGTCCGCCGTGGGCGTCAAGAGCGGCGCGGCCAGCATCGCCGTCGCGATCGACGAGAACGGCCAGATGACGGACTACCTCATCACGGCCTACAGCGACCCGCTCTTCGCGCAGAGCGCCCTGGCGGCCGTGAAGAAGTGGAAGTTCGAGCCTGCACAGATCCATGGGGCGGCGAGGAGCGCGAAGGCCGATCTCACGTTCAAGTTCGAGGTCGAGGGTGTCGTCGTCGTGAGCGTCTCGGCGCTCACGGGCTCCGACATCATCAAGTACAAGCTTACCCCCAACGGCCAGGCCTACTCGGCCTGCTCCCTGGCGCAGCTGGACCGGATCCCCACGCCGACGAAGATCGTGAACCCTCCGTATCCCACCCAGCTCGCGCGCAGCAGCCGCGGAGGCAAGGTGTCCGTGCAATTCTACATCGACGAGCAGGGCCACGTCAGGATGCCCTCCGTCACCCGGGAGACGATCGAGGCGAACGAGGAGCTGGCTTCCATCGCCGTGGCTTCCGTCGCCCAGTGGCAGTTCGACCCCCCGCTTCAGAGGGGCCGCCCGGTCCTCGTCCTCGCGCAGCAGGACTTCACCTTCAAGCCCGCTGGCAGCTAAGGCTGCCCGAGGCTCGGGCTTTCCTGGAAGTGCCTAGAAAGCTCGGTCCGCAGCTGGGCGCGCGCCCGGTAGAGCCGGGTCTCGACGCCCCGCTCCGAGCAGCGGGTGATGGCCGCAATTTCCCTGTAGGAGAGATGCTCGTAGTGGTGCAGCAGCACCGAGACCTTAAGGTCGTGGGGGAGGGCATCGATCGCGAGCTTCAGGGCGTCGAGCGATTCGTCCCTGATCAGCGCCGAGTCCGGACCGGGCTCCGCGCTCGCTGGCTCGTTTGCGGGCGAAGCTGACTCGGATCCCTCGCCGGGGCCAAACGCAACACTCGGGTGGCGCCTCTTCCAGCGATGGTGGTTGTGGCAGAGGTTTGTCAGGGTCGTGAAGAGCCACGCCGAGAGGTTGGTGTCGTGCCGCAGCTGCATCCGCCTCTGGTACAGGCGCACAAAGGTCTCGGCCACCAGGTCCTGGGCGTCGGACGAGTTCTGGACGTACCGGAACGAGAAGCTCAGGAGCGGCCTCTGCCAGCGCGCGATCAGCCTGTTGAGCGCCGACGTGTCGCCCTTCTGCAGGTCATGCAGGTTCGAGCGGTCGGTGGCGGGGTCGTTGGACACGGGCGCGGGGCGGCGCTCAGTTGGTCAGGGAGGAAAGCTGTGGCGAGGTTGTGGCGACGATCCCGAAGTAATGCTCGCGCTGGACCGGTGTCATCTCACCGGCGGACGCCAGCACCAGCCTGCGGGTCGACTCCAGGCACTCCGCGTTGATGTTCCTGCGTGCCTGCACGAACTGGGCGAACTCGACGAAGTCCACTTTGTCCGACTGCACGCGGGTGTTCTCGAACGCCGCAAACTCGGACTGCATCTGCGCGACCTGCGCCGCGAGCTGCCTGAGCCTCGGGCTGGATTCCTGGTGCAGCTCCTTGATCCGCGCGTACTGCGCGTCGTTGAGGCCCAGCTCGGACCTCATCCAGGCGAGCTGGCCGTCAAGCGTGCCGGCGTCGAATGGACGGTGGATGTCGAAGTAGACGACGTGGGTCAAAACCCCGACGAATACACCGAGCAAAAGGATGAAGGCGCCGCGTCTCATTGGAGCTTGGCGACAGTGTTCGCCTTCATGAGGGGATCGATGAGCTGCAGGTAGCTCTTCGCAAGCTGGGCGCTGTGGGCCCTCTGCTGCTGGTTCACGCGCACTTCCGCCAGGAACAGCCCGAGGAGGGCGCAGCAGGCCACAAAGAGGACTGCGAAGGGCGGCCGTGAAAGCCATGCGTCGATTTCCGTCCAGAGTCCGCCGGCCCTCGTACTTTCGGTAAGGGCTATGCGCCGCCAGATCTCCGGCGCCAGGTTCGGGTTCTCCGAGGGCGCCTTCCAGCGATCGAGGAGCGGATCAAGCGGGTCTCGGGGACTTTGTGGAGGAATCGGCATAGGGTGACGGCACCCGGCATAACACCGGGTAAGCCCAAAGTCCTTCAAAAATTTCCCGCCGGGAGGTGACATCGGCCGGCTTGTGGGTTCTCATGGCATTCCCCCGCGACAAAACCCCCAGGACGGAAAGCCCCCCATGCCATTCAAAAGCCGCGCCGCACTTGCAACCCTTCTGAGCCTCGCCCTTGCCTCGGCACCCGCGATGCTCCGCGCAGCCGAGGCTGTCGGGGAGACCCCCCATTTCGCGCAGAAGGACGGGCGACATGCCTTCATCGTGGACGGCGCGCCATTCATCATGCTGGGCGGCCAGTGCGGCAATTCGAGCGCATGGCCCTCGGAGCTGCCGGGGGTCTGGTCGGCCATCGAGCGCATGCACGCCAACACGCTCGAGGCTCCCGTGTACTGGGAGCAGTTCGAGGCCGAGCAGGGCCGCTACGACACGTCGATCGTGGACCTCATGATCAAGCAGGCGAGGGAGCACCACGTGCGCCTCGTTCTCCTCTGGTTCGGGACCTGGAAGAACGGCAGCGCCCATTATCTGCCCATGTGGATCAAGGCGCACCCCGACCTCTACCCGAAAGTCACCGGCAAGACCGGGCTTCCGGTGGACACCCCCTCTCCCCATTACCCCGCGCTGCAGGAGGCCGACAGCCGGGCTTTCCGGGCGCTCATGCATCACCTTAAGGCCATGGACCCGATCCACACGGTCCTCATGGTGCAGGTCGAGAACGAGTCCGGCGCCTGGGACACAATCCGGGACTACTCGCCGACGGCCCAGGCAATCTTCGAGAAGCCGGTTCCTGCGCAGCTCATCCAGGCCCTGGGCCTTGGCGCCAAGGCTGGCGGCAACTGGACCGCGGTATTCGGCAAGGACGCCGACGAGTATTTCCACGCGTGGTCCGTGGCCCACTTCGTCGGCCAGGTCGCGGCCGCGGGCAAGCAGGAGTACGACCTTCCGATGTACACGAATGCGGCCCTGAGGGACCCGATCGCGCCCGGTCCGGCCGGGACCTACGAGAGCGGCGGCCCGACGGACAATGTCCTCGCCATATGGAAGGCCGCGGCGCCGGCCCTCGATGTTCTCTCCCCGGACATCTACCAGAACGACAATGCGAAGTACCGCAGGGTCCTTGAACTTTACTCCAGGCCCGACAACCCGCTCTTCGTGCCGGAGACGGGCGGCTCGCCGTGGTACGCGCACATGCTCTTTGCCGCCCTTGGGCAGGGTGCGATCGGCTGGTCGCCTTTCGGGATCAACCACGCGACGGACCCGGAGGCCGAGCAGGGCCGCAAGCCCGAAGGCGACCGGCTGGCCCCTGTCGGCACCAACTATAGGATCATCGCCCCCATCATGCGCCAGGTGGCCCAGCTCCAGTACGACGGCAAGCTTGTGGCCCTGGCCGAGGATGCCGACGTGCATGCCCAGAGCACGGAGTTCGCGGGCTGGAAGGTGAACGTGTCCTACGGCGTCGCCCGCTTCGGCTTTGGCAAGGAGCCCAAGGGCAACACCGAGCCGGTCGGCGGCGCCATCATCGGCTCGATCGGGCCGGACGAGTTCCTCGTGACGGGCCATGCCTGCCGCGTGGATTTCCGCCCGCCCGCCTCCGCCCCCAAGGCGCAGCGGGAGTATCTCCGGGTCGAGGAGGGCTTCTACGAGAACGGCGTCTTCACGCCCCTTCGAATCTGGAACGGCGACGAGACGGACTACGGCCTCAGCTTCGGATCCGCGCCGGTCGCGCTGCGGGTCCGGGTGCGGGCTTACTAAACCGGCTTCTTATCGTAAAAGACCCTGAGGTCCGGCGAGTCGCTGGGCACGAGCTGCTTCGCGCGCTTCAGGGCCTTGCTTGTTGCGACCGTGGGGTTCGACTCGCCCGGGAAGATGTTCTCGGGGCCGATCTGCTTTAGGAGGCCGCTGTTCTCAAGCACGCGGGTCACCTCGGGGTTGCTGCCGCTCACGAGGAGGTACCGTCCGGTCTCAGCCAGGTAGTCGTGCAGGTTCTCCATCGCCATGACCGTCGACGCGTCGAGGTGCCTCGCGTTCTTCATCCTGAGGATGAAGACTCGGATATTCTGGTTGTCGGCGAGGCTGCGGATCTGCTCCTGGAAGAGATCCGCGGCGCCGAAGAAGAGCTCGCCCTCGACGTGGATAATGGAGATCTGCGGATGGGGACGCTGCTTCGGGTCGTTCAGCTCCGCCAGGTTGCCGGTCTCGTTGATGGCGTACTCGACGAGGGTGGGGGTGCTGGTCTTCTTCAGGAACAGTGCCAGGGAGACGCCGATTCCCACGTAGATCGCCGTGTCCAGCTTCAGGAAGAGGCAGGAGCCCAGTGTCACGACAAAGACCACGAGGTCGGAGGGCGTGGAGCGGCAGGAGATCCTAATCTGGTGCCAGTTGATCATCTTGAAGCCGATGCGGATCAGGTGCGCGGCCAGGGCGGCCACGGGGATGAAGTTGAAGACCGGCGTCACGAAGCCGAGGACCAAAAGCACGACTGCGCTGCTGATCATGGAGGACATCTGCGTCCTCGCCCCGCTCTGGAAGTTGACGGCCGAGCGGGCGAACGACGAAGAGCCGGGGACGGCCCCGAAGAATGAGCACGCGATGTTGGCGGCGCCCATCCCAATAAGCTCCTGGTTCGGCTCGATCTTCTGGCCGCTCTTCGCGGCCAGGCCCTTGGTGATGGAGACGGCCTCCAGCATGCCGAGGATCGAGATCGCGATCGCAGTGCCCGCGAGCTCGGGCAGCAGCTTGAGGCGCTTCGGGCCGAAGGGATAGCCCGCGAAGCTTGGCAGGATCGCATTCAGAGCACCCTCGTCCCTCACCATCTTGAAGGGAATGGGGCCGTGGTAGTAGACCGTGAACACCTTCGCCACGATGCCGAGGAGAGCCAGGCCGATCAGGGCCTCCGGCCACTTGGGCTTCATCCTGCGGACGATCCAGAAGATGGCAAAGGTCAGGGCGCCGATCCCGATCGCTGCCGGCACGACCCGGGCCGTGCCCAAGTCATAGAGCGCCTGAACCACGTTCATTGAGAAGTTCTGGCTGGAGCCCACACTATAGCCTAATAGGTTATGCAGCTGGCTGGCTATCAGCAGGATGCCGATGCCCGTACTGTACGCCACGACCACGGAACGTGAGATGAACTTCGTGACTTCGCCAAAGTTGAGGAGGCCCGCGAGCAGCTGGATTACCCCGATTAGGAAACCAAGGAAGATCGCGAGCTCCAGGGGCTCGAGGCCGAACGCCTGATTTGAGGCAATGGTGGCCGCCACGATCAGGCTGATCGAACTTGTCGGGCCGAAGACGTGGTGCCTCGAGGAGAAGAAGAGGGATCCGACAAATCCGCCAATGATGACGGAGACGATCACGGGAGTAGGGGGCAGGTTGAGGATCAACGAGAAGCCGATCGCCTGAGGGATCGAAACCAAGGTCACCGTGGCGCCCGCGACCAGGTCTGCCTTGAACTTCTCCCAGTTGTAGGCACGCAGCTCCGAGAGGAATGGCAGGCGCACGCGGAACATGTGCGAGCCCAATGCCGCCACCTCCTCGGTGAGCTCGGTGACGCTGTCCATGGCCATTCCCTCTTATCGCCCGGTTCTGCGGCCAAACGCCATCTTTAATGAATGTTTGCCAACTAGATGGGGTTTAACGGGAGCGTCACCCCCGCGTCACGCGTTCGTAACATGGCCAGTGTAGTTTCTCCTCGATCCATTCAACCCAGCAATCTGACCCACCACTCCTGTAGGCCCTCGAACCGATCCACACCCTCGAACGCCCTTTCCTTCACACCAATCTTTAAAATCTAAAGCTACCTTGAAAAAAATACTCACCCTCTGCGCTCTGCTGGCCCTTGGCACATCCGCGGCCTCGGCCCAGATGCTCATCAACGGCGCGGGCGCCACGTTCCCGCAGCAGATCTACACGAAGTGGTTCTCCGAGTACCAGAAGGTGGATCCCTCCGTGAGCTTCAACTACCAGGGCATCGGCTCCGGTGGCGGCCAGAAGCAGATCCTCGCCGAGACGGTCGATTTCGGCGCCTCCGACGGCCCGATGTCCGACGAGAACCTGGCGAAAGCGCCGAGGCAGCTCCTGCACATCCCGACGGTCGCCGGCGCGGTCGCCGTCAGCTACAATCTGGAGGGCAACCCCCAGCTCAACCTCGACGGAACGACGCTCGCCGGGATCTTCCTCGGCACGATCACCAAGTGGAATGATCCCGCGATCGCCGCCCTCAACTCGGGCGCCAAGCTGCCGGACGTCGACATCGTCGTCGTTCACCGCTCGGACGGCTCGGGCACCAGCTTCATCTTCACGGACTACCTCAGCCACGTGAGCGCGGACTGGAAAAGCAAGGTCGGCAAGGGCGTCTCGGTCAGCTGGCCGGTCGGCCTCGGCGGCAAGGGCAACGCGGGTGTGGCGGGCCAGGTCAAGCAGACGCCAGGCGCCATCGGTTATGTCGAGCTCGCCTACGCGCACCAGAACAAGCTGCCATTCGCCAACATGAAGAACGCCTCGGGCATCTTCATCACGCCGACGGTCGACTCCGTCACTGCGGCGCTGGCCTCAGCCACGATTCCGGACGACTTCAGGTTCTCCATGGTCAACGCTCCTGGCACCACGGCATACCCGATCGCGGGAACGACCTGGCTGCTCGTCTATGCGGAGCAGAAGGACCACGCCAAGGGCGAGAAGCTCGTGCAATTCCTCAAGTGGGCCTACTCTGACGGCGAGAAGCTCGCCCCGAGCCTGGATTACGCTCCGCTTTCCGCGGACCTTCAGAAGCGCGCCCTTGAAAGGGTGCAGTCGATCAAATATTGATTCGGTCAATGGGAGACGGGCGTGGGTAATCCCACGCCCGTCTGCTTTTCTAAATGAGCCAAGCGTCGACAACCTCCGAGGTGCTTCCCGAGCCCAGCTCGCGCGCGCCTGACATCGCGTTCAAGTGGATCGCGTCGCTCGCCGCGATGACGATCGTCATCCTGATCGTTTTGGTCGGATGGCAGCTCTACGCGGGCTCACGGATGTCGATCTCGAAGTTCGGCGCCAGCTTCCTCTGGAGTACCGAGTGGGACCCGGTCACTGACAAGTACGGCGCCCTGCCGTTCATATTCGGGACTCTCGTCTCCTCACTTCTTGCCCTTTTGATCGCGGTGCCGCTCGGCGTCGCGACAGCCCTTTTCCTGACCGAGCTCGCCCCGGTCAAGCTGCGCCAGCCGATCATTATGGCGATCGAGATGCTCGCCGCCGTCCCAAGTGTCATCTTTGGCATGTGGGGAATCTTTATTCTGATCCCATGGCTGCGTGACCACCTCTTCGTGTGGCTCAAGCACACGCTCGGGTTTCTGCCCCTCTTTCAGGGCCCGATCTACGGTGTCAGCATGCTGGCCGCAGGTATCATCATCGCGATCATGATCCTGCCGATCATCACCTCAATATCGAGGGAGATCCTCAGGTCGGTCCCGAACCTCCAGCGCGAGGCGGCGTACGCCCTAGGCGCAACCCGCTGGGAGGTGCTTAGAATCGCGGTATTGAGCTACGCCCGCCGCGGCCTCTTTGGCGCCGCAATCCTCGGCCTCGGCCGCGCTCTCGGCGAGACCATGGCCGTCACGATGGTTATTGGAAACAGGCCTCAGATCGCCGCCTCGCTCTTCGCGCCTGGCTACACATTGGCGAGCGTCATCGCCAATGAGTTCGCCGAGGCAACGAGCGACCTCTACCTCAACTCGCTCTTCGAGCTCGGCTTGGTCCTCCTCGCAGTGACCATCTGCGTCAACATCCTCGCCCAGATCATGCTGAAGAGCATGACCGGCAGCGGTCCCATCAAGGTGAGCTGAGATGGTCGAGGCATCCCCATATCTCCCGATGCCCGCGGTAGCCCGTTTCCGCAAGATCAAGAGCACGGCCGTCACGGCCGTGCTGGTGTTGTGCGCAGGTCTGGTCATCGCACCGCTCTTCCTCGTCATCTACTTCCTAGTCGTACAAGGTTGGAGCTCGATCGATCTGAACTTCTTCACGCAACTTCCCAAACCGACCGGGGAAACGGGTGGTGGCATGGCTAATGCCATCGTCGGAACGATCACGCTCCTCGCCATGGCCACGGTGGTTGGCGTGCCGCTGGGGATCTTTGGAGGGATCTATCTCGCGGAGTACGGCTCTGACAGGGCCAATGACTGGCTGCGCTTTGCCGCTGATGTGCTGAACGGCGTACCGTCGATCGTGTGGGGAATGGTCGTGTACCTTATGCTGGTCGTGCCATTCAAGACATTCTCGGCTTACGCCGGCGGCGTGGCACTTGGCCTCATGATGGTGCCGCTGGTCATGCGCACCACCGAGGAGGTCCTTATCCTCGTCCCGCAGAGCTACCGCGAGGCCGCCCTTGCTCTGGGGGTTGCCCGCTGGAAGGTGATCATGGTCATCGTGGTCCGGACAGCGATGAAGGGCATCGCGACTGGCGTCATCGTTGCCCTCGCCAGAATCGCTGGCGAGACGGCCCCGCTTCTCTTCACTGCTCTGGGCAACAACTTCTGGAATCACAACCTGAAGGAGCCGATCGCGGCTCTTCCGCTCCAGATATTTGCCTACGCCATCTCCCCGTACGACGACTGGCATCGCCAGGCCTGGGCGGGCGCCCTCGTGCTCATGGGATTGATCCTCGCCCTGAATATTTCGGTCCGCGTATTGTCGCGCGACCGCAACCGAACTCATTGAACGCCATGTCCACACTTTCCGAAGCGCCTACGGGTCAGAAGCCGTCCGACTCGATCAGGATCTCGTCGACGCCCTCATCCGCCCCCGTCGCGTCCCTTCCGGTGGCTTCCGAGGAGGTCGCCTTCGACATCCGCAACTTCAGCATGTGGTATGGCCAGCGCCAGGCGTTGAACGAAATCACGATTCGCGTCCCAGCGAAGAAGGTGACGGCGATCATCGGGCCCAGCGGGTGCGGCAAGTCGACATTCCTGCGAGCGCTTAACCGCATGCACGAGCTGACACCGGGCACCCGGATTGAGGGCTCGCTCAAGCATTTCGGGAATGACCTTTATGGCCCGGGTGTCGAGGCCGTCTCCATCCGCCGACGCGTCGGCATGGTCTTCCAGAAGTCTAATCCTTTCCCAACGATGTCTATCGCCGAGAACGTCCTCGTCGGACTTCGCCTCAACGGCATCAAGGACAAGGCGGTCCTGCAGACGCGTCTCGAGGACTCGCTTAAGATGGCCGCGCTTTGGGACGAGGTTAAGGACAGCCTGAATCGGCCCGGCACGAGCCTGTCCGGCGGACAGCAGCAGCGCCTCTGCATCGCCCGCTCTCTGGCTGTGCAGCCCGAGACGCTTTTGATGGACGAGCCGTGCTCCGCTCTCGACCCCATTGCCACCGCAAAAATCGAGGAGCTCATCCAGACGCTGCGCGCCACCTACACCGTCGTCATCGTGACCCACAACATGCAGCAGGCGGCCCGTTGTTCGGACCGCACGGCATTCTTCTATATGGGAAGGCTGATCGAGTTCGATGACACTAGGAAGATCTTCACGAATCCCGGCAACCCCCAGACCGAGGCCTACGTCTCCGGCCGCTTCGGCTGAGCCGACAGCACACACATCCCGACATGACCCACTACAACGAAGAGATGAACAGGCTCAAAGAGAGCCTGCTCGCGATGGCGAGCCACGCCGAGTCGGCGCTCACGCGCGCCATGCGTGCCCTCGTGGAGCGTGACGACCTGCTCGCGCAGTCGGTCCAGGACGATGACAACATCATCGACCAGTTCGAGGTCGAGATCGACGACATCGCGATCCACCTGCTTGCCAAGGCTCCAGTCGCCACCGACCTACGCCTGACGACGGTCGCCATGAAGATTTCCCAGAACCTCGAGAGGGTGGGTGATTCCGCCGTCACGATCGCCCGCCGCGCCATCGATTTGGACACAGAGCCGCAGCTTAAGCCCTACGTCGACCTGCCCCGTATGGCGACCATGTCGCTCGAGATGCTCCGCGACGCCATCTCGGCCTTCATCAATCGCGATCCCGACAAGGCGAGGGCGGTTGTCCCGCGCGATGCCGAGGTCGACTCGCTCAACAAGCAGCTCCACAGGGAGCTCTCGAGCTTCATGGTCGAGAGGCCGGCGAACATCACGCGCTGCCTCAACCTCATGGTCATCTCGAAGTGCCTGGAACGAGTCGCGGACCACGCGACCAACATCGCAGAGGACGTCGTGTACCTCTACGAGGCCATCGACATTCGCCACTCCGGAGGCAAGAAGGCCCATGAAGACAAAAATACTGGTAGTTGATGACGAGCCCGACGCACTGGAGGTGCTCGGCTTCAAGCTTCGAGAGGCGGGTTACACGCCCATATTCGCCAAGGACGGCGCCCGCGCTATTGCGATCACGAGGGACGAGCGGCCGGATTTAATTGTCCTCGACCTCATGCTCCCCGAGGTGGACGGCCTGGAGGTCTGCAAGATCCTGCGCCGCGATGCCGCGACCGCCTCGATACCCATCATCATGCTGACTGCGCGCGCGGCCGAGATGGACCGCGTGCTCGGGCTTGAGCTTGGGGCTGACGACTACGTCACAAAACCTTTCAGCCCGC
>DASRSJ010000047.1:0-25706 GCA_035656555.1 Opitutaceae bacterium
GACGGCGACGTGCCGCTCGCCCGCCGCGCCGCCATCCTTTCCGAGCGCCTTCGCCTGCTTAAGGCCACGAAGCCCGCCGCCTGATTTTCCCTCAGTTAATTCCCTAACGTGCCACGGATCGGCGCGTCCCGGTGCCATGGAGGGTGCCAAAAACATGCAACTCTCCATCTCAACACCGATTCCGACAGCACCCGACCCGACGCCCGCCTCGAGCTCCCTCGCGGGCCTCGTCGGCGACACGAACGGCAAGGACGACACGCAGCAGGACTCCTTCTCACAGTTCCTGCCGAAATCCTCCTCAGACAAGTCCGGGGACGACTCCCAGTCCAAACCCGACTCCGGCAAGCCCACCAAGGCGCAGGAGGAGGCCGCGGCGGCGCTCAACGCCAGCCTGATGGCCACAGTGCAGCAGCACCTGGCGCCCACGGTCCCGACGGAGCTCGTGCCGATCGGCGGCAAGGGTGTCTCCGCCGTCGCCGGCAAGGTCACTGCCGACGTGAGCAACCCCGCAGCGGCTGTCGCAACGGGGCTCCCAACGGCTCCTTCAACCGCAGCGACGCTGGCCGGGGGCGAACTCGCCGCCGCGCTTGCTGCCAAGGCGAAGCCCGCAGCGCCTGCCACCGCGCAGCCCGCAGCCTCTGAAGCCGCGGCGAAGGCCGCCTCCCTTTCCCCACCCACTGACGCCAGCCAGCCCCAGCTTCCCGCCGCGGCTACCAGCGCCGCGGCCGTGGCCGAACGCACCCTGCCAGGTGCCTCCGCCTTGCCGACAACCGAGCAGACAGCCCGGGCGGCCGCAGTGGGTGGGGAAAAAATTGCCGCGGCGTCCGTGAAATCCACGGGAAGTCCCGCGGCTCCCGTTTCGGCCGCTGCAAAAAAGTTTCTAAGCAATGGGGACAAGCAGGTTACGGACTCGTCTGCGCCCGTTGGCACTCCCGTTGCTAAAGTCACAGCCGCAATGCCCGTGCAGACAAATCCCGAGAAGACTCCGACCGCCCAGCCCGCCTTCCAGGTGGCCTCGGTCGCGCCGTCGTCCGCGGGCTCGTCGAATCCGCAGCCTTCCTCGCAGCCCGAGGCGACCGGCACCGCCAAGGGCGCCGTCGAGGCCGCGATGACCGCGGCGGAGATGCTAAGCTCCGGCGCGACGCAGAACTCGATGAACATGCAGTTCTCTATGGGCGACGCGGAGCTGAACCTCCGGGTCGAGATGCGAAACGGCGAGGTGCAGGCGACTTTCTCGACCAACTCCGCGCAGCTTCGCAGCGACCTGGCGCACGTCTGGCAGTCGACCGCCGCGGGCAATACCCAGAGCAGCCTCCACCAGATCACACCCGTCTTCACCTCGTCCGGCAGCGGCAGCACTCTCTCCTCCGGGGAGTACGCCCAGCAGCAGGGACGCGGCCAGAATGCCGGCGCCGAGCCGCGATTTTCAACATCGGGGGGCCAATCGTCCTCCTCCAGCTACGCACCCGCCCAGGAAGAGGAGTTCGCCCAGGCCGCGCCCATGGCCGCGGCGGCCGGCTCCCAGTTTCTCCAAACGTTCGCCTGAACCCGACCACCATGACCGTCACGCCCACCACCAGCACGACCACCCACGCGACGACGCCGACCGTTCCGGCGACCTCCTCCACAACCGGTTCCTCGACCCAGCAGGCGCTCGGCATCAATGACTTCATGAAGCTCCTCGCGACCCAGTTCCAGGAGCAGGATCCGCTGAAGCCGATGGACGACACGGCCTTCATCGCCCAGACGGCCCAGTTCACGGCCCTCCAGCAGGCGACGACACTCACGCAGCAGGTCAGCCAGATGGCTGCCAGCTCCTACATCGGCCGCCAGGTCTCGGTCAACGACGGCAGCGGCAAGATCGTCAGCGGCACTGTCAGTGCCGTCGACACGAGCGGCAGCGCCCCGCAGCTCCTCATCAACGGCGTCGAGTACCCGATCTCGAACCTCGAGGCGATCTCGCCGCCCTCGACGACGACGACAACTCCGGCCACGACGCCGAGCAGCTGATCCCGCCCTAGCACTTTAACAACAGTCCCAACCACCAAACCAACATGTCACTCATCGGCACACTGACCAGCGGCGTAAGCGCCATGGAATCCTTCGAGCAGGGGCTCAACGTCATCGGCAACAACATCGCCAACGTCAACACGACGGCGTTCAAGTCCGGCTCCACGAGCTACGCGGACAGCTTCAGCAACATCCTGCAGAGCTCGACGCCGGCCCCCGGCACGAGCGGCGGCTCCGACACCAACACGGTCGAGGTCGGCACCGGTGTCAGCGTCTCGGGCGTCACCACGAACTACGCCCAGGGCTCCCTCACCTCCACGGGCGTCCCGAGCGACCTCGCGGTCTCCGGCAACGGCTTCTTCATCGTCAAGGATCCCTCCGACGGCGCGACCTACGCGACCCGGGCGGGCAATTTCTCCGTCGACTCGAGCGGCTACCTGGTGACGAGCCAGGGCTACCGGGTCCAGGGTTTGACGGGCGGCAGTTCGGGCAGCGCGCCCGCGACCGTCGGCGACATCAAACTTGGCACGCCGCCCACCGGCACGCAGCTGGAGTCCTACACGATCGACGGCTCCGGCAACCTGACCGAGGCCTACTCGGACGCCACGACCGTCACGACGAACCAGGTCCTCCTGCAGAACTTCCAGAACCCGTCGGCGCTCACGAGCGTCGCGGGCAACCTCTACGGCAACATGGCCGCGGCCCAGCCGGTCAGCGGCTCGACCACGCTCTCCGCCGCGGCGAACACCGCGGGCACCGCCGGCAACGGAACGGTCCAGTCCGGCGCGCTTGAGCTCTCCAACGTCGACCTCACGGACGAGTTCGCGAACCTGATCACGACGCAGCGCAGCTTCGAGGCTGGCTCACGCCTGATCACGGTCTCCGACACGATCCTCGAGGACATCGTCAACCTGAAGACCCGCTAAAAGGAACACCATGGCCGCCGCAAAGACAGAGGAACCACCGGCAGCGCCCGCAAAGGGCGAGGCCGCGTCCGCCCCGGCGGTCGTCGCCGTCGCCGCACCCGCCGGCAAGAGCGCCATCGCATCTTGGCTTCCGGTCATCGCCGCCGTCGTCCTCGCCCCCGCGGCGACCTGGGCCACGGTCGAGATGCTCGTGCTGCCCCGCATGCTCAAGAAGCTGAGCGCTCCCGCCGCCGCCGCACCCGCGGTGGCCGCTCCCGCGGCGGCAGCCGAGGGTGGCGAGGGCAAGAAGGGCGAGGGCGGCAAGGAAGGCGGCCCCCCGGGCTACGAGTTCGACAGCGTCGTCGTCAACCTCTCGGGCACGATGGGCACCCGCTACCTCAAGACCAGCTTCCTCGTCACGGGCTCGGAGCCCAACATCAAGAGCATCTTCGAGGGCGCCAAGCCCCGCCTGACCGACGTGACGCTCAACGTCCTTTCCTCACTCTCCCTCGCCGATCTCGAGGAGCCCGGCTCCAAGAACGTCATACGCGAGCGCCTCGTCGGCGCCTACAACCAGGCGCTGGGCAAGAAGGTGGCCGAGCAGGTCTACTTCTCGGATTTCGTGATCCAGTAGGGAAACACCCGCGATGGCCGATACTCCCGAAGGCGCCCCGGCGACGGACTTTCTCGACCAGTCCGAGATCGACAAGCTGCTCGCGCAGGCTGTCGAGTCGGGCACACCGCGCCAGCAGCTGATCCGCGCCGACGGCCAGAAGGGCGGCTCGGACGCCGCGCTCAAGGTCGAGCCGTACGACTTCAGGAACCCCGCGTTCCTCTCCGAGGTCGAGCTGCGCCGCCTGAGGCTCCTGCACGAGGACTTCATCCGCTACCTGAGCGCACGCCTCTCCCTCTACATGAGGATGGAATTCGGCCTGAAGATGGCCCAGCTGACCACTGTCTCCTACTCGAAGTTCACGGAGAACCTCCCGAACCCGACGCACCTTTCCATGTTCAAGGTCGAGCCGCTGGTGGGCGTCGGCATCCTGGACATCAATCCCCGCCTGGCCCTGACGATCGCGGACCGCCTCCTCGGCGGGCGCGGCCACTCGGTCAAGGCCGACCGCTACCTGACCGAGATCGAGGTGGCCCTCATCGAGGACGTGATCATGATCATCCTCGAGGAGTGGTGCGGCCAGTGGAAGGCCGACCAGGAGCTGCGCCCCCTGATCATCGGCCAGGAGAACAACGGCCGCTTCCTGCAGACTTCTCCCAAGGACGCCATCATCCTCGCACTGACCTTGGAGGCCAGCTTCGGGGACTGCTCCGAGCAGATCCAGATCGGCGTGCCGTACTACACGATCGAGCCGGTCGTGAAGCGCATGCAGATCCGCCGCCAGAAGGACTCCTCGGTCGCCGAGGTCCCGAAGACCGTCTCCTGGCACGCGGCCTACGACAAGATCACGGTCCCTGTCCGCGCCGAGTGGCAGGCCCTTGAGCTCAGCCTGCGCGAGGTCGCGAGCCTGCGCCTCGGCGACGTGATCGAGATGCCCCATTCCGTATTTTCCGACACCCGCATCCTCCTCAACGGCACGCCGAAGTTCGTCGGCACCGTGGGCCTGGACACGGACAAGGTGGCCGTGCAGCTGACGCGCAAGCTGCCCAACGACTCAGTCAACCAATCCAAACATGATGGAAGAAAAAACACTTGATATAGTCCTCGACGTGAAGGTGAAGGTCACCGTGCAGCTCGGCTCGGTCCAGCTGCCCATGCGGGACGTCCTTGAGCTCACCGCGGGCTCCATTGTCCAGCTGACCCAGCACGCGAGCGACCCCGTCGGCCTCTTCGTGAACGACAAGCTCGTCGCCTACGGCGAGGTCGTCGTCGTCGAGGACAACTTCGGCATAAAGATCACCGAGCTCGTCGGCAGCGTTAAGCCGTGAGGATCCGCCTCCTTACTTTCCTTGGCATCGCGGCCCTCGGGGTCACGTCGCTCCGCGCCGCGGACGACAAGGCCCTTGGCTACTTCTCGGACAAGCCCGCCCCGGCGGCCCCCGCATCATCGGGCTACGGCGCCACGACCCTTGTCGGCGTCATCCTTCTCGGCGGAGCCGGCGGCTGGCTCTACATGCGCGGCCGCAAGGTGCAGATCACCGGACGCGTCGCGCGCCGCCTCGTCATCGACGAGACCAAGTCCCTCGGAAGCCGCCAGTACCTGGTCGTCGCCTCCTACGAGGGAAAGAAATTCATGCTCGGCGTCTGCCCGGGCCGCATCGACATGCTAACCCCCCTCGACGAGTCGCCGGTGCCAAGGAAGGCAGAATGAAGCACCGCATCCGCCCCTTCATCCTCGGACTCCTAGCGCTTGCGGCCCTCGTGGCCCTGGCTCCGTCCGCTCACGCCCAGGCGGCCCATGCCGCCGCCACGGCCACACCCGATCCCTTCAAGCTGAACATCGGCCTCGAGGGAACGAGCCAGTCCGGCCAGGTCAGCGTCGCCGTGCAGATCGTCATCATCATGACGCTCCTCTCGGTGGCGCCCTCCATCGTGCTCATGATGACGAGCTTCACGCGCATCGTGATCGTGCTCGGCTTCATGCGCACGGCCCTCGGCACGCCCTCGGCCCCCTCGAACCAGATCATCGTCGGCCTCTCCCTCTTCCTCACGTTCTTCCTCATGGGACCCGTCTTCGACAAGGTCCAGAAGGAGGCGCTGAACCCCTATCTCGACGGCAAGATCACCTCGGTCGAGGCGGTCGACAAGGCCAGCGCGCCGCTGAAGGAGTTCATGCTGAAGCAGACCCGCACCCGCGACGTGGAGTACTTCCTCGAGCTCGGCGGCTTTCCCCCGACTGCCGTCAAGGACCTGCCGATGCGCGTCGTGATCCCGGCCTTCGTGATCAGCGAGCTGCAGACCTCCTTCCAGATGGGCTTCATGCTGTTCCTTCCATTCCTCGTCATCGACTTCCTCGTCTCCTCGGTGCTCATGGCGCTGGGCATGATGATGATGCCGCCGACCGTCGTGGCGCTGCCGCTCAAGCTGCTCCTTTTCGTCCTCGTCGACGGATGGCACCTGGTCGTCAAGTCGCTCATGCAGAGCTTCGTCACCTAAGCCGCCATGAATCCGGATCTCGCGATCGACATCTTCAAGACGACGGTTCTCTTCGCCCTCTACATCGTCGCTCCGTTCCTGATCGTGGCGCTTATCGTGGGCCTCGCGACCAGCCTCGTGCAGTCGGTGACCAGCATGAACGAGCCCACGCTGACCTTCATCCCGAAGCTGCTCTCCATTTCCGGGGTCGCCATCCTGCTCGCCCCGTGGCTCTTGCGTGAGATCTCGGAATTCGCGGTCTCCACCATGGTGCGCATGAGCACCATGGGGCACTAAGCCCCGCCTAGCGTTCCTCTCCCATGACCCCGGCCTATTGCGTGGCGTGGATGATGGTCTTCCTGCGCAGCCTGGGACTCATCATGCAGCTGCCCGTTGTCGCCGGCAGGTCGCTGCCGATCATGGTGCGGGTCGGTCTCGGCGCCTGCTTGGCGACGCTCCTTGCCGCCATCGTTCCGGTGGGTCCCATCCCGCTCACGCTCTCCGGCCTTGCATTCGCCGCCGGTGGCGAGGTGATCCTCGGCCTCCTGATGGGATTCATGACGAAGCTGACCTTCAGCGCCGTCGAGATGGCCGGCCGCATCATCTCGCCCGAGATCGGCCTCAGCGCCTCGCCCGGCCTCGGCGTCCCGGAGCCGACGACGGAGCCCGTCGCGTCCCTCTTCTCCTCCTTTGCCATCATCTGCTTCTTCCTCCTGCGCGGCCACGAGATGCTGCTGAGCGCCTTCTCGAAGAGCTTCCAGCTGGCGGCCGCGGGAAACGTGCATTTCGCCCCCGAGGCGCCCTCCGTGATCCTCGAGGCCACGAGCCACGTGATCGAGATAGGCGTCCGCATCGCGGCGCCCTTCATCGGCATGAACTTCCTTGTGACGCTCGCGTTCTCGGTCCTCGGGCGCGCCGCCCCAAAGATGGGCGTCTTCGTCATGAGCCTCTCCGTGCGCGCCTTTGCGGGCATCGGCCTCCTGGCGAGCGCCGGGGCGCTCCTCATGCGCTATCTCTACGTGGAGTTCGCCGACGCGCCGATGCGGATGCTCCAGGTCCTGCCGTTTCGCTGAGGCGAAAGGCGGGTGAGCGGCAATTATTGCCGCATTTTTTACGCGGGATTCAGCAGGTTTTTTGATTTCGATACCGGGTCGTTTAGAAAAGTTTAAACGATTGGTATTATGGTAGTAACAATTGCTCCGAGATCGTTGGCATCTGCGTTGCTTAATGCGGGCACAACATGGCCGACGAAGACCAAGACCAAAAGACCGAGCAGGCTTCCGAAAAGAAGCTGAGCGAGGCTATGGACCGTGGCCAGTTCGCGAAGTCCCCGGAGCTTGCGCTCATGTTCCTGCTCGCGGCGGCCCTGGCCGTCTTCGCCTTCACGATCCAGTCGTCGTCCCGCTTCGTCGCCGACTACGCCATCTCGGTCTTCACGCACTTCCAGGTCACCGAGATCACCCGCGACACGGTCGCCTCCCAGATCGCCGAGGTTTTCTTCACCGTCGGCCGCGCGTCCTTCCCGATCCTTCTCGCGGCCGTCGGCGCCGCGGCGCTCACCGCCGCCGTCCAGAGCGGCTTCCGCCTCACGCCCGAGGCCCTCTCGTTCAGCTTCGAACGCCTCGACCCGGCCGCCGGCTTCGGGCGCATCTTCAACAAGAGCGCGCTCGTTCGCACCGGCATCGACTGCCTGAAGCTGATTGCGATCGGCTCCGTCCTCTACCTGGGCGCCAAGGGGCTCCTGGCCGACCCGCTCTTCAGCGTGCCCGTCGAGGCGGCCTACCTCGGCCAGTTCCTCGGCCGCGCCGCCATGACCTTTCTCGGCCGCATGATCCTGGCGCTCAGCGTGGTGGTCGCCATCAGCTACAGCTACGAGAAGTTCAAGACGCAGAAGGAGCTCATGATGACCAAGCAGGAGGTCAAGGATGAGCGCCGCAATGCGGACGGCAACGCGATGACTAAGGCCGCCATGCGCCGCATGGCCCGCCGCCTCCTGCAGAAGCAGATGCTTTCCGCAGTGGCCACGGCGGATGTCGTGATCACGAACCCGACCCACTATGCCGTCGCGCTCAAGTACGAGCGCAACAAGGACAAGGCGCCGATCGTCCTCGCCAAGGGCGAGAACCGCTTCGCCATGAGGCTCAAGGCCATCGCCATCGAGAACGGCGTGCCGATCGTCGAGAACAAGCCGGTCGCCCGCGTCCTCTATGCCATGGCCAAGGTCGGCGAGACGATCCCGACGGACCTCTACAGGGTCGTGGCCGAGATCCTCGCGGTCGTCTACCGCACCCACCGCTACTACTTCCACCGCCTGAAGTCCCGCCGCCTGGAGGCCGCCAGCTAAGCCATGCCTCCCGCAGCCCTAGCACCCGTCCAGTCCCAGGCCTCGAAGTCCGTCGCAACGCTGCTGAAGCGGGCGGACCTCATCTTCATGGGGGGCCTCTTCGCGACGGTGCTCCTCCTCATAGTGCCGATCCCGCCGATCGTTCTCGACTGCTTCCTGGCGCTCAACATCGGGCTCTCGCTGATGGTTCTGCTTGCCATCATCTACGTGAAGGACCCGCCGGAGTTCTCGAGCTTCCCGACGCTGCTGCTCGCCCTGACCCTCTTCCGCCTGGCGCTCAACATCAGCTCGACCCGCCAGATCATGATCCACGGCTACGCCGGCTCGATCATCCAGTCCTTCGGGCACTTCGTCATCCAGGGCAACTACATCGTAGGCGCGGTTGTCTTCATCATCTTAGTCATCATCAACTTCGTGGTCATCACGAAGGGTGCGGGCCGCATCGCGGAGGTGAGCGCCAGGTTCACCCTGGACGCCCTTCCCGGAAAGCAGATGGCCATCGATGCGGAGCTTAACGCCGGCATCATCGACGAGGCCGTCGCCACAGCACGGCGCGTGAAGGTCCAGAAGGAGGCCGACTTCTACGGAGCGATGGACGGCGCCTCGAAGTTCGTCCGCGGCGACGCCGTCGCCTGCATCATCATCACTCTCGTCAACGTGGTCGGCGGCTTCGCGATCGGCGTATTCCAGATGGACCTCTCGCTCGCCGAGTCGCTCCAGAAGTTCACACTCCTCTCCATTGGCGACGGCCTGGTCTCGCAGATCCCGGCCCTCATCCTCTCGGTTGGCGCAGGCATCCTGGTCACCCGGGCCTCCGACACCAACAATCTGGGCACCCAGCTGGCCGGCCAGCTGTTTAAGTACCCGAGGGCCATGAAGATCACGGGCGGCATGCTCGCCGTCTTCGGCCTCATGCCCGGCATGCCGATGCTCCCGTTCTTCTCGCTCGGCGGAGTCGCCTTCTATCTCGGCAACCTGCTCGAGACCGCAGAGGCCTCCAGCCCCCCGGTCACGGCGCCCGCATCATCACCCGGCAATTCCAAGAAGGGTGGCAAGGGTGGGGCGGCGGCCGCTGGCGCAAGCCCCTCTCCGGGCAGTGCCGACGAGGTGCGCAAGCTGATCGACGTCGACGTCTTCGCCGTCGAAATCGGCTACGGCCTCCTGAACCTGGCTGACTCCAAGAGCGGCGGGGAACTCCTCGCCCGCGTCACCGGCGTCAGGAAGCAGCTGGCCCGCGAAAAGGGCATCGTCGTCCCGCCGATCGCCGTTCGCGACAATCTTGAGCTTGAGGCCACGTCCTACCGCTTCCTCCTGAGGGGCAAGGTCGTCGCCCGCGGCAAGCTGATGTCGGGCCGCTGGCTCGCGATGAACGTCGCCGGCAGCAAGGTGGCCCTTCGCGGCACCGCGACCCGCGAGCCGGTGTTCAACCTCGACGCGACCTGGATCGACGAGAGCGAGAGGAAGATCGCGGAACTGAACGGCTACACGGTCGTCGACCCGCCGTCCGTCCTGATCACGCACCTTTCCGAGATCCTGAAGCTGAACGCCCACCATCTCCTGGGACGCCAGGAGGTCCAGGCCTTGGTCGACCATCTCAAGGTCGCCCAGCCGGCGCTGATCTCCGAACTCCTGCCGGACCTGGTGTCGCTCGGCATCATCCAGCGCGTCCTCCAGAACCTGCTGCGCGAGAACATCGCGATCCTGAACCAGCCGCTGATCCTGGAGGCGATCGCCGACTTTGCGCCGCTGACCAAGAACCCCGACGAGCTGTCGGAACTGGTGCGCCGCCGCCTTGGACTCTACTTCGTTCCCGAGTACGAGAGCCGCCCGGGCGTCATTCGCGCCGTGACGCTCGACCCGCGCCTCGAGCAGTGGCTGGGCACCAAGGTCCACAAGTCCGCGACGGACGTGAGCCTGGGCCTTGATCCCATCACGACCCGCCACCTCCTGGACGAGCTCAGCAAGCGCACCATCGATCCCGCCCAGTCCGGCCAGCCGGCCGTCGTCATCGTGGGCACCGAGGTCCGCCTGGCCCTCAAGCGCTTCTTCGAGTCCTCCTTCCCGCGCCTGGCGATCCTCTCCTACCAGGAGCTGCCGCCGAACACCGAGATCGAGAACGCCGGAATCATCATCCCGGTCCCGGCGCTGCCCAGGCCCGAGGCCAACCTCAAGATCGCCGCCTAAGCCATGGCACACGACAACAAGCTCCTGCCCCCCGGGGCCTACAAGTTTCAGGTGAAGTCACCCGGCGAGGCCGTGGCCCTGATTCGCGAGAAGCTCGGACCGAACGCCCGCGTCGTGTCCGTGAACGCCGTGAAGCCGACTGGCCTCATGCGCTTCTTCAAGGTGCCGAAGCTCGAGGTGATCGCCCAGGTGGACGGTCCCGTGCAGCAGCACACGTCAGTCTCCAACGAGCCCGCCCTCCCCGTGGACGAGATCCGCAACCGCCTGGCGGATCCGAAGTCCCTCGACATGCCGCCTGCGGGCCTCGCCGGGCTCCTGCGCCGCTCCGGCCTCACCGAGACCGCGCTCAACCGCCTCCAGAGCCGCGCCAACTGGAACGAGCTCAATAATCTTCCGCTGCACAGGGCCCTGGCCGAGACGTCGCGGCTCCTCTGCGAGCACGCCGGCCAGCGCATGCCCCGCGCCCCGATCTCCCGGGCTGCTTTCCTGGGCGCCCCCGGTGTCGGCCGCACCACGGCTCTCTGCAAGTGGCTCTCGATCGAGGTCTTCCGCCGCGAGCGCAAGGGCCACATCGTTGCCGTCGAGTTCGACCACCCGAACCCGATGGGCCCGCTGCCGGTGTTCGCCGAGGCCCTCGGCGTGCCGATCGCGCGCTTTCCCTGCGAGACCCAGCGCGCCGTCGAGAACGGCTTCGTCTATTTCGACCTGCCCGGCATGTCCACCCGCCGCGCCGAGGACAACGCCAAGCTGGCGGAGTTCATGGACAAGGAGCAGATCACCGAGCGCGTCCTGGTCCTCAACGCCGCCTACGACCGCGCGTCGCTTCGCGACGCCTACTCCGCGGGCAAGGACCTCGGGGCCACGCACATCGCCTTCACCCACCTCGATGAGGTTTCCCAGTGGGGAAAGCTCTGGGACTACCTCTTCGACGAGGACATCGAGCCCCTTTTCCTCAGCACCGGCCCGTCGCCCACCGGCGACTGGGAGGAGGACGTTCCCGCGGCGATCGCCCGCAGGACGCTCCCGGAGACCTAACACGCCATGAAATCCATCTTCCTCGCCGGCGGCTTTGCCGGATTCGCCCTCGTGACCGCCGCTGGCTTCGCCCAGGGCCACGCCCCCGACCGGGTCCTCATGGACGCCGCCGTCGGCTGCCTCGCTGGCGCCCTCCTGTTCCGCTGGTTCTGGACCATCCTGGTCCGGGGCATCCGCGAGACGATTCTCATCCGGCACGCCGCCTCCACCGCGGCACCGGCCAAGTCCAAGTAACAACGCTTTATCTCCATGAATACAGAAACCGCAACAATCCCTGGCATGGATGCTACGCCCGCCGCCGCCTGGCGCGCGTATCAGGGAGTTACACCAAGTGCCGTCGATGAAAAGGATTTGATCGAACGATACCTGCCCCTCGTCAGAAACGTGGTCGACCGCATCAAGTTGAACGTGCCCGCGCACGTCGACGCGGACGACCTTTACAGCGTTGGCATAACCGGCCTGATCGCCGCGGTCCGCAAGTTCGACCCGGAGCAGGGCAACACCTTCGCGAGCTACGCCTCGATGAGGATCCGCGGAGCCATCCTGGATGAGCTCCGCCGCATGGACTGGTGCCCGCGCCGCGCGCGTGCCCGCTCCCGCAAGCTCAAGAGCGCCATCAACGACGTCGAGCAGCGCCACGGGCGCGCCGCGACGGACGACGAGGTGCGTGCCGAGCTCGGCCTGGACCCCAAGGAGTACGAGAAGTGGGTGGATGAGGCCAAGCCGGTCACGTTCATCAACATCGACCACGAGCTGAAGAGCGAGGAGGGCGGCGGGGGATCCCTCCACGAGCTCCTGGCCGACGAGAGCGACGTCACGGGACGCGATACCCTCGAAAAGCAGGAATTGCTCGAACTTCTCACTCAAAGGATCGCCCAGCTGCCCGATATACCAAGGAAGATACTGGCTATGTACTACTTCGAAAATCTTCGTCTTGCAGAAATCGCTAAGGTCTTCGGCCTCACGGAGTCACGTATCTGCCAAATTCACGCACAAACAATTCTAGGCATACGCGCTTACCTACAGCGCGTACGCGAGCGCTAAGAGGCGCTCAAGTTCCAACGGTATTCCCGCATGCTGATCCTCGTCGGAGGCGCCATTGTCCTTGGTTCAACCCTATGCGGCTTCATGCTGTCAGGGGGTCACCCGCTGGTTTTGCTCCAGATCTCGGAGTTTGTGACGATTCTGGGGATGGCAGCCGGTGTGCTCGTGATCGCGAGCCCGATGAACGTCCTGGTGGAGATCGTCCACAAGGTTAAGCACGCGCTCTTCGGCAAGCAGGCGGGCGAGAAGGAATTCATGGAGCTGCTCAAGCTGCTCTACGAGGTCTTCATGGTCGGCCGCAGGAACGGCCTGATCGCGCTCGAGGAGCACGTGATCGACCCGAAGAACAGCAGCATCTTCCAGCGCTACCCGACGATCTCCGGCCACCACGAGCGCCTGGAGTTCATCTGCTCGGGGCTGAAGCCCGTCATCGACGGCAAGATAAAGCCCGACCAGCTGGAGAGCCTGATGGTCGCCGAGCTCGACGCCAAGGCGGCCGAGTCCGAGCACCCCGTGCACATCCTGCAGATGGTGGGCGATTCGCTCCCCGGCATCGGCATCGTTGCGGCCGTGCTCGGCATCATCAACACGATGGCCGCCATCTCCGAGGGACCCGCTAAGGTCGGCGAGCACGTCGCTGCCGCCCTCACCGGCACGCTCCTCGGCATCTTCATCGCCTACGGCTTCGTGAGCCCGCTCGCGAACCGCGTGAAGTTCAACAACGCCTCCGAGGAGCAGTTCCTCAACTGCATCATGCAGGCCGTCTCCGGCTTCGCCAAGGGCCTCGCGCCCCTGACCGCCGTCGAGATCGCCCGCCGCTCGCTCAATGCCCACGTCCAGCCTGGCGCCGCCGAGCTCGAGAACGCGGTCAAGGCACTCGGCACCAAGTAGGATCAGGGACTGCCATGGCCAAGAAGAAGGCAGCAGCCCACCACGGAGGAGCCTGGAAGGTCGCGTACGCGGACTTCGTGACGGCGATGATGGCCCTCTTCATGGTCCTCTGGATCTCCGCGCAGGATAACAAGATCCTGATCGCGACGTCCCAGTACTTCCAGAACCCCTTCCATTCCGCGACCGACGCCACCTCGGGCGTGCTCCCCTTCAACAGCAACAAGACGACCCACAGCGAGGGCAAGGACGCGGGCGACGCGAAGGAGCAGTCCAACAACAAGCAGATTCAGATGACCTTCCTGAACTCGGTCGCCTCGGACTTCTACCGGCTGCTGCACCTGGACGAGAACCTCGAGGACAAGCCGATCGACATCCAAGTGACGAGCGACGGCCTCAGGATCAATCTCTTCGACCGGGCCAGGCGCCCGCTCTTCAAGGACGAGTCCGCGGAGTTCACCGAGTGGGGCAAGTTCATGATGCAGAACCTCGCGTGGATGGTGGACCGCCATAAGTTCCGCGTGACGATCGACGGCCACACGAAGACGCCGGCGACTCCGCCCAAGTCCGACGACACGGGCTGGGAACTCTCGACTGCGCGTGCCAACGCCTCCCGCCACCTCCTGGTCTACTATGCCGTCGATCCGACGCTCATCGAGCGCGTGACCGGCTATTCCGACACGAAGCCCCTCCCGGATGAGGCGCCCACTTCCGATTCAAACCAGAGAGTGACCTTGATGCTCACCATGGATTCGACGAAGGATAAGGAAAAGAAGCCTGCACCGGTCGACCCCGTTCCCGCGGCCACGGCCCAGAGCTACACGCCTCCCATCGTTTCACCGCCCCTTTCCAAGTCATGAAGTCCTTTCTCGAAGGTAAGAAGTCCCTGTCCATTTCCCCCCTGGTCGCGGCGTCAGGCCCGACGGCCCAGCCGCCAGCCAACGGCAAGAATGGCCACGCCCACGACGGCCCCGGCGGAGTCCAAAAGGCCAACGTCGAGATCGTGAAGGAGGGCGACAAGGTGGTCCGCATGATCGTCACCTGTAAGTGCGGGGAGCGCCTCGAGATCGAGTGCCTGTACCCCGCGGGGTCGTAAGGCTGTTCCCGGCGCCTGGTGGGCAAAACTTGCCGCCGGAATCCGGTGGCACGGGAAGGAGGGGTGGCAGGGTGGGGTGCATCCCTTATAATGCATATTATTCCAATACGGAATAACGAGTTACAAAAGCGGTAGGCTCGGAGGCACGGGTTTAGCTAATACTGGCCCCGTGAACATCGGGATCTATCAAAGCGCAGCCTCTCTCTCCGCCCTGGAGCGTTGGCAGGATACCGTTACTCAGAACATCTCCTCGAGCCAGATGCCTGGCTACAGGAAGCGCACGACGGCGTTCTCGACGACGGACGCGGGCCAGATCCAGACGAACACGGGCGCCGGCGCCGGTGACGACACGGTCCAGAGTTCGCGCTTCCCGCAGGCGTCCAGCGCCATCAATTTCGTCCAAGGCGAGGCGCAGGCCACCGGTCGCGACCTCGACGTCTCGATCCAGGGCGACGGCTTCTTCCAGGTGCAGGGCCAGACCGGCCAGATGGAGTACACGAGGGCCGGCGAGTTTGAGATCCGCCCCGACAACACGCTCGTCACCTCCTCCGGCCAGGTCGTCATGAGCGATTCCGGCAGGCCGATCACGCTCCAGCCGGGCGGCGGCTCCCCGGTCGTCAACCGCGATGGCTCGCTGACCCAGAACAACGTCGTTGTCGGCAAGATCGGGATCCAGAAGTTCGCGGACAACTCGATGCTGGCCCCGTCGGCCGGCGGCACGTTCATCCCGACCGGCGGCGCCACGCCGACGACCGTCACGAAGCCCGACCTCATCCAGGGCTACCTCGAGGGCAGCAACGTCTCCCCCATGCACGAGATGGTGGACCTCATCACGATTTCCAGGGCCTACGAGTCCAACCAGAAGATGATCACCACGATGGACACGGAGATGCAGAAGACGCTCGACGCCCTCGGCTGAACCGAAACCTCCCAATGAATTCCCCAGACAGACAACCGCACATCACGACTGCATGGCCGAGCGCGCAATGGGGGCGCGCCGGCCTCTTTTTCCGCCGCTAGTCGAGGCAACCACACGCCATGAACCTATCCCTATACTCCGCGGCCACGGGCATGGAGGCGCAGCAGCTGAACCTCAACACGATCGCCAACAACCTGGCGAACGTGAACACCCCCGGCTTCAAGCGCAGCAAGATCGAGTTCCAGGACCTTCTCTACCAGAAGCCGGTCCGCGCCGCGGGCTCGGACTCGGGCGGCGGCAACCTCGTCCCCGCCGGTCTCGAGATCGGCAACGGAACACGCGTCGCCGCGACGACCAAGGTCTTCACGCAAGGCCAGCTGACGGAGTCGGGCAACAACCTCGACGTCGCCATCCAGGGCGACGGCTTCTACGAGATCCAGCGGCCCGACGGCACGATCGGCTACACCCGCGACGGCTCCTTCAAGATGAACGCCACGGGCCAGGTCGTGACGACGGACGGCCTGCCGGTCCTTTCCGGCTTCCAGCCGATCCCGACCGGGACGGCCTCGGTCACGATCTCGCAGAACGGCACGGCGACGATCCAGAGCTCGACCGGCTCCTCCTCCACCTTCCAGATCACGCTCGCCCGCTTCGCCAACCCGGCCGGCCTGCAGAGCATGGGCGGCAACCTCTACTCCGAGACGACCGCCAGCGGCGCCCCGGACGTCGGCAACCCGGGCACCGCCGGATTCGGCAGCACGATGCAGGGTTACACCGAGTCCTCCAACGTAAACATCGTCGAGGAGATGGTGAACCTGATCACGGCCCAGCGCGCCTATGAGATCAATTCCAAGTCCATCCAGTCCTCGGACGAGATGCTCCAGAACATCGCTCAGCTGAAGCGCTGACCATGAAGCTGATCAAGAACCTCATCACGCTGGCGGTCATCTCGGCGTTCATCGCGATCAGGATGTTCGCGGACGCCGCTCCCGGCCTGACCGTGACGCCCGCCCCCGACCAGCCCGCCTTCAGCCAGCAGCTGATGGAGAAGGTCCTGACCCACGACGTGGCCGCCCACTTCAACCTGGAAGGCGACTTCCAGCTTTCCCTCGAGCACCCCTGGACGCCCGAGCGCGCCCCGGCGGCCGGCTGGACCTTCAGCGTCGTCGAGTTCCCGATGACACCCTCTTCGGTGATGCTCGTCCGCTGCCAGCTGCAGGACGCGCAGGGCACGCAGGAATCCTCGGTCCTTGTCCACGCCGCCCTCTGGCGCGACGCCTGGGCGGTGAAGACCCCGATCGAGGCCGGCTCCGCCTTTGACACCACCCGCCTCGAGGGTCGCCGCTCCGACATGCTTCGCGAGCACGACCTCCTCCCCGCCACGGTCGGCGACGGCGGCTACATCTTTGCCCGCGCCGTCCAGGTCGGACGCGTCCTCACCTGGCACGACGTCTCCCGCCACCAGCAGGTGCGCAAGGGCGACTTGGTCGAGGTCACGGCCGCCGACGGTGAGCTGAAGATCTCCATGAAGGTGCTGGCGCTCGAGAGCGGCGTCACCGGCGACACGATCACGGTCCGCAACCCGGACTCGAAGAAGGACTTCAGCGCGATGGTAACCGACGAGAACCATGTCCAAGTACAATTCTAGCTTCCTGGCCCTCGCCCTCGCGGCCCTCTCGGTCCCCGCAATGCGCGCGGACTCGCTCTGGCCCGCAAGCTCGAGCGGCGCCCACGCCGGCATCTTCGCGGACCACAAGGCCCAGGCGATCGGCGACATCCTGACGATCGTCGTCAACGAGACCGCGGTCGCCCAGAGCACGCAGTCCAAGACGGCCACCCGTGACTCGACGATCAACGACTCCGTCGCGCAGTTCCTCTATCCGCCGGCCGTGAGCGGCCTCGGAACGCACGCGGGCGCGCTCCCGAGCACCCAGATTTCCGGCAAGGCCGCCTACGACGGCGGCGGCTCGATCAACAACTCCCAGACGCTGACGGCCACGGCCGCGGTCATCGTGACCGACGTGCTGCCGAACGGCAACCTGGTCATCGAGGGCCGCCGGGTCGTCACCTTCTCCGGCGAGACGCAGTACGTCGCCCTCCACGGACTCATCCGCGCCTACGACATCAACCCGGACAACACGGTCCTCTCGCAGAACATCGCCAATGCCCGCGTCGAGTTCTCGAGCTCCGGCCAGCTGACCGACGCCCAGAAGCGCGGCTGGTTCTCCAAGCTCTACGAGGTCCTGAGGCCCTTCTGATGATTTCCTGCCGCAACACTCTCCTGGTCTCGGTCCTCCTCCTGCCGCTCTGCACCTTCGCCTCGCGGGTGAAGGACATCACGATGGTCGAGGGCAGCCGCGACAACCAGCTGGTCGGCTACGGACTCGTGGTTGGCCTCGCCGGGGACGGCGACAGCAACAGCTCGGCGACCCTGCGCAGCGTCGCGAACATCCTCCAGCGCTACGGCCTCACGGTTAACTACTCTGACATCAAGGTGAAGAATGCCGCGGCCGTCATGGTCACGGCCGACATCGGTGCCTTCCTGAAGGCCGGCTCAAGGATCGACGTCACAGTCGCCTCCCTCGGCGACGCGAAGACGCTCCAGGGCGGCGTGCTGCTTCAGACCCCCCTCATGGGCGCCGACGGCCGCGTCTACGCGGTCGCCCAGGGCCCCCTGGCCATCGGCGGATTCCTGGGCGGCTCCGGCGGCTCCGGTGGCGCGACCGTCCAGAAGAACCATCCGACCGTGGGCGCCATCTCCAACGGCGCCATCGTCGAGCAGGAGATCGCGGCTCCCTTCGTTCACGACAACGCCATCCGCCTCCTCCTTCGCGATCCGGACTTCAACACCGCCGAGCGCATGGCCGAGGCGATCAACCGCCAGTGGCCGGGCGCCGCGGTCCCGACGGACGCCGCCACGGTCGGCGTGACGCTCCCCAAGGAGTACCACGGCCGCAACGTGGCCTTCGCCGCCGATCTCGGCGACATCGAGGCCGTGCCGGACACGCAGGCCCGCGTCGTCATCAACGAGCGCACCGGAACCATCGTCGCCACCTCCACCGTCCGCCTTTCCCAGGTCGCGATCGCGATGGGTTCACTCACGATCACCATCACGTCCAACCAAGGGGTCAGCCAGCCGGGGCCGTTCAGCTCCGGCGGATCCACCCAGCTGACGAAGAGCACCCAGACCAACGTCGAGGAGACGAAGGGCGGCTTCGTGGTCGTGAAGGCGCCGCCGACCATCGAGCGCCTGGCGGCAGCCCTCAATGCGCTCGGCGTGTCGACGCGCGAGATGATGGCCATCTTCGAGACTCTCAAGCGTTCCGGGGCCCTCCAGGCCGAGCTCATCGTCAACTAGGCCCATGAACGTCACCTCCATCACAAGCCCCGGCGGATCCGCCCTCGCAGCCCTTGCGGGAATGGACCCGGCTGGCTCGGCGGCGACCGCCCCGGGCGCCACGGCCTCGCAGACGACGCCGGCGCAGCGCCAGAAGGCGGCCCAGCAGTTCGAGGCCATCCTCGTCCGCCAGCTCCTCAGCCAGAGCGTCGGATCCATGATGGGCGGCCAGGGCCACACGGCCGGCCTCATGTACGGCGATCTCATGACCAACACCCTTGCCCAGAACCTGACGGCCGGAAAAGGCCTCGGACTTGGCAAGATGATCGAAACCCAGCTGACGCCCAAGGGCGTCGGCGCGCCCGCCAAGGTGGTCGCAAAACCCATCACCCGCTAATGACCTCAAACTGGAAAATCATCATTGTTCAGCTCCGCCAGGAACTCGTCGAGTACGGCGCCCTCCTGACCGCGTTCGACGATCAGCAGAAGGCCCTCTTCTCTCGTCAGCCGGATATCGTTCTCCACCAGAGCACGGCCATCAAGGAGCAGCTCGACCGCGTGGTCTCCGCCCGCAACGAGCGCGAGCAGGCCGTCGGCGAGTTCGCCGTCGCGCACAAGATGCCCGTCAACGCCACGCTGCGCTCGCTCCTGCCGTTCATCGACAAGGATGCGCACCCGCTCTTCGAGGCCCTGATCGGCGAGATCAACCTCCTTCTCCACAGGGTCCGCCGCACGCACCGCCAGAACCACACGCTCCTCAATCACACCGTCTCGATGCACCGGGAGACGCTGCAGATGCTCAGGCCGAACTCCTTCACGAAAACCTACTCCCCGGCGGGCATCGTCTCGGTCTCATCGGGCCGCGTCGCTTCGACCCTCTGCGTCGCAGGCTAAGCCGCCCTCGATAAACCTTTAGAAAACACCCGCCATGTCCGGCCTATATTCAACCCTCAACGCCTCGGTCACCTCTCTGAATGCGCAGAGCGTTGCCATCGACACGACGGGTAAGAATCTGGCCAACGTCAACAGCAGCACCTACTCGCGCGAGGTGGTGAACTTTGGCTCCCTCGGCACGGTCGTGACGCCGACCGGCCCGGAGAGCACGGGACTGACGGCGCTCGGGGTCGAGCAGATCCGCAGCTCGGTCCTGGACCAGCAGGTGATGAGCGCCGACTCGCAGGCCTCCTACTACACCACGCAGCAGAGCGCCTACCAGCAGGCCCAGGCCGGCCTTGGCCAGACGGTTTCGAGCGCCGACAGCACCTCGGCGACGCAGGCCTCGACGGACAGCGGCGTAGGAGCCGCCCTCGACGACCTCTTCAACGCCTTCCAGAGCCTCGCGGCCAACCCGACAGACACGGGCACCCGCCAGGCGCTCCTCCAGAGCGCTTCGATCCTGACCGATCGCCTGCAGAGCACCGACGCCAATCTGGCGCAGGTCCAGAGCGGCCTCAATTCCCAGGTAACGGGAGATGTCACCTCGGCGAACGGCCTCCTTACGAGCATCGCGCAGCTGAACGGCCAGATCAGCCGCCTCGAGGTCGGAAACCCCGGCTCGGCGGTCGACCTGCGCGACCAGCGCCAGGCGGATCTTGAGCAGCTGGCGGCGATCATGCCGATAAAGTCGGTCGAGCAGGCGAACGGCACGGACCAGATCAGCTCAGTCGACGGCAGCGGCAACTCGGTGACGCTCGTCAGCAACGCGACGGTCACGGGCGCGCTTACTTTCAACAGCACAACGAGCCAGATCTCGGCGGGCAGCCCCTCGACGGTGCTGGCCCTTTCCTCGGGCTCGATCCAGGGCGCCCTCGATGCCAGCACGGGCGGCATCCAGACCCTGCGGGACAACCTGAACTCCCTCGCCAACCAGCTGGTGACCTCGGTCAACGCGGTCTACAACCCGACGGGCACGACAGGCAACTTCTTCACCTCGACCGGCACGACGGCGGCCACGATCAGCATCGATCCGACGGTCACGGCCGCGAACTTGAAGGCGAGCGACGGCGGCCCCTCGGGCGACAATACGGTGGCCCTTGGGATCGCTAACCTCGCGAACCAGACCTTCTCGACAGCCGGCAGCGACAAGATCGACGGCACATTCGACAGCTTCTACGCGGGCACCGTCAGCGGCTTCGGCCAGACGCTCTCGGGCGTTAACAGCCAGGTGGCCGACCAGAACTCGATCCAGACGATCGTCACGAACCAGCGCGACGCGGTCAGCGGCGTCAACCTGGACGAGGAGATGGCCAACCTCCTGAAGTACCAGCGCTCCTACCAGGCCTCGGCGCAGGTCTTCCAGACCGTGGACAGCCTCCTCGACACGGTCATCACGACTCTCGGAACCATAACCTCATAGTCCCATGCGCATCGCCTCCAGCACCCTCTCCGAGGGCATCGTCAACCAGATCGACACCCTGTCCACGCAGCAGGCCACGCTCCAGAACGAGGTCTCCACGGGCCAGAAGATCTCCGAGCCCGAGGATAATCCCTCCGGCGTCAATACCGCGCTGACCCTCGAGAGCGAGCTTCGCGCCATCCAGCAGTTTGGCAGCAACGCCTCGCAGGCCCTCACGGTAGCGCAGTCCTCGTCCGCCGGGCTCACGAGCCTGAAGTCCGTCTCCGACAGGGCAGGGGAACTCGCCACGCTCGGCACCGGTACCCTTGGCACGAGCGCCATGCAGTCCTACGGCACGGAGACGAACCAGCTGATCGAGCAGGCTGTCCAGACCGCGAACACCGAGTTTGACGGCAGCTACATCTACGGCGGCACGGCAAGCAGCACGCCGCCCTTCACCGTTACGCGCGACTCGACCGGCAACATCACGAGCGTCGCCTATGCGGGCAACACCTCGCAGGCCGCTATCCCGCTTTCCAGCACGACTTCGGTCTCGGCGACGACGGACGGCACGACCAACCAGGGCATCGCCACTTTCCTAAACAATCTCATCACGCTGCGCAATTCACTGAACAGCGGCGACACGGCGGCGGTGACGAGCGTCCAGTCCGGCCTGGCAGACGGCGAGGACACGATCGTCTCGGCGATCGCGACCAACGGCGGCATCCAGTCGAGGATCCAGGCCGCGCAGACGGAGCAGACGAGCCAGACCACGAACCTCCAGACGGACATGTCCTCCGTGGTGGACGCGGATCTTCCGACAACAATCACCAAGCTCGACCAGGTGCAGACGGCCTACCAGGCCGCCCTGCAGTCCGCGGTCAGCACCATGCAGCTCTCCATTCTCAATTACATCCACTAGGTCATGAAAGTACTCTCAGAACCCCCGTTTCCGGCCGTCATTCCCGACAGGCCCGCCTCCAACGAGCTCATCCTGCCGCAGGGCATCCTCGGCTTCGAGGACTACCACCGCGCCGAGCTCCTCTATTCCGAGGAGCATCTGCCCTTCCTCTGGATGCGGCTTCACGGCCCGGACGTCCTGCACTTCGTCGTCATGGAGCCCGCGAACATCATCCCGGGCTACGAGCCGGAGATCTTCGACGAGGACGCGGCCCAGCTCGACCTCAAGGATTCGACAGACGCCATGATCCTCAACATCGTGACGCTGAACCACAACCAGCCGTCCGGCGCCACGATCAACCTTATCGGTCCGATCATCGTTAACCGACGCACGCGCATTGCCCGCCAGAGGGTGATCTCGAACCACGGGCGCTACAGCTCCCACCATCCCCTCGTCGACAATTCGCGCCCGGCGGTCGCCGGTCGCGCCAACTGAGGCCGCCATGCTTGTCCTCTCAAGAAAGGTCAACGAGTCCATCCTCATCGGTGACTCGATCGAGATCCGGATAACCCGCATCGAAGGCGAGGTCGTGAAGATCGGCATCAACGCCCCCCGCGAGATCGCCATCGTCCGGAAGGAAGTCCTCTCGGCCATCGCCACAAACAACCAGGCCGCCGCGGTCCGCAACGCCGGCCCCGGCCAGCTCCCGCGCATGCCGCAGAAGTTCACAGCACCCATCTCCCCCTCCCTGTAAAGCCATCCACACATGAGCACGATTAACACAAACACATCGGCCCTCACCGCAGCCTTCAACCTGGACCGCAGCCAGAGCCTGCTGAGCGCCTCCCTCGACCGCCTCTCCTCGGGCTCCAAGATCGTCAACCCGGGCGACAACCCCGGCGGCGTCGCCGTCGCGGACACGCTTTCCGGAGACAACCAGCGCCTCTCGGCGGCCAGCACCAACGTCCAGAACACCATTTCCTACGCGCAGACCGCGGACGGCTACCTCTCTGGCATGAGCGATGTGCTCAACCGCATGGGCGAGCTCGCGACCGACGCGTCGGACCCGACCAAAAACGCCTCGGACACGGCTGAGTACGAGGTCGAGTTCAAGTCGCTCCAGGACCAGTTGCGCTCGATCGTGGGCGGCTCGTCGTCCGCCATCGGCGGATCGTCGATCACGGCTCCCAGCGGCTCGTTCAACGGGACGACCCTCTTTGGCTCGACCGCCTCGGGCGGCGTGACGGTCGGTATCGGCGACGTCTCATCCGAGAACCTCACGATCCCGGACATCAATCTTCAGAGCGGCGCCATGGCGACCCTCATTGGCCAGGACAGCAGCGGCAACTACACGCTGAGCGCCGGCACCAGCGGCGCGATCTCCGACATCACGGCGGCCATCCAGCAGGTCGGCTCCGGCAGGGCCACGCTCGGCGCCGCAGAGTCCCGCCTCAACCTGACCGCGTCGACCATATCGACCGAGCAGCAGAACATCTCTTCCGCAATATCCGGTATCAGCGACGTCGACGTGGCTTCAGAGTCCACGCAGCTCGCGAAGTACAACATCCTTGTCCAGTCCAGCGCCTCGATGCTCGCCCAGGCCAACCAGAATCCGGCAGCGGTGCTGAAGCTGATCGATCATTGAGTTCGGATAGGGCGGTTTTCCGGGTTCCGATCCGCACACGGGTCTCTTCGGCCATGTGTCGCGTGTGGCCATAGGTGCATAGGGCCAAGCAACTTATTGCTGGCATCGGGAACCTGTTGGCGCTTTTGCTTTCCGAGTGAACATGGAACCTCACATGGCTTCCGTTTTTGCTCGTTGGAAATACGCAGGGCTTTTGGTCCTGCTGGCTCTCGCGATGCCAGCCGCAATCGTCCGCAGCGCCGAAGCGACGGATGTCGACCCCCTAAGGCAGCAGGCCGTTTCGCAGTACATCGAAGGGGCGACCAAGGAGCTCGCCGCGTTCGATCGGCAGATCACCGACACAGCGCGTCCCAACAATCAACAGCAGTGCGGGGAGGCCAGGGCCAAGCTCGATGAGTGCGCCAGGCTCCTTGCGACGCTCAAGACGTCAGATGCCGAGCACTTTGATCTTGTGAAGGCCAGCTACGAGCGCGCCCGTGGTGACTTGGTGAAGGCGCTGCAAGCCGCACAAGGAAATTAGGAGTTCAGGAGCCAAGTCAGCCGACTGCGGCTTTCACTGCGGGAAACCGAGCGCCTGAAGGCGTTCCTTGGACGCAGGCTCCGACTGGGATAGGGTTATATCGAACCAATTCTGAATTACCGGGGCGATCGGATCCAGGATCCACGACAGCAGGACATGCTCCTCGATGCCTCCCCCGTCGTTGTCGAAATGCATGACAATAGTGGAGTGGGGGCTCGTGGTCCTGGAAGCGAGCAGCTCGGAATTAGCGGGAGGCATCCAATGGTCCTTGTCCGCATATAGATAGAGAATAGGAGCCTTCGTGGTGGCGGCGCTTTCGAGGATATCTGCGTCCTTCCATTCAAATTGGGCGATCTTGGAGGCTTTGTCCTCCGCCGTTGAAAAATCACTGTCTGTCCAGCTGCTCACGAGCCCGGGAACGACAGCCCGAGCGAAATCCTTCACTCCCTCGCGAGCGTTGCTGAACGGCTCCATCGCGACCATCGAGGTCACCCGTTTGTCGTGCCCTGCCAGCTCCAGACCCACGCTTGCGCCGTAGGACAGCCCTAGGATGCCGAGCCTGTCGGCGACGAGACCCTTGTTTTCCAGATCATCCACGACCTGCTCCAGATCGTGGACTTCAAAGACCCCATAACTGATCCAGTCTCCCGTCGAGCGGCCGTGTCCGCGCATGTCCACCAGGACCACCCGGTAGCCCGCTTGGGCAAGGAACAGGGCCCAGTGAATCATGTCCTCTTTCACATCCTGGTACCCGTGGAGAATGAGTATGGTACCCTTCGGAGAGGCCACTGTCCCCTTCGCGGGAAGCTTCCAATCCGTCTGCGGCCAACTGTGCATCTGGCCGTTTTCTCTTTTTCCCGTGGCGATCGAATGAGTCATTCCGTAGTCGCCGGGCTCGATCACGGCCACGGAAAGTTCAGCAGTTGGAGGACCCACCTTGACCATCCATGCTTTCGCGTAAGTCGCATCGTACTTTCGCAGCAAATCCGCGTGCTCAGGCTGGAGAACGTATGCCGTCGTCCGCTCGTTGGGAGCCTGAACGATGGCCTTCGTCAGCATCTGGTTCACGCAGCCGGACGTTCCGAGGCAAAACGCTAGCAGGATTCCCCAGCATGGAGGTCGCATTCTCATTTGGCGGCTTTCGAGGGCATTTCCGTGAGGATATTTTTAAGCACGACATTTAGGGTGATCAACGACTGGCCGCGCCTGAGGACAATCGAATGGGCGGTCCCCGCTGGCATTTCCCAAAAACGAGACAGCGGAAGGATTCCAGGGATTGTCCTCCACTTTGAGACCTTCAAATCATCGATCTGTATCAGGACATCCCCATCGAGAACTCCCGCGATGCTGGCTGGACTTCCGTTCGCAACAACGGCGATTAAATCATCACTCTGCTCGTTCCTGGGGATGAACACGGCGCCGATGCGGTTGTGAAGGTATTCCGGAGGAGCTGAC
>DASRSJ010000048.1:0-7341 GCA_035656555.1 Opitutaceae bacterium
AGGTTCCTCTACAACGAGAGGTACTCCGAGATCATCCAGGACAAGCACCCGGCGGCGCTCGGCGCCACCTGTGCCGAGATTTTTCCGGAGATCTGGCCGGCTCTGAAGCCTTTGTTTGACCAGACGATGCAGGGGCAGTCCGTCCTGATCGAGGATCAGGAATTGACGCTCACCCGCCATGGGATCGCCAGGCCGTCATTCTTCTCCTTCAGCTACAACCCGATCGCAAACGAGGACGGCCGGATCGCCGGGTTCCTGGCCGTCGTGGTGGAGACCACCGCGCGAGTCGCCCGCGAGCAGGAGCGCGCACAGGTCTTCGACAACGTGCTCTCGGCCATCACCGACTTCGCCTACACCTTCGACCGCGACGGCCGCTTCCTCTACGTCAACAAGGCGCTCCTCGACCTCTGGGGTCTCCCGCTGAGCCAGGCCGTCGGGAAAAATTTCTTCGACCTCAAGTACCCGGACGAGCTGGCGGCGCAGCTCCAGCGCCAGATCCAGCAGGTCATAACCGACAGCAGGCCGGTTCGCGACGAGACCCGCTACGTGAGCCCCACGGGCGTCGAGGGATTCTACGAATACATCTTCACGCCGGTGTTCGGGTCAGACGGCACCGTGAGCGTCGTGGCTGGATCAACCCGCGACATCACGAGCCGCAAGAAGCTCGAGATCGAGGCCATGGCCGCGTCGCGCGCCAAAGATGACTTTCTGGCGACCCTGTCCCACGAGCTGCGCACGCCACTGAATCCCGTTCTCCTCCTCGCCACCGAGGCCTCGGAGAACGCGAAGCTTCCAGCCGAGGTAAGGGCCGATTTCAGGACGATCGCGGAGAATGTCACGATGGAGGCGAGGCTCATCGATGACCTCCTCGACATCTCGCGGATCACGCATGACAAGCTGCCGCTGAACTTCCGCAGCCTGGACGTCCACTCCGTGATAAGCTCGGCCACTGAGCTTCTCGGCGCCGACTTCGCCAAGAAACGGCTTAGCCTCATGAAGCGCCTGGACGCGCCGTCATCCGTGGTCCTCGCCGACGACGTTCGCCTGCTGCAGGTCTTCTCGAACCTGCTGAGGAATGCCATCAAGTTCACGCCCAGCGGGGGCCAGGTCACGATCACGACCGCCCCCCGGCCGTCCGCCCCCGGGCGCCTCCTCATCGACATCTCGGACACCGGCATCGGCATGGACCCGGACGAGCTGGCGAAGGTCTTCAAGCCCTTCGCCCAGGGAAACCACGCCGCCGACGGAGCCGCGGGTTTCGGCGGACTCGGCCTTGGACTCGTCATCGCGCGCAGCATCACGGAGCTCCACAAGGGCGCGATCAGCGTGCGAAGCGCGGGCCGCAACCGTGGCACGACCTTCGAAGTGGAGCTACCCTTGGCCGAGCAGCAGGTGGCCGAGCTTCCAGCGCAGCCGGGAACGGACAAGCCCACCGAGGCGCAAAGAGGGGCCGGCCTTCGCGTGCTCCTTGTCGAGGACCACGATGAGAGCCGCCACGTCCTGGCGCGACTCCTTGTTTCAAGGAAGATCGACGTCGTGCAGGCCGCCTCGGTCGCGGGCGCGTTGGCCAAGGCCAAGACGAACACCTTTGATCTCGTGATCTCGGACCTCGGACTTCCCGATGGCAACGGCTTCGATCTGATGGCGACGCTCAAGGCCGACTACGGATACTCCGGCATAGCGCTCAGCGGCTACGGAACGAAGGAGGACATCGACCGCAGCAAGGAGGCCGGCTTCAGCGTGCATCTCACGAAGCCCGTGCAGGCGCGGCAGCTGAGCGAGGCACTGGACCGATTCGCAAAGGGCTGACACGAAAGGAGCTCGATGTGGGCCAGCGCTAGTCGCGCCGGTCTAAATCTGCTCGAGGCGGGATTGTTACATCAAATCGCTCCCGGACGAACTATGGATTGACCCGTCAAGGAGAACGGCGCTTCGTCGGCATCACCCCTCGTCCCATGGGCGAACTTTTCCAAGACCTAAGGATTGGCCTGCGCTCGCTCCGGCGCAGCCCCGGCTTCGCCACCATTTCCCTCCTTACGATCGCGATCGGCATAGGGGCGAACGCCGCGATCTTCAGTTTCATCGACAGCGTGGTTCTCAAGCCCCTTCCCTACCCCGGAGTCGACCGGATCGTCCGACTCTACGAGCGCCTCCCGCAGGGAAATTGGAACGGCATCTCCACGCTCAACTTCCTCGACTGGCAGAAGCAGGGAAAGGCCTTTCAGTACATGGCCGCCATCGGCTGGGACGGAGCCACACTGACCGGGTCCGGGGATCCCGTGCAGCTGGGCGGTCTTCGAGTTTCATCCCATTATTTCGACATCCTCGGCGTCCACGCGGCCCTTGGGCGCACATTCGTCGACGGCGAGGACCAGCTTGGTCGCGAACACGTCGTCGTCATCACGAACAGCCTCTGGAAGTCTCAGCTCGGCGGGGCGCCTGGCATCATCGGCCGAACCATCATCCTCGACGGCCAGCCTAACCAGGTGATCGGGGTTCTGCCGGCGGGCCATCCCTGGGACTCCGACTGGCCCAAGCTTTTCCGTCCCCTCGCCTTCGAGAGCGGCAACATGACCAGGGACTTTCATTGGCTAAGCGCCATCGGGCGGCTGAAGCCCGGCGTGAGCGTGGACCAGGCGCGCTCGCAGATGACGACCATCGCTATCTCCATGGCCCACGACTATCCCGCGTCCAACAAGGGATGGGGGATCGTGCTGCAGCCCTTTGCCGACTCCTACGTCAACGGGGACACCACCCAGTCACTCTATGTCCTCATGGCCGCGGTCGGGATGGTGCTTCTGATCGCCTGCGCGAATCTGGCCAACCTGACGCTGGCCCGGGGCGTGAGCCGAGAGCGCGAGGCCGCGATCCGCTCCGCACTCGGCGCGGGCCGCGGGCGGCTCCTGAGGCAATTCCTGACCGAGAGCCTCCTCTTGTCGGCAATCGGCGGAGCGTTGGGTATCGCCGGCGCCTACTTCGGGATCATGGCAATGAAGGCGGCGATGCCCAACGGCTGGATTAACTCCGAGGCTGATCCGTCCTTGGACAGGAGGGTCGTCCTCTTTGCAGCGGTGCTCACCCTGATTACCGGCCTCATCTTCGGACTCCTTCCCGCCATCCGGGCCTCCAGGCCCGACCTAAGCGGCTCCATGAAGCAGGGCGGCATCGGCTCAAGCTCCGGACGATCCGGCAACCGGCTAAGGGGCATGCTCGTCGTGACGGAGGTTGCGCTGGCCACGATATTGCTAGGGGGAGCCGGCCTTCTCATCAGGAGCTTCGTCGCGCTACAGCAAGTCGACACGGGATTTGTCTCAACGAACGTCGTCACCGCGAGCCTGCCGACGCCGCGCGGTCACTACCCGTCGGGCGAAGCTTACAATTCCTATCTCGATCTTCTCCATGCGCGCTTGTCGGCCCTCCCGGGCGTGCGGGATGTGGCCTTCACCTCGGCCCTGCCGATGCAGGGTTGGGGCTATGGGATGCCATTCCAGGTTGTCGGCGACAAGCAGATCGACATGTCCAACCGACCCAGCTGTTTCGTGAAGATGGTGAGCCCTGGGTATTTCAAGGCCATCGGGATGAAGCTCGTCCGCGGCCGGTTGTTGAGTGAACACGACGTGAAGGGAAGCACGCCGTCCATCGTCATCAACCAGTCGATGGCCACGAAGTACTTCAAGGACACGGACCCGATAGGCCGCGGAATCTCCGTCCAGGAAATCGTTTTCGGAAAGTCCCAGCTCGGCAAGGAGATCCCCTGGCAGGTCGTCGGAGTCGTCGCCGACGAGAAGGTCGGAAGGCTCGGCGATTCCAACCTGGACAGCCCGGGCTACTACGTGACCACGGCTCAGGCCCCTGTGGACTACCTGGCCCTCGTGGTGACGGGCTCGCTGGCTCCCGAGGCGTTCGAGCGCTCCATCGGCCAAGCGATCCACGAGGTGAACAAGAACCAGGTTCTCCAGGACGTGAAGACCCTCGATGCGATCAAGGCTGAGTCCACGCGTGACGACCGCCTTCGTTCGGCACTCCTGTCGATATTCGCCGGCGTGGCGCTCGTTCTCTCCGCACTCGGACTCTACGGGGTTATTGCCTACTCGGTGGTCCAGAGGACCAGGGAGATAGGAATCCGCTCGGCGCTGGGGGCCACGAAAGGGAACATCCTGGGCCTGGTGCTCGGGAGCGGCCTGCGCCTGACGGCGCTAGGCCTTGTGATTGGCATAGGCGGAGCGATCGGCCTTGCCCACTGGCTGTCTTCGCTCCTCTTCAACGTCCACGGGTACGATCCGCTCACGCTTACACTCGTTGCCCTGGTACTCCTGATAACTGCTGTAGCAGCCTGCCTCATCCCGGCCCGACAGGCGGTCAAGGTAAACCCCATCATCGCCCTCAAGGCGGAGTAGCGGGATTGCTACGTCCCGAAGGGCAGGACGTATACCTCTGTCAGGAGCTGGCCGTCCGCTCCCTGCGAGCCTGCCTGCACCGTATAGGCACCCGGCTGCAGAAACACCAAGGCCGCGCAGTCACTTGAGCCACTCGGAAATGGGAAAGCTCCCGTCAAAGAGAAGACGATTTTCATTCCGGCAACCAGATTGGGGTCAGCACTCCAGGGATTAATCGCAATCGCAGTGGAATTCGAGAACGCACCTGAATTGGCAGCAAAATTAACCACCGCCTGCGAGGACAGCGTTAACGTCGGTTTCGCCACCGGGTTCGCGACTCCGAACTGGGCCAGCGAAGGACCGGCTCCGCGAATCAGAACCCACCGGCCGGAGCCTCCCTCGATCACGAATCCCGAGATGGCCGGATGGGCGGCAGTGACCCACGAATTATTGGAGACGTTCGCCGCGCCAGTTAGGGATATCCTCCGGTATACACCGAAACTCACGCCTTCAAAAAAATATGGGTTGGTGAATTTCCACTGCGTCGAGCCGGCGGAATTTGTGAGTACGGCTGTGCCGTCCAGGCCCGTCGGAGGGTATGGGTAGCCGGTCGGCGCGGTGTCCGGAACCGTGGAATAGCTGTAGGTGCCGCTGGTCGTGGGATAAGTCTGAAACCCGGTGTTGGTGTTCGATATCCCCTGCTCGGCGATGACCTGATACGTTCCGTCGGGGGCGAAATAGAACAGTGTGCTGTCCGAAAATACACTCACCTGATACCCAGTCACGACCAGCGTATCGGAAATACTCGCCGGGCCATACTGCGCCGAAAGGCGGGAGGCGCAGAGCATACCGATGAACATGAGGGAAAATTTCTTCATATGTTGACGAGATTGGAGTTACGACAGCTGACAAAGGGAAATCCTCCATCGGCAATGGAGACACCCGGGAATCCATTCAGTCAGATACATGTTTCGCGACGGGTGAGATAAGCCTTATTTTCGCGTAATTTAGCGGTTACCCTCGTTCATTGACTTGCGGGTTGTCGTCCGAAGCCCCGATGGCTAAGCAAGATCCAATGGGCGTTGAACTCAACAAGCAGGACAGGGAATCCGCCATCGCCTCGCTGAGGCGTTTCTTCAGCAAAGAGCTCGAATCGGAAATAACCGAGCTCCACGCGAGGCTCCTTCTCGATTACTTCCTGAAGGAAATCGGCCCGTTTTCCTACAACCAGGGAGTGAAGGACGCCGAGGCTTTCTTCAGGGCGAGGATCGAGGACCTGCCGGGAATCTGTTACGAGGATCCCCTGGGCTATTGGCTTAAGAAGAGATGACGGGCTTGAGCCGATAAGGCTCCCTTAGGAAAACTGCTCCTGGAGCCGGATAAACTTCACCCCGTGCGAGGGTATGGTGGCCGAGAAGGTGTCCGAATGAACGCCTTCGTCCTTCCTCCAAAGCAGGTCCCTGATCGAGCGCGGACCGCTTATCAGGAGGTCGTCCCAATGCAGCGTCACGTCGGCGGCGGATTCCCCCAGGTCAAATTATCCCACGGCCAGGGATTTGTCGGCCAGGAGCTTCACGATCACGTGGTGCTTGTGGTTGCCCGCCACGCGAACACCCTGCTTCCCGAGCGAATCCCGGTTCACGGCCAGGACCTCGTCATTCGTCAGCAAGTCCCGCGTGTATGAATCCAGCATGGAAAGGTCGCACCCCAGGAGAAGGGGCACCGCAAGCGGCGCGCGCCTTTGAGTTGCCGCCGAATGCGCCCCGCTCGTTCGCGGTGTCCACACCGTTGCCCACCCTCAAGGCGCCCTTTCCCCGGATCACCGCCGACGAAGACGTCTCAATCGAGCTGCCGCCGTTTGGGGTCCTCATCCTGGAAGCGACCCCCCAACCGAGGTAAAGGGAAATGCAGGCGGTCTCCGGGACGTAGGCCGAACCTGGCCACGGAGGCCCATCCTCGAACCGCCGATCTAGTGCTTGCCCATGTCATCGCAATGTTATATCGTACTACGATATAATGCCACCGCCTTCCCGCAAACCCTCATCCTCCACGAGGCCACCAGTCGTGGCGGACTCCGACTACCGGCACCTAGCGGAGTTCCGCCGTGAACTTCGCGAGTTCCTGCACTTCAGCGAGACCGCCGCCCGCGCAGCCCGGCTGCAGCCCCAGCAGCACCAGGCCCTGCTCGCGATCCGCGGCTTTTCTCGCGACAGGTCGATGCCCGTAGGAGAACTGGCTGCGCACCTGAAGGTGCGACACCACAGCGCGGTGGGCATGATCGCCCGCATGATGGAGAAGGGCCTTGTGACCAAGGCGACGGATCCGCTGGACCGGCGCCGCGTCCTCGTGCGCCTTACGCAACGAGGCGAGTTATCGCTGGAAAAGCTGTCAGCAGCACACAAGGACGAGCTCAAGCGGGTTGGCCCCGCCCTGCGGCGGATCCTAACCCATCTGGACTCACGCGCATGAAAGCATGGTTCAAGAGGCCCGCCATATCGGGACCTGATTCGATGCACCACGACCTCGCGTTTGTATCTGCGGTGGCTGTCGTCCTCGGCGTATTGGCCGGGTTCATCGCACCGGCGCTGCGTCACCTGATCGCCTTCGTGACCAATCTCGCCTTCTACGGGCGGTTCTCGAGCGAGTTGGTTTCCCCTGCGGACAACCACCTTGGCCTCGCCGTAATCCTCATTCCCGTCGTGGGCGGCGTGTTGGTCGGCCTCATGGCCCGGTTCGGCTCCAAGGCCATCCGCGGCCACGGGATTCCCGAGGCCATGGAGCAGGTCCTGGAGAACAACAGCCGCATCCCCGCCCGCATCACCTTCCTAAAGCCCATTTCCGCGGCCCTCGCCATCGGGACAGGCGGACCCTTCGGCGCCGAGGGCCCCATCATTGCGACAGGCGGGGCGGTGGGATCGGTCGCGGGTCAATTCCTGAGCACCACGGGAGCCGAACGGAAGACCCT
>DASRSJ010000049.1:0-8325 GCA_035656555.1 Opitutaceae bacterium
TGGGAATGCTGATACTTCTGGTGCCACTGCCCGTTGGCGTCCGCGCCTGGATGGAATCCTCGCTTCAGCATTGGTCGGCGCAGACTGCCGTCGTGATGTTGGATCTCGCGGGAACGCCGGTTTTTAATACGGGAAACTCGCTGCAGCTTTCGGACATAAGCCTCCAGGTCGCCCCTGAGTGCAGCGGCATACATTCAAGTGTGGCGCTTTTCATCACCAGCCTTGTGGCGGGGCAGTTATTTCTCCGTTCAAATTGGAAGCGCACGGTCCTGTCCGCCGCGGTGATACCATTGGGAATCCTTCGAAACGGCTTCAGGGTGTTCACTATCGGTGAACTCTGTGTCCACATCGGCCCGGAAATGATTGATTCGAAGATCCATCACCAAGGCGGCCCACTCTTCTTTGCCCTCTCCCTCGTTCCATTCCTTCTGCTGCTCTATTTCCTGATACGGTCCGAAAAACGGGCAAGGCAGCCCAAACCTATCTCCCCATGACGCACTCAAACCGAAGGCACCCAAACCTGGCAGTTTCCGCGATCGCGGCAACCTGTCTTATCCTCTTCGTCTCAGGTTGCTCACGCTTTTCGAGCAAGAGCCGGCAAATTAGCCGCGCCGACAAGTACTTCGATGCCGGGTCCTACATCGAGGCGGAAATTGAGTACAAGAATGTCCTTCAGTCAGACCATCTGAACCAACACGCGATGGTTCGGCTGGGCACGATCTACTTTGACGACGGGATCGAGCGCCAGGCCCTCCCCTATCTGCTTAAGGCCAACGAGATTGAGCCGGACAACCTCGACCTGAGGCTCATGCTGGGTAAGATCGCGATCAGCCGAGGCGACCTGAAGAATGCGCGCGAGCAGGCGGAATTCGTCCTCGCACACAATCCCTCCGAGCTGGAGGCGCCGCTTCTCCTTGCCGAGTCGTCCACCAAGCCGGCAGAGATCGCAGCCACTCGGCAGACCCTGCAGCAGCTGCAGCTAAAGCCCGAGCAACGCGCGGGCGTGCTCATCGCCCAAGGCTACCTGTTCGCCGAAGAAACCAAATTGGACGAGGCAGAGGAATCGTTCAAGAGCGCTGTTTCAGCCAATCCTAAGTCAGGCGAGGCCCACTATGCCTTGGGTTCCTTGTATTGGCAAAAAAAGGATAAGGACAAGGCCAAGGAGGAGTTCGAGTCCGCTTACCAGCTCGCTCCCGACCGCTCGCAGATTCGCCTCAAGTACGCCGAGTTCAACATCCAGCTTGGTTACGGGGACAAGGCCAGGACCGTCCTCGAGAAGACGGCCCACGACGTTCCCGACTATGTCCCGGCCCTGGTGCTTCTCGCCGAGCTGAACGTAACGGAGAAGAAGTTCCCCGAGGCTCAGGCACTTATCGACCAGATCCTGCGCCGCGAATCGGCGAACCCGGAGGCCTTGATGCTGAACGCCAGGATCAAGCTCACGAAGGGCGAAACCGCCAAGGGCGTGGCCGACCTCGAGCACCTGACAACGATGTATCCCAAGTTTGCACCGCCCTACTACCTACTTGGGCAGGGATATATCGCCCAAGGTGAACCCAACAAGGCCATCTCGGCTCTCACCCAGGCCGTCGCCGCAAACCCCAATTTTACCGAGCCTGCCCTGCTCCTTGCCATGACCGAGCTGAGGAAGGGTGACTTCAGGGCTACCCTTGGGACCCTTTCCAAGCTGCTCCAGACGCATCCTGAGCTTATCCAAGCCCAGCTGCTGAAGGCCGAGGCACTCCGGGGCCAGGGAGACTTGAATGCAGCTCTCGAAATTTACGTCGCCCAGGCAAAGGCCCATCCTGGCAACCCCGAGATCCTTCTTTACGCCGGCATAACGCTCATGCAGCAGGGCCGCCTGGAACAGGCGCGTCGCGCTTTTGAGCAAGCTCTTGTCATCTCGCCAACGTATTCCCAAGCCGTTGAGCAGCTGATCGACCTCGACCTAAACGAGAAAAAGTACGCTTCGGCCATTCAACGAGCCAACGACCAGATCACAAAGGATCCCAAGTCTGCGACCCCGCAATTATTCCTTGCCAAGGTATACCTGAACCAAGGGGACCGCGACAAGGCAGAGGCGGCGCTGAACAAGGCCATCGAGCTGAAGCCCGACTCCCCGACCGCATATTTCCTCCTGGCCCAGCTGTATGTCTCCGAAAAGCGCCAGGACAAAGCGCTGGCGAACCTGAAGGCCGTAATCGACAAGGACCCCAAGGCCATTGGAGCGCTCATGATGACGGGCTTCATACACGACGCCCAGAAGAACTACACGGCCTCATCTGAGGCCTACGAAAAGGTCATCGCTATCAATCCGAGGTACGGCTCTGCCCTGAACAACCTCGCGTTCATATACTCCGAGAAAATGAACGACCTGGAAAAGGGCTTCGACCTCGCCCAACGGGCCCGGGATGCCCAGCCCGGCGACCCCCACGTAGCAGATACGCTCGGCTGGATCGTGCTAAAGAAGGGCCAATATCCCTGGGCGCTTAATCTTCTCCAGGAGAGCGCGGGCAAGCTGCCGGCAGAGGCGGATATCCAATTCCACTTGGGCACGGCCCTCTACATGATGGGATTTGAGCAGGCATCGAGGGCCGCGTTCAACCGGGCATTGCAGCTCAACCCTTCGGCCGCCGACGCAGCCGAAATCAAGAATCACCTCTTAGTCCTGGATACCGATCCGGCATCAATCCCGGAGGCAGGCCGCGCGGCCGCCGAGAAATCCCTTGTTGACCGTACCGACGACCCGGAAGCGCTTGCGCGGCTCGCTGCGCTCTACGAGGCCGAGGGGCATGTGGACAAAGCCGTCTCGGAATTGAACGCTGCGCTGAAACTCAATCCCCAGAACATCGAGGTCATGCTCAGGCTTGTTCACCTCTACGAGGCCCAGAACGAGACAGCCAAGGCCATGGCACTTGCGAAGGATGTCCACAAGCTGGCCCCGGACGACACCGAGGTATCGCAGACTTTGGCTCGCCTCGCCTACAGAACCGGTGACTTCCAATGGGCCAACAGCCTGTTTATCGAGGTTGGACGGGCAAAACCGGACGAGCCCGTCGCCCAATTCGACCTCGCCAACTCGGCGTTCAGCGTCGGATCCGTAGCTTCGGCTGAGACTGCAATGAGTCATTCACTCCACAGCGGGCTGAGCGGACCTCAGGTGGTCGAGGCCAAGAATTTCTTGGACATGTGCTCCCTGATCGACGCTCCCGCCGACGCCGCGTCCGGAACACCCAGGATCAACGCCATCCTCGCGACGCATCCGGACTTTACCCCAGCCATCATGGCTCGCGCACTATCCGAGGAGTCGAAGCGCGACACTCAGGGAGCGGTCCGGGATTTTGAGAACGTCGTGGCCCGGTTTCCCGATTTTGTGCCCGCTAAGGCACACTTGGTAATCCTCTACTCGTCGGACCCGTCCAAGGACCAGGCATCGCTCGATCTAGCCGTGACGGCACGCGAGGCCTACCCGGAAGACGCGCAACTTGAAAAGGCCTTGGGCATCGTCGTATACCGCCAAAAGGACTACGCTCGCGCCACAAGCCTTTTGAAGGACAGCGCACAAAAGAGACCCACAGATGCCGAGATCTATTACTACCTCGGCTTGTCCGAGTCTGCGGCGGGGAATTCGTCCCCTGGCAAAGACTCTTTGAAGAAGGCCATCAAGTTGGGCTTGGACCCGGAGAAAACCGAGGAAGCGCGCAAGGCATTGGACGAAACAACCTGAACACGGTTTATCTGCCAGAAGATACCAATGACTCGCATCTTGCTACATTGCAGAGACTTCCGTTGCCCGTTTTCTTTACAAATTAGACATTTACTCGGTAACTTGTTCCCCCTCAGTACTTTAAGTCATAACAATAGGCATTTGAGCTCAAACTCGTCGGATTTCCTTACATATTTTAATATGAAACAAGTATGAGGCCAAATTTTCATATTTTTTAAACATCTATACATTAATCATTTATAAACCATTTGAGTGAGTATTTTCCCTTTGGCACGTCTCTCGCTTAAGGGTGACCGCAAAAGGTTAATCGACTCTCACTAAAAACGAAAAAACGCATCATGAACTACTCCAACATCAAGACGCTCGCAGTCCTCACGGCCGCGTTCGCGCTCGGCAGCATCGCCAAGGCCGACCCCGTGGTCGGTGGCATCGACTTCGGCAACATCGGCACGCCCGGCGTTTCGCTGAGCCAAGTCGACGCTAACTCGTACGACCTCACCTTCGTCAACACCCAGATCACCGGTGTCGGCGGCCCGACGTTCACGGGTATCACGGTCCCCAGCAATCCTGGTGGCAGCATCTCGTTCGCGACGATCCTCCTCACCGGCACCAGCCCGAATTTCTCCGGCGCCGGCCTGACCGACCCGTCCGAAAACGGTGGTGATCTCTGGACCTTCACCAGCGGCGCCAGCACGTTCAGCTTCATTGCTTCGTCGTTCGTGGTGACGCCTGATGGCGGCGCGAACCCTGGCTGGCTGATCTCCGGCACCGGCATTTTCCAGGCCACTGGCTACACCGATACACCCGGTACCTACTCGCTGGACTTCAGCGCCAACGGCATCACGGGTTTTGCCTCGACCAATTTCGCCAACGTTCCGGACAGCGGCACCACCGTTGCCCTGCTCGGTCTCGGACTTCTCGCAGTGGGCGCCTACGCCTTCCGCAGCAAGCTCTCGAAGGCTTAATCTAGTCCAGCGTTTTTTCAACTGAAGCTGCACAGGCTAACGCCTGTGCAGCTTTTGTTTTTACAGCTGGCGGCCGTGCCGGCAGGATATCGTGCAGACGCTATCAAGATTGAATGCATATTGAACGCCGATACACCCGCCTGAGGCCCGTTGGATGAAGGCTGCGGTGTTTTTTCCGTTTGCAGGGGCCGGCCTTGCGGTTGCCATGGCCGCGGTTCGCCTGATCAGACCCCAGAGAAAGACCGCGGATTGGATATGGGTTTACGGCATGGCGACCCTCGCCGTGGAGGCGATTTTGGCCGGGTTGGTCTCCCTGGCGCATTCCAGGGATGCTGTGTTCCCTTTCCAGCTCTACCGCACGCTCAGCGTCTCGCTGGTCCCCGGTATTTGGCTGCTGTTTAGCTTCACATTCGCCCGGGGCGACGCCTTTGAATACCTGAAGAGCCGACCGTTGCGCTCCCTCGCGCTGGTGGCGGCCCTCCCAATCTTTGCCGCAGTCTTTCGCTACCACCTCATTGGAGGATTCCGGTTCTCCGATCCCGATTCCCCGCTGCTCCTGGATATCGGCTGGGCGGGCGTGATCGTCTACGCAGCACTCCTCGTCTCATCGATCCTCATCGTCATGAACCTGGAGCGCACCTTTCGCGCTGCCGTGGGGACAATACGCTGGAGGATCAAGTTTATGCTGATGGGGGTCGGGGCGATCTTCATCGTGCGGATCTACACCAGCAGCCAGGTGCTGCTCTTCCGCGGGGTCGACCTCAAGCTGGAGCTCCTCAATTCAGTGGCGCTCATTGTCGCCGCGGCCCTGGTCGCGAGGTCCTTCCTGAGGACCCGCCAATTCGAGGTCGCCGTCTACCCTTCCCAGTCGGTCCTCCAGGGTTCGATCACCGTTCTCCTCGCCGGCATCTACCTGGTCGTCGTGGGGATCCTGGCGAAGATGGCCGCCTACGTTGGGGGCGACAACGAGTTTGCGCTGAAGGCCTTCGTGACGCTCGTTTCGCTGGTCGTCTTTGCGATCTTCCTGCAGTCCGACCGGGTAAGGATGCACCTGAGGCGTTTTGTCAGCCGAAACTTCCAGAGGCCGCTTTACGACTACCGCACCGTCTGGAGGAAATTCACGGAGGGCACAGCGTCCCGCGTGCAGAAGGATGAGCTGTGCAGGTCCCTGCTCAAGATGCTGGCCGACATATTCCAGTCCCTCTCCGTGGCAATCTGGCTCTGGGATGACAACCGCGAAGGCATGGAACTGACCGCCTCCACGTTCGTCTCGGGGGAGAAGATGGCCGAATCGAAGATCTCTGCCGCCACGGCGGCGACGCTCAAGAAACTCTTTGAGTCGGCTCCCGACGCCTTGGACCTGGAGGAGCACCGCTCGGAGTGGGCGGGAGAGCTGAAGGACAGGCACCCCAGCCAGTTTCCTAACGGGGGCCACCGAATCTGCGTGCCGCTGGTCACCCAAGGTGAGGTTATCGGCCTGATCACGCTTGGCGACCGCGTGGGAGGGGTGGAATTCTCCCTCCAGGACTTCGACATGCTAAAGTGCGTCGCCGACGACGCCGCTGCGAGGCTTAGGAACGCCCAGCTCTCTCAAAAGCTTCTCCAGGCAAAGGAACTCGAGGCGTTCCAGACCATGGCCGCCTTCTTTGTCCACGACCTGAAGAACGCGGCCTCCACGCTCAACCTGATGCTCCAGAACCTTCCGGATCACTTCGATGATCCCGCGTTCCGGGAGGATGCGCTGCGCGGGGTGTCGAAGTCGGTGGACCACATCAACCGGCTGATCGGGAGGCTTGGCATGCTCCGCCACGAGAGCACCCTCCATCCGACCCCGCAGGACCTGAACGACGTCGTAACGGCGGGGATGGAATCCCTGGAGCAGGCCGCGGGCGGCGCCCTCTCCAAGGACCTTCGCCCCCTGCCGAAAGTGATGCTCGACAGGGAGCAGTTCGGCAAGGTCGTGACGAACCTTGTGCTGAACGCAACCGAGGCGCTCGGCCGCGGCGGAAACATCCGGGTGGAGACCCGCCGCGAGGGTCACTGGGCGGTCCTCTCGGTCGCCGACAACGGCGCCGGCATGAGCCCTGAGTTTCTCGCCAAGGGCCTCTTCAGGCCCTTCCAGACGACAAAGAAGACGGGGCTCGGGATCGGGATGTTCCAGAGCAAGATGATCGTGGAGGGCCACGGCGGACGGATCACCGTTGCAAGCGAGCTCGGCAAGGGTACCACATTCGAGGTGTTTCTACCCCTGGCTCCGCAAAAACCATGAAGCCCAAGCTGCTCATCGTAGACGACGACGAGGAAATACGCACCCAGATGAAGTGGGCGCTCACCAAGGACTACGATGTCGTCCTGGCCGAGGACAGGGTTTCCGCGTTGGAGCAGTTCCAGGCAAGCCGTCCCGCCGCAGTCCTCCTGGACCTGGGGCTGCCGCCCCACCCCGCGAGCGCCGAGGAGGGCCTGGCCACGCTCGCCGAGCTTCTTAACGCGGACAACCTGGTGAAGGTCATCATCGTTTCCGGCCAGGGGGAAAAGGACAACGCGATGCGGGCGATCGGGATGGGCGCCTACGACTTCATGGGCAAGCCGGTCGAGATGTCAGAGCTCAAGCTGATGCTGAAGCGCTCCTTCCACGTGGGCCTCCTTGAGCGCGAGTACCGGGAGCTCCAGCAACGCCTCCAGGGCGACGACTTCGAGGGGATGCTGGGCACCCACGCGCGGATGCAGAGCGTCTTTTCCTCGATCCGGAAGGTGGCCACGACCGACGCCTCCGTCCTCCTGCTCGGCGAGAGCGGCACCGGCAAGGAGATGGCCGCGCAGGCGATCCACCGCCGGAGCGCGCGCAAGGACGGCCCCTTCATCCCGATCAATTGCAGTGCCATCCCGGAGTCGCTCATCGAGAGCGAGCTCTTCGGCCACGAGAAGGGCGCCTTCACGGGCGCCCATGCGATGAGGAAGGGCCGGATCGAGAGCGCGGACGGTGGGACCCTCTTCCTCGATGAAATCGGCGAGATACCGCTCCCGATCCAGGTGAAACTCCTTCGATTCCTCCAGGAGCAGCGCATCGAGCGGGTCGGTGGTCGCCAGGAGATCCAGGTCGACACCCGCGTGATCGCGGCGACCAACGTCGACCTCAAAAAGGCCATGGTTGAAGGCACCTTCAGGGAGGACCTCTTCTACCGCCTCGCGGTCGTCCAGATCGTCCTTCCTCCGCTCATGGAGCGAGAGAACGACGTGCTGCTGCTGGCACAGATCTTCCTCACCCGCTTTGCCGAGCAGAACAAGAAGGTGGGCGTGGCCTTCGGCCCTGAAGCCCTGCGGGCGCTCCGCGGCCACACCTGGCCCGGAAACGTGCGCGAGCTCCAGAACCGCGTGAAGCGTGCCGTCATCATGGGCAGCTCCAAGCGCCTGACAGCCCAGGACCTCGAGCTCAGCTCAGGCGCATCCGCCTCCCACGGCACGACCCTGAAGGAGGCCCGTGAAACCCTTGAGAAGGAGATGATGACAAACGCCCTTCGCAAGCACTCCGGGAAGATCACGGCGGCCGCCAACGAGCTCGGCATCAGCCGACCTACGTTCTACGAGCTGATGGCAAAGCTCGGCATACCCAAGCCGGAATAAAAAAAGGCGCCT
>DASRSJ010000050.1:0-2527 GCA_035656555.1 Opitutaceae bacterium
CGACGACCTGTGAGGCGAGGTCCTGGATCTCGAATTCGCCGCTCTGGAACTGGGGCATCTTGTGAAGATCCGACGTCCCGGAGTACTTGAGGGCCGCGAGGCTCGGCGGCACCTTGAGCGAGGCGGGGAAGCGAGCAGGGGCCATGTTAGCGACGGCCTGTGCGAGCTTTGACGCCGTGCCGGCCTTGGCGCGGATCCATAGCGCCGGCTCGGTCTGCAGCTGCCGAAGGAAGGCCAGGGAAACCTCCATCTCCGACTTGAGCCACTCCGGGACCGCGCGGGCAGCCATCGTCTCGGCCTTGATCGAGGCCGGATCCTGGTCGAAGCGCTGCTGGAGCTTCTGCGCCGCGGTCACCTGCCTTTGGAACGAGTCGGAGCGGCTGAGCCAGTTCAGCCACCGGAAATAGGTGAAGACGGCGCGGCTGACCGAGCGCTTGCCGACGGCGCCGAGCGTCGTGTTGCGGGCGAGGTATTCGCGCAGGGCAGCGTCCGCGGGAACGCCGGGGCGCACGGACTGGAGGACCTGCGACGCGTGGTTCTCTAGTGTCTCGCCCATCTTTTTTCAGCCTTCAGTTCAAGGGGTCTTGTCTCGATGCGCACGCCCGCGACGGCGGGATGCGATCGAAGTTCTTGGAAGCCCGAGCCGGAGAGCCGCCATGAGAGCGCGGCGCTCGCTTCGGCCACCGGGGCCACGCCGCCCTCCAGGAGCACCGCGAACTCCATCCGGGTGTCCCCCTGCTCCTTGATGATCGCCTCGCGCAGCTTGCGAAGGAACGACTCCAGGTTCGGGTCGCCGGGGCGCACGAGCCAGGTGACGCGCCGCACGGTCCGGGAGACCGCGGCCTCGAGGGGGTAGCACTCCTTGACGTTCACCCTCGGGCCGTCGGCGCCCCGGATGATGTTGCCCTGGACAAGGACCGGCGTGTTCTCGGAGAGCGCTGTCCCGTAGCTCGCGAACGCGTCCGCGAACATGTTCAGCGAGATCGTGGACTTGCGGGTCGCAAGCGTGAAGGCGACCCAGGGGCGGTTGTCCTTCTTCGCGTACTTCTTGATGAGGTTGCCCGCGACGCCGCAGAGGCGGAATTCCCCGCGGTCCGGCAGGGCCGCGAGCGCGTCGGCGGCCGTGGTGTCGATCGACTCCCACAGGCCCGCGTAGGTGTTCATCGGGTGGCCCGAGACATAGAAGCCCAAGAGCTCCTTCTCGAAGGTGAGGCGCTCGTGGGGGCTAAAGTCCGGGGCGCCGGAGCCGGCCGCCTTGTGCCTGCCGTTCCTGGACTCGGTGACCGGCGCCAGGGTGCCGAAGAACGTGTCCTGGCCGGCGGCCTTGTCCCTCGCCTGAGCGGAGCTGGCGGCGATGGCCGCATCCAGCCCATCGAAGAGGTGGCGCCGGCTCGAGCCGCTGAAGTCGAAGGCGCCGGTCTTCACCAGGTGCTCGAAGACGCGTTTGTTGACGGCCCTGCCATCGACCCGGGTCGCGAAGTCCTCGAAGTCCTTGAAGGAGCCGTTGGCCTCACGCTCGGCGATGATCTTCTGCGCCGCCAGCTCGCCCACGCCCTTGATGCCCGCCAGGCCGAAGCGGATCTTTCCGCCGACCGGCGTGAACATCTCGCGCGACTCGTTCACGTCGGGCCCGAGGACCACGAGCCCCATCGACTCGCACTCGGCGACGAAATGGGAGACCTTGTCGGAGTTGCCAAGCTCGGCGCTCAGCATGGCCGCCATGAAGTGGACCGGGTGGTTGGCCTTCAGGTACGCCGTCTGGTAGCTCAGGAGGGCATAGGCCGCGGAGTGCGACTTGTTGAAGCCGTAGCCCGCGAACTTGTTCAGGATCTCGAAGATCGCGTCCGAGGTCTTCTCATCGATCCCGTTGGTCTTCTTGGCGCCGCTGACAAACTTGCTGCGCTCCTCGGCCATCGCCGCGGCATCCTTCTTGCCCATCGCTCGCCGGAGCATGTCGGCGCCGCCTAGCGTGTAGCCGGCGACGATCTTCGCGGCCTCCATGACCTGCTCCTGGTACACCATGACGCCGTAGGTCTCGCTGCAGACCTCCTCCAGCAGCTTGTGCGGGTAGCGCACCGTGCTCGGGTCCTTCTTGCCCTTGATGTAGTCCGGGATCCAGTCCATCGGGCCCGGACGGAAGAGGGCGATGAGCGCTATGATCTCGTCGATGGAGGAAACCTGCAGCTGGCGGCAGAGGTTCTGCATGCCTCCCGACTCCAGCTGGAAGACGCCGGTCGTCTTGCCGCTGTTGAGCAGCGCAAAGGTCTTCGGATCTTCGATCGGGATCGTCTCGATGTCGAAGGCCGCGTCGACCGTCCTTCGGATGTTGTCCACCGCGTCCGCGATCACTGTCAGGGTCTTCAGGCCCAGGAAGTCCATCTTGAGCAGCCCCAGCTTGCCCACCGCGTTCATGTCGAACTGCACGGTGACGTCGCCTTCCTGGAGCGTCAGCGGCACGAACTCCTCGAGGGGCTTGTCGGTGATGATGATGCCGGCCGCATGCTTGCCGGTGTTGCGGACCATGCCC
>DASRSJ010000051.1:0-17373 GCA_035656555.1 Opitutaceae bacterium
CCTCTCCGACCCCGACTCCAACCCCGACGCCCACACCCACCCCGACACCGACACCTTCCCCATCCCCGACGCCGTCCCCGTCACCCAGCGCCACCCCGGCTCCCACGGCGGTGCCTACGCCGGCTCCCACCAGGCCGCCCCTGCCGACTCCGACACCCCTTCGTTTCAACCAGCTCTCCACTGGCACGTCGGGCTCAGGGACCGTGAACGGCGGTGGCATCTATCCGGCCAATTCGCTGGCGACCGTAACGGCGACGGCGAACGCCGGAAACACCTTCACCGGATGGACCGGCGACGCCTCGGGCACGAATCCCCGGACGACGGTTATCATGAACGCCAGCCGCTCAGTCGTCGCCCACTTCTCCGCCCTCATCGCCCAGACGATCGTGTATTCCCCGCCAGGCGCGGTCACTGTCCGGACACCCCCGTTCCCCGTCGTCGTCAGCTCGACCAGCGGCCTGCCCGTGACGCTGATACTGGACTCCGGACCGGCCACGCTGGTCGGCACCGTCATCACGCCAACAGGTCCCACGGGTGAGGTCACGGTGACGGCAACCCAGCCAGGCAACGGAGTCTACCTCGCGGCTCCTCCGGTCGTCATCTCCTTTGCGATCGGGCCACCGCTGCCGGGCGTGGTGATGTCGGAGGATTCGGCCGCGACAAAGCGCTCTGACCGCATGACAAGGGTCACGAGCTTCATCAGCTCCAGCCGCTAGGAGAGGACAAGCCATGGAGCGGACAACCTACCCCTTCCCGCTGGCGGTCCATTCCAGCCACCATTCCAACTACCACAGGTTCCTTTTGGGGGTCGAAGCCTCGGTTCTTGCACCCTTCCCGAAGCCGTACTGCGTGGGCTCGATGACCGGGGAACTAGGAGGGCTTGCAGGCAAACTCGACCTGCAGCGCTGGCGAAAGCTCTTCACGGGCGCCTTTCCCTGGAAGCCGGGGTTTGGCCCGTCGCACTACCAGGTGGGCAACGTGCCGCCCCACCGTCCCCTTCCGCCGGAATATTCCAGGCCCGCCCGACGGTTTGGCGCCTTCGACTTTGTCCATGCGGCCGATCCCTCGGTCTCGGCTCTCGCCCTCGTCGCGGGCGACAGGCGCGTCCTGGACGAGTTCGTGAGGCTTGCCGACGGCGCCACCGTGATGATCGAGCCGGCGGCGTCCACGCACGTGAAGGGGCCGTCACGGACGACGGGCCGCTTCCTTGCCGGGCAGTTCGCCGAGCCGAACAACCGCTGGCTGATGCCCTTCCTGCACGTTCACTCCAGGGTGCTGAACCTTACGTGCCCCCTCGAGGAGCCGCTGAGGCTCTCCTGCCTTGATCCGGCCCCGCTCGCGAGAGCGGGCCAGCGCCAGCTGCGCGAATGGCCGCTGCGCCAGGCCGAGGCCCTGCGCCGCCTGGGTTACCGCGTGACGCTCCGCGGCGACAAGGCCCCCGTGCTTGCGGTCGAAGGCGTCCAGGAAAAGCTCCTCGCCGCGATGGAGGCGCCGCGGATCGCCGTCCTCCGGATCCTTGAGCGGATGGTCATCGGCGAGAGGCCGGCCTCACGGGAGCGGCTGACCTCCGAGCTGCCCCCGGCAGTGGTGGCGGCCATGGCGGAACAGCTGGAGGCCCTGGTAGCCAGCTCGCTCACCTACCACAGGCCGAGGAAGATCGGGCTTCCTTCGGAAGGCCCGTGGAGGCTCTCGGTCAGGCAGCACATGGCCTGCCACTGCCCCGGCTCGCTGTCGGCGCTGGACGCCGCCGCCACACGCGCGAAGGCAGAGCGGTACGGCGGCGCGGTGATTCCCTCGCCCTCACACGATGCCGGCCATGTCCACACCACAGGCTTCGACCCTTTCCAGGCACCGCAGCAGCACCCGTGCGACGCCGAACTCTCGGCCGAGGCCTTATCGAGAGGCATGCCGGCCCTCTCCTCCGAATGGCTTGCGCGCGAGTTCGCCTCGACGCTGGACGATGTGAACGAGCGCATTGTTCGCTCTGGCACACAGGATCCCGTGGTGGCGCTGCGCTCCGTTCTGCCGGTCATCGACCAGCTTGGGCTCGGCGCCGACGCCGAGCAGCTGCGCCAGGCGGGCAACCTTCTCGGAGTCGAGCTCGAGCGCGCGGTCCTTCACGGCAAGCCGCGGGACGTGCTGACCCCGCCTTCTAGGGTCGCGCGCCCGCACCTCGCCTCGCTGGACGAACTCTTCGAGCAGGCCTGCAGCCCGCGGACAGCCGTCGCCCACGAGATCGGCGGCAGGAGCCTGTGAAGGGAGAGCCGCCGACGCTCGGCTGGCCCGACCACCAGGGTCTCGTGGCCATGGGCCCGGACCCATGGCGGATCAAGGATGCGTGCGAGGGCACGATGGTCTTCGGCGGCACGGGCTCGGGAAAGACCTCGGGCAGCGGCAGGTCGCTCGCCCGGTCTTTCATGTCGGCGGGTTTCGGGGGCCTCGTGCTCTGCGCGAAGCCCGAGGAGACGGCGCTCTGGAGAAGCTACGCGCAGGAAACCGGACGCGGGGGCGACCTGGCCCTCTTCGGGAGGCAGGAGGGATGGGCCTTCAATTTTCTCTCCTACGAGTCGACGCGCTCGGGAAACGGGGCGGGGCTCACCGAGAACATCGTGAACCTCGTCATGGAGGTGGCCTCGATCGGCTCCGGGGAGTCGAGACAGCGCGGGGGCGACCCCTTCTGGGAGCGCGCGATGCGCTCCCTCGTTCGCAACTGCGTCGACACGCTCTCGATGGCCGGAGAGCCTGTTTCGCTTCACGCCATGTTCGACGTGGTCCGCAGTGCACCGCCGGACGCCGCGTCGCTGGCGTCGGCGGAATGGCGGCGGGGCTCCTCGTGCTGGCGGATGATCGAGGCCGCGAGGGAGCGCGCGCTTGGCACGCCTTGGGAGATGGACTGCCGCGAGATGGCCGCCTACTGGCTCTGCCACTTCCCCACCCTCGGCGACAAGACCCGCGGCAGCATCGTCGCCATGTTCTCGACGCTCGCGGAGGGGCTCATGCGGGGAAAGATGCGCGAGCTTTTCTGCGAGGGCACGAACCTCGTTCCCGAGGACGTGATCGCCGGGCGCATCGTGATCGTGGATTTGCCCGTCAAGGAATGGAGCGAGGTCGGGCGCATGGCCGCGGTCCTCTGGAAGTACTGCCTGCAGAAGGCGGTCGAGAGGCGCACCGACAACCTCGCCGGCCAGGGAAGGCCGGTCTTCATATGGGCCGACGAATGCCAGCACTTCGCGAGCCGCTACGACCCGCTGTTCCAGGCAACGGCGCGGTCGTCCAGGGCCGCGAGCGTGTACATGACCCAGAACTACCCGAGCCTCGCCGCAGCCATGGGGGGAGGAGCCGACGCGAGGACCCTCACCGACGCGTTCCTCGGGAACATGGGCACGAAGATCTTCCACGCCAACAGCGACAGGGATACGAACCAGTTCGCGGCCGACCTTGTCGGCAGGCGCGTCCAGTCGCTGCGCAGCTCGGGATCGGGAGCCAGCCTGACACTCGGTTCCCAGGCGAGCCTGGGGTCCTCGAGCAACCGGGGGCGCAGCGAGAGCATGGACTACGAGATCCAGCCCACCGAGTTCTCGACTCTAAGGAAGGGCGGCCCGGAAAACGCCGGCACGACGGATGCCCTCGTGTTCCAGAATGGCCGCCTGTGGTCCTCGACCGGGCGCACTTGGCAGAAGGTGGCTTTCCGCCAGCGCCAGATCGAGGTGGCAGCCCGCCCGCAGGGCCGGTCGCGCTGACCTACTTGCCCGAGTACCAGAATCCCCGCTGCCAGTTGTGCGCATGAAGGCGCTCCATCAGCTCCGGAGCGATCGCCGGGAGCTCACTGACCGCACAGTTGGCCTCGGCCTGCGCGGGATTGCGCATGCCAGGGATCACGGTGCCGACAGCCTGGTGACCCAGCGCAAACTTGATGGCGGCCTGCGGGAGCGTGAAGCCGCTGCCAGCGAGCTCCGAGCCGACCTTCGCCGCCCTCGCGACGGCGCGCCCCAGCCTGTCGCCCGCAAAGTAGTTCCTGCGGAAGTCCCCCTCCGGGAACGTCGTCTCGCTTGTCCACTTTCCGGTCAGGGAGCCCTCGTCAAAGACGACGCGCACGATGATCCCGACATCGGACTCCGCGGCCGCCGGAAGGAGCTCGGCGGCGGGCTCCTGCTCGAAGATGTTGTAGATCACCTGGACCACGTCGACCCAGCCGCCGCGGATGAGCTCGATCACGCTGTTCTGGTCGTGCTCCGGCGTCGAGATGCCGACGAAGCGCACCTTGCCCTCCTTCTTCAGCTTCTTGAGGACCTCGAAGGGTTCCGGGTTGCGGTTCCAGGCGCGCGTCCAGGTGTGGAGCTGCAAAATGTCGATGGCCTCGGTCCCGAGGTTCCTAAGCCGCTCCTCGATATTGGACCTCAGGTACTTCTCCGGATACCGTGCCGCGACATCGCAATACGGCGAAGGCGGCCAGGGCCCCTCCATCGGGGGCGTCTTCGTGGCCACGATCACGCTGTCCCGGCGGCTCTTCAGCACGCTGCCGATGATCCGCTCGCTCTTGCCGTCTCCATATCCCGCCGCGGTGTCGATGAAGTTCACCCCCAGGTCCAGCGCCCGGTTGAGGGCCGCCACCGAATCGGCCTCCGATTGGGGGCCCCAGCTCCCCCCGATGGCCCAAGCTCCAAAGCCTACTTCTGAGACATTTAGGCCTGTGCGGCCCAATTTACGGTATTTCATGCAATTTTGGTAAGATTGAGCCGATCATCATCTGATGAAGGTGTGCGTCAAGAAACCGCGGGAAAAGAACATATGGAAGCGGAACGCGTGGTTATACTTATGCCTTTCTGTTTGACCAGAAGGCACTTTGGTCTGTTTTTGACCTACTAATCAGCTATGAACCCCCGCATTCTCATCGGGTATGTCGCTGCCTGACGACGTAATCTCGCTTTTGCGCGACGAGGCGTACCTCGACCTTTGCCGAAACGCACTTAAAGATGCGCTCGAACGGCTCGTCGCGGAGAAACAACAGGTGTCGGAGACGCGGCCCCCCTTTGGCATCCTGGCGACCAAGAAGCAGAGGGACGTCTTCGAGTCGTCCATGCAGACGGTCCTCGACACTGAGGCGGCCGTTGAGGCCCGCCTGGGAAAGCTCGAGGCCATCGAGAACTGGCTTAAGAACGCGATCCGCGAGCGCCTGAGGATCTACCTCGGGCAGGTCTCGGAGAATTACCGAAGGAGCAGCAAGATCGCCGAGGCCATCAAGTCCTGGGACCGCCTGATCGAGCACTACGGCGAGCAGCTCCTGGCGCTTGCGCGCAACATCAAGAACGTCGCGGTGTCCTTCGGGGGCCAGACCGGCGGCGTGCGCGCGGCATTCGGCGACAAGGCCCAGGCCTTCGCCGAGCTGCGCATGGGCGCCGACAGCCTCGACAGGACGGCGCTCCAGCTCGAGTCGCTGACGCGCTCGATGGCGATGTTCGCCGCCAACTCCCCCTACAAGGACGTCCATCTGATCGACCTGCCGATCAAGGGCATCGTCGGCTGGGTCGACAACCTGGCCCTCATGCACGACCGCGACGCGCTGCTCGCCGCGCAGGAGATGGAGTCGGACGCGCGCCTCATTGTCGCCAAGAAGCTCAACGACTACCATGCGAGCGCCGCGGCGGCCACGGAGTCCCTGGGTGTCATCGAGAACCAGGAGCTCGAGAGCTACTGGGAGGTGCTCCGTGCCCACGCGCTAGCCCACTATGTGCAGGAGCGCGACGTGGACGAAGTCCTCAACGAGCTCAACGAGCGCTATGTCGTGGCCAACATCATGGGCCGCCAGCGCGCGATCGAGAACCAGGCCGACCCTTACGGGCACGAGCGCTGAGGCGCCCGTCCCCGCGGGGAATCACTTCCCCGAATCAAGCATCTGCTTGAGCTTGTTCACCTTCGGGCGGATGACCGCCGAGCAGTAGCCCTGGTTGGGGTGCTTCGCGAAATAGTCCTGGTGGTAGTCCTCCGCCGGCCAGAACTTCACGAGGGGCACGATCTGCGTCGTGATCGGGTCGCTCAGGCTCTTCTGCTCCTCGTCGCGCGACTTCTCGGCGGCGGCCTTCTGCTCGGGACTGGCGTAGAGGATGATGGAGCGGTACTGATCGCCCATGTCGTTGCCCTGGCCGCCGACCTGCGTCGGGTTGTGGACGTGCCAGAAGAAGGCGAGGATCTTGTCCAGCGAGGTGACCTTCGCGTCGTAATCGATCTTCACGACCTCCGCGTGGCCCGTCTCCTCGGTGCAGACCTGCTCGTAGGTCGGGTTGGCGAGCTTGCCGCCCGAGTAGCCGGCGGTCACGCCGGTGACGCCGGGAAGCAGCTTGTAGGAGGCGTCGAGGCACCAGAAGCAGCCGCCGCCGAGAACGACGGAGTCTGCCTTTCCAGAGTTTGCGAATGTCGTCATTGAGATGAGGATGAGAAGGGGGAGAAAATGGCGCTTGAGGTTCATCGTGGTCAACGGGGATTGGTCCTACTTGGCCGCCGGGGCTCCGTGCGCAGCGACCCAGCCCTCGTACTCCTTGCGCGGCATGAACCGCAGCGAGGCCGAGTTGATGCAGTAGCGCATTCCGGTCGGGGCCGGGCCGTCGTCAAAGACGTGGCCCAGGTGGGCGCCGTCCACCGTGCAGTGGACCTCGTCGCGGACCATGCCGAGGGACGAGTCGGTCTGCGCGGAGACGAAGAGGGGCTCGATCGGCTTCGTGAAGCTGGGCCAGCCCGTGCCGCTGTCGAACTTGTCGTGGCTGTCGAAGAGCGGCGTGTCGCTGTTGGACGAGAAGTAAACGCCGTCCTCATGGTTGTCCCAGTAGGCGTTGCGGAAGGGGTATTCGGTGCCCTGCTGGCGGGTCACTCGGTACTGCTCCGGCGTCAGCAGCTTCTGCCACTCCTCGTCGGAGTGCTTCACGGCGGCCTTTGACATGTCGATGACGACATTCGAGGGAAGGCCGCAGGCGGACTTCGGACCGTCGATGGCGCAGGCGGCGGCCGCTGTGGGCGTTTTGGTGGATTTCATATCGGTGTCGGCCATCAGCGCGGCTGCGGAGGCCAGAAAGGCAATCGTGGGAAAGAAGTGTTTCACGCAGGGTAAGAGTATCCCGGTGGCCGCTTTATTCCAATCGGAATGACCGAATCCCGGGGGTGCCGGGGAGGGGCTACTTGAACGCCTGCAGCGTCGGCTTCTGGAAAGTGGTCGAGACCTGCGGGTAAGCGGTGAACTGGAACCACCTCTCGGGCTTGAAGTAGCGATCCGTCAGGTCGGCGATCTCCGCCCGGGTGATGGAGGCGCAGTCCGCCTGCCTGTCCCTCGCCTCGTCGAGCCTCTCAGGGAACTCCTGGGAGTCCCTGAGGACCGTATAGCTCCAGTAGCTGTTGTCCCTGAGGTCCTCGGCGCGCTTGGAGACGAAGGGCTGCTTCACCCGCTCGAACTCGTCCTCGGAGATGTTCCCGCGGTGCAGCGACTCGATCTCGTCGGCGAGGAGCTGGTTCGCCCGCTCGGCGAGCTCGGACGAGACCGTCGTCGAGACGGAAAAGTAGCTCAGCTCCGGGAAGCCCGTGTAGCTGACGAAGGCGGCGTCAAACCCATAGGAGGCGCCGAGCTCTATCCTGAGGCGGACCCGCATGCGCTCCGTCAGGAGCGCCGCCAGGAAGCGGCAGCGCCTGTCCATGTGCATGTCGCCAAGGTCGAGCACCGGGCAGAAACGGCTAAGCGCCACGAGCCGCAGGCTCGGGGCCGTAGTGAACAGGTAGAGCGGCATGCCGGGCCTGCCCCGGAGGCGCAGCTGCTGCAGGTCGAGCGCGGTGTCCCGCTCGTCGCGCTGGGGCAGCGCCCCAAGTGTGGAGGCCACCGCGGCCGAGGCGTCCTCCCAGGTGGTGTCCCCTGCGATGCCAAGCTCGATGGGGCCATGCTTGAGCTGGGGGTCCACCCACTCCTTCAGCTCCTTGATCGTCCTCTGGCTGAACTCGCCGGGCGTCGCCGTCCCGAACCGCAGGTCGCCGCCCGAGAGGATGCGTGGCGCGCTCATCTGGATCGGCCCGGCGGGCGAGGCCGCGAGGGACGAGTACATGCTGTTCATGTTGGCCCTGACCTGCGGAAGAGTGTCCTCGCGGTAGCCCGCGTCCGTGAGGTAGGCCGCGATGAGGCGCAGGCAAAGACCGAGCTCCTTCGGCTCGCAGCGCCCGTAGAACTCAAGGGCATCGGTGCCGACCGAGAAGTCGATCGAAAGCGAGTGGCCGGCAAGCGCGTCCTGCAGGTCCTCGACCGAGTGCCGTCCCAGGCCCCCGTACGAGACAAGCCCGTTCGCAAGCAAGTCCAGGCCCGGCTTGTCGCGGGGCTCGCTGAGAATCCCGGTTCCCACCCGCAGGGCGATGATCACCGTGCCCGCCTCAAAGGGCGTCGGCTTGAAGTTGAACCGCACGCCGTTCGAGAGCTGCGCCTGGTGGACGTCGAGGTCCTTCGCGTACTGCGAGGACACGATCTTGCCCGGGGGCCCGAAGTCGGTGTACGCGAAGGCCACGCTCGCCTGCTCCGATGGCCGGGTGACGGCGGTCGCCCGGCTCGCGTTAAGCATCCCCGCGATATCCTTGGCCGTCACCTTGAAGATGGGGTTCGCGGAGACGAAGACGTGCTGCGACTGCGCGGTCCACGCCCGGCGGTACTCCTGCCTGCATTCCTCGGCCGTCGTCGCGGCAAGGTCGGCCTCGATGTCCTTCTGGTACGACGCCGGCGTCGTGAAGACTGAGCCCTCGAGCATCGTGTTCGCGAGCCGCGTCGACAGCCAGTCGGAGTGCCAGGAGTCTGAGGTGCGCACCGCGTTGGCGTACGAGGTGGCGAACCCCGCCTTGGTCACCTCCATCTCCGCCGCCGTGAAGCCAAACTGGTAGGCGCGCCTCTGCTCCTGCTCCATCTTGGCCATGAATCCCTTCCAGTCGTTCATGTTGCCGGTGGCACCGAAGCTGGCCACCGACCAGCCCTCGAGCATCCCCGTGACGCCGGCATCGGCCACCACGACCTTCCCCTCGGAGGTCTTGGCGAGCTTCGCAACCCTCTTCTGGAGGATGTAGAAGGCCATGGCGCGGCGCATCTGGCGCACGCGCCGCTCATGGGTGTCGGGCGAGACCGGGTCGGAGAGCGGGTGCTCGAGGCGGCAGGTGACCCCGGTCAGCCCGCTGTCCTCGAAGACGCAGATCGTCGGGGCTCCGGATTTCTCGGGGACGGAATGAATGGGGCCGGCCCTCGCAGGCGCCCTCGCTTTCAGTCCGCCCATGACGGAGGCCACGAGGCGCTCAGCGGCCTTCGGGTCGATGTCGCCGACGACCACGACGGCCATGCGCTCCGGCCGGTACCACGCGTCGTAGAAGGCGACGAACTGCTCGCGGGTGAAATGCCGGATGTTCTCGGCCAGGCCGATCGGCCTGCGCCTCACCTGCACGGAGTCGGGCCAGAGAAGCTCGAGGTTCGCCTCGCCCGAGCGGGCGTCGGGGGTGTCCCTCGTGTCACGCTCGTTAAGCACGACGCCGCGCTCGCGCTCGATCAGCGCCGGGTCGAAGGTGATGTCGCCCGCGTACTCGCTGAACACCCCGAGGCCCTCGCGCAGGGTCGCGTCGCTGTTGTCCGGCAGCTCGAGCTGGTAGATCGTGTGGTCCCAGAAGGTGAAGGCGCTTGAGTCCGGGCCGAAGCCGACGCCCAGCCTCTGGAGCTCGGAGGTCATGCTCCCGTCGGGGTGCTGGCGGGTGCCGCGGTAGGCCATGTGCTCCGTGAAGTGGGCGATCCCGCGCTCGCTCTCGCGCTCCTCGATGGATCCCACCGCCACCATGAGGCGGATCGAGACGCGGCCCTTCGGTTCGGCGTTGTGGCGCACCGCGTAGCGCAGGCCGTTCGCGAGGACGCCCCAATGGACCGCGGGATCGGGCGCCAGGTCGCTCTGGACCGCGGGCCACGCGGCGGCGCGGCCCAGCGAGCAAGCGAGGAACGCGGCCACGGTTGCGGCGGCCAGGCGAGGCTGGAGCATCGGGGCAAGTGTCCCGGCGTCCCGGGGCTTGTCACGCGAATTTGGCTGCCCGCACTCCGGCTTGACAGGGACCCGCGCCTTCGTTCTCTTCTGCTCGTCCAATGATTCCCTCAGGCAAAGCCTCGATCACAGCCTCTGTTTCCGCCTCCGCGGTCGCAGTCGTTATTGTCTCGTCGCTTTACGCGCCGCGGGGGCTCTGATCATTGATCAAAATTTGCCCCTCCGGTGCTCGCACCGGGGGGGCTTTTTTTTGGCCCTGAACCGGTGGGGGCAAGGGAGCGGGCTCCAAACCGCACACGCCATGAACACACAAGGAGCCAGATACCACCACACCGGCCAGCGCATGCCCGAGAGGGCCCGCCAGCTGCCGCAATTCATCGAGGCCCCCGAGCCCGCGCCGACCCATGACTTCCTGGTCATGAGCCACGGGCCGGGCACCCGGCCCGACGAGAGCACGAATCACGCGTGCTTGAACAGCTTCACGAGCAGCTCGTGGATCATGGCGTCGGGCGGATGACCGAACACCATGCTGGGCCGAAAATAATGGCCCATCGCGACGATCTTGTCCGATCTCGCGGAGCGCACCTGCACGTCGAACTCGATCATGTAGGTGTTGAAGTCCCACGTCCACATGTCGTCGTAGGAGACGATGAGCTCCGTGTCGCCGGGCATCATGGTCGGCGCCCCCGCGGACGCGTCGTAGCCCATGTCCCTGAGCTGCCTGGCGATCGCGTCCGCGACGCCGAAGGAGTCCACCAGGCGGTGCTCGACGAATATCCTCTTGTGGCCCGCCAGGTCGATGTTCGGGATCCTCCTCGTGGATATCTGGGCGCATCCGCAGAGCACGGTTGCGCAAAGGAGGGCCGCTGCGAGTCTGAGGAGGTGTCGGGTCATGCTCGTTGCAAGACGGCCTTTGACGAGGGCCGGTTGCGCAGGCAAGAACGAAACCTAACCCCTCTTGGACCGTCATCCAGACAGAGCCCCCGTGACCACGACCCCCTCACCAAAGCCCAAGGGGCGCCGTCTGAGCGCAGTGACGCGCCTCGTGGTCTTGCCCCTAATCCTCCTGGCCGCCGGCGTGCGGATAGGAATGTTTGTCGGGCAGCGAAGGCCCGCGCCCGCCGCCGTCGCCGTCACGGCGCCCCCCGCGGCCGCCCCCGTCGCGGCGCCCGTGCCGCAGGAGGCCCCGCCGGTTTCGCCGGAGTGCGAGCTCACCTGCTCCTTCCAGGGCAACGTCTACCCTTCCCTCCTCCTCTCCTTCGGCGTCGCCTATCCCGAGTACGCGCGCTGCCTGACGATCTCCCTTCGCAACCTGCCGAAGGCCGCGACCCTCTCCCTTCGCATCGACTCGGATCTCTTCCTGCAGCCGCTTGAGGTGGCGGTCAGCGCGCGGGACGGCTCCGCCACCCTGACCCCTGACCTGCCCTGGAACTTCGACTCACTGCGGCGCATGGGCCAGATGCAGCCCGAGACCTTCGTCGCCACGGTCACCGCCGACGGCCGCCCGGCCGTGCAGTCTACGCTCCTCTGCAGCCTGCATTCGGTGAACGAGGCGGTCTCGCGCATCTTCATCGCGTCCTCAGGCCAGTGGCAGGACACGAGCGTCTGCTTCGCGGCCTTCGTGAACGAGGACCACCCGTGGATCAATTCCGTCCTTCAGGAAGCGGTCGCGGCCGGGGGCGTGCGGGGCTTCACGGGCTACCAGGGCGGCACGCAGGCCGTCCTTCAGCAGGCGCAGGCGATCTGGGACGCGCTGGCGGCCCGTGGGCTGAGCTACGTGAACGTCGCGACAGACAGCGGCACGTCGCCGCTAGTCTCGACCCAGTATGTGCGATTCCTCGACCAGTCGGTGCACGACCAGGGTGCCAACTGCGTGGACGCGTCCGTCCTCTTCGCCTCCATCCTGCGGCGCATCGGGCTAAGGCCCGTCCTCATCTTCCGCCCCGGCCACTGCTTCACGGCCTTCTACGACTCGGCCGACGCCACCCACCTTGTGGCTTTTGAGACAACGATGCTGGGCGGCTCCTCCTTCGCCTCGGCCGTCGCCGAGGGCGGCAGGGAGCTCCAAGCCGCGTTCCCATTCCTCGGCACCCCCCAGTACTCCATCGTGGACATAGCCTTGTGCCGCCAGCAGGGCATAAGCCCCATCCCCTACCAGGCCCCCGCGCACGGCTGAGGGGCCCGGGGGTCAAGGCCTAATGCCTTGCGCCTTGAATTGACGCGGCGGCCCCGGGAAAACGAGTATTGAAGCAAATGGCCACCACCGTGTTCACAATCGCCAACCAGAAGGGCGGCGTCGGCAAGACCACGACTGCAGTCAACCTGGCGGCTGGCCTCGCCCAGAAGAAGATCCACACGCTGCTGATCGACCTGGATCCCCAGGCCAATGCGACCAGCTCCCTGGGTATCGAGAAGAAGGAGGGCCACAGCCTCTACGGCGCCCTGCGCGGCGAGGGTGACGCCCTGCCCCTCATCACGCCCACGGCCTACGAGCACCTGGCCCTGATCCCGAGCGAGGAGGACCTCGCGGCGGCCGAGATCGAGCTGGCGCAGATGGAGAACTACCTCATGAAGCTGCGCGGCGTCCTGGCGCCCGTCGTGGCCTCGGGCGGATACCGCGCCATCATCATCGACTGCCCCCCGGCGCTCGGGATGCTCTCGATGAACAGCCTGGCGGCCGCGGACTTCCTGCTCATCACGCTTCAGTGCGAGTACATGGCCCTGGAGGGCCTGGGCCAGATCCTCAGGAACGTCGAGCGGCTCAAGTCCGCAGGCGTGAACCCCGCGCTCGAGCTTGGCGGGATCGTGATGACCATGTTCGACATCAGGACCAGCCTGTCGCGCCAGGTGGTGGATGAGGTGAAGACCCACATGCCCGACAAGATCTTCGCGTCCGTAATCCCGAGGACGGTGCGCCTCAGCGAGGCCCCGAGCTTCGGAAAGACGATCTTTGCCTATGACCCCCTGAGCCCAGGCTCGACCGCGTACCGCAACCTGGCGAACGAGGTCATCACGCGCTTCAAGCTGTGACGAAGTACGGCCAGGCATTCCTCGCCGGGTTGCAGAGCAACCTCGTCTACCGGTGGAATTTCGGGGTGCGCAGCATCTTCTGGTTCTTCCACCTGGCGGTCGTCTACATCCTCTGGGGCGCGGCCTACGCGGCGAACCCGACGATCGGCGGCTACACCTTCGCGCAGACGCTCACCTACTTCGTCGTCATCTTCGTCCTGCAGTTCTTCATCGGCGCCTTCAACGAGGACTACCAGATCAGCGAGGACATCAGGAACGGGCTGATAAACCAGTTCCTCCTGAAGCCGATCCACTACTACGGCTACCGGCTGAGCGTCTTCGCCGCGGCGAGGGTCGTGTCCGGCGCCTTCGGTCTCGTGGCGCTCATGGTCGCGCTGCCGATCTTCAGGGGCTACCTCGCGTTCCCGCACAATTGGACGCTCATCGCACTCAGCGTCCCGGCGATGTGCCTGACGGCGATCATCCAGTTCAGCATCGCCTACTGCTTCGGGCTCCTCGCCTTCTGGTTCCTCGAGATCCAGGGCTTCGTGATCCTCTCGATGGCGGTCGAGACGCTCCTCGGCGGCCAGATCGTGCCCTTGGACCTCCTGCCGCCGGCGGTCTTCAATGTGATCCGCTTCCTTCCCTTCTTCTACCAGGCATACTTCCCGGCCGCGATCCTGACGGGCAGGAAGGGCATCGACTTTGCGATCCAGGGGCTGGCGATCCAGGCGTTCTGGGCTTTCGTGTTGGTCTGCCTCGCCGAGTTCGTGTGGCGCAAGGGCCTGAAGCACCACACGGCCGCAGGCGGCTGATCCCTACCCCGTTGAAATCCCTCTCCCAGTACCTGCAGGTGTGGCTCGCGAGCGCGAAGTACTCTCTCGTGCGCGCGACCATGTTCCGCGGCGACCTCTTCATCTGGGCCTCGGTGGAGCTCCTCTGGATCTCGGTCAACGTGATCATGGTAGGCGTCATCTACAGCCACACCCCGACCGTGGCCGGCTGGTCGATGTACCAGATGCTGCTGCTGGTCGGCACCTCGATGCTGATCCAGCGCTTCCTGATGGGATTCTTCTGGAGCGGCATCTTCGAGATGGGCCGCAACGTGAGGACGGGGCTCTTCGATTTCATCCTCGCGCAGCCGGGCGACCCGCTGTTCATGGCCTCGACCCGCAAGCTGGAGCTCGACGGCCTCCTCAACTCCCTGGTCGCCATGGCGCTGGTCGCCTACTCCGCGAGGAAGCTCGGGCTGCACCCGGGACTCCTCGACCTCGGCTACTACGGCTTCATGGTCGCCTGCGGCGTCGTGATCCACTACAGCTTCCTCGTGATGGCCGTGTCGCTCGCCTTCTGGATCACGAGCGCCCAGGGCGTCGAGGGAAGCTACTTCACGCTGATGGAGTTCTCCAGGCTCCCGAAGGAGGCCTTCAGCGGCGTCGCGAGCCTCATCTTCGTCTGGATCCTGCCCGTCGTGGTCGTCAGCAACGCGCCCGCCAACGAGATCCTGCACGGCTTCGACGGCCGGTGGATGCTCGGGCTCTGCGGCGCGACGATCGTCTGGTTCGCGCTCGCGGTCCTCGTCTTTAGGAGCGGGCTAAAGCGCTACACGAGCGCGTCGTCATGAGCCACGCGGTCGCCGAGCTCGAGGCACGCATCGGCTATTCCTTCAGCGACCCTGCCAGGCTCGAGCGCGCCCTCACGCATCCCTCCTTCCTCCAGGACCACCCCACGGCCGGCGGCAACAACCAGCGCCTGGAGTTCCTCGGCGACTCCGTCCTGCAGCTCGTCCTGACCGAGGCCCTCTTCTCGCTCTTCCCGGAGGACCGCGAGGGCGACCTCACCAAGCGGCGCGCCGTCCTCGGCAAGGGCCAGTTCCTAGCAAGGCTGGCCCGCGACATCGGGCTCGATGCCTGCATCCGTCTCGGCGCAAACGAGGAGTCGACCGGGGGCCGCAACCGCGACGCCGCCCTGGAGGACGCCTTCGAGGCCATGATCGGGGCCGTGAACCTGGACGGCGGCTTCGAGGCCGCGAGGCGGACGGCCCTTGGGATCTACGGCAGCCTTGCCGACCGCCTGGCCGCCATGGAGTCGCACGCGAACCCCAAGGGGCGCCTGCAGGAGATCGTGCAGCCCGAGCACGGCAACAACGCGCTTCGCTACGAGCTGATCGCGACCGAGGGGGCCGACCACGAGAAGGTCTACGAGGTCGGCGTGCATCTCCAGGACCGTCACCTGGGCACGGGACGCGGGACCTCGAAGAAGGTCGCCGAGGAGGAGGCCGCGCGCGCGGCCCTCAGGGCTCTCGAGATCCCGAAGGCGCAATGAGCGGTGCGGCCAGGCACAAGATCGTCGGGGTATCGCCGTCGGCGCGCGGCGCGGTCCTCTCCGAGCTGATCGCGGACAAGCCGACGCCCGTATGGGTCATCGTGGCGGCCGACCTGCGCGCGGCCGAGCAGCTTTCCGAGGACGTGTCCTTCTTCCTGCGCGCCCAGGGCGCCGACGCACCGCCCGAGGCGCTGGTCTTCCCCGAGTCCATCCCCGACAGCCGGGACATGCGCGAGGCCTTCGCCGCGTCGGGCGACCGCCTGACGGTGCTCTCGCGACTGCGCGATATCCTGTTCTCGGCGAAGCCGGGACAGGTGCGCGACCTCGCGGTCTTCACGACGCCGACCGCGCTCCTCCAGGCCGTCCCCGCCATCGAGCAGTACGCCGCGAGCGAGATCATCCTGAAGCGCGGCACCCGCCAGCCCTTCCAGGAACTCTTGGAGCGCCTGCGCTCGCTCGACTACGACAGCGAGGCCGTCTGCGAGTCCCCCGGGCACTATGCCGTGCGCGGCGGGATCATAGACGTGTACCCCGTGACGGCGACCGAGCCTTACCGCCTCGACTTCTTCGGCGACGACATCGAGGACATCAGGGCCTTCGATCCCGTCACACAGCGCTCGGGCGCCCAGGTGGAGCGGATCTCGGTCGCGGCCTCCCCGCGCGTGCGCCTGGAGTCGGCGAAGACGGGCATCTCCGACTACCTGGATCCCAAATCCCGGATCGCGTTCATCGAGCCTGCGGCCCTCGAGGAGGAGTTCCGGGCGTTCGCCGAGGAGGGCACGGACGGCCTGGCGCCGCTCCTTGCCAAGTGCGCGGGTGCCTACGGGCTCTCGGACATCGACGAGGCCGCCACGATGTTCGCGGAGCCGTTGTCGGAGAGCGTCTGGGACACCGAGGGGCTGGAGCACCACCGCCGCTATCCCGAGGAGGGGCTGGTTGCGCGCGAGAGGCTGAACGCGGAGGACGACGCGCGCCGCTCGTTCCTGGCGCAGGTCGCCGCCTGGAGGAGGGAGGGCTACCTCGTGGCCTTCGCTGCGTCCAAGGAGGGCGAGGAGAAGCGCATCCGCGAGATTCTGGCGGCCGACCCCGACCTCGCGGCCATCGACCCGGTTTTCCTCAGGGGCGGCCTCAACGAGGGTTTCCGGGCGACCGCCAGGTCCGGCGCCGCGCTCTCCATTGCGCGCAAGGCGAAGGGCCTTGTCTTCATCACCGAGACGGAAGTGTTCGGGAGAAAGCGGGCGAGGCGCTCGGCGGCCAGCCGCAAGGCGACGGTGACCGTGGCCCAGGTGGACCAGCTCCTCGACTTCTCCGAGCTCGTCGAGGGCGACTTTGTCGTCCACCTCCAGCACGGCATAGCCCTCTACCGCGGCGTCACGAAGATCGACACCGCTCAAGGTCTGCGCGAGGTGATCTCGGTCGAGTTCGACGACGGCGTCACGCTCCACGTTCCCCTCCAGGAGTCACACCTCATCAGCCGTTATGTCGGCCTCGGCAAGACCAAGCCCCAGCTGGGCAGGATCGGCACCGGGCGCTGGGAGAAGGCACGGCGCGCCGTCGAGCGGGCCACGGTCGACCTGGCCGCCGAGCTCCTGCGCATCCAGGCGAGCCGCGAGGCGCAGCCCGGCTTCGCATTCCCCCCGGACACCGAGTGGCAGCACGAGTTCGAGGCCTCTTTCCCCTTCACCGAGACCGCGGGGCAGATGAGGGCCATCGAGGATACCAAGCGCGACATGGAGAAGACGCGCCCGATGGACCGGCTCATCTGCGGCGACGTGGGCTTCGGAAAGACGGAGGTCGCGCTCCGGGCCGCGTTCAAGGCGGTGCAGTCGGGCAAGCAGGTCATCGTCCTCGTGCCCACCACCGTCCTGGCGCAGCAGCACATGAACACCTTCAGGGAGCGCATGGCCGCCTACCCAATCTCGATCGAGCTGGTGAGCCGCTTCCGGACGCCAGCCGAACAGAGGACGATCCTCAGGGCCCTCAACGAGGGAGGCGTCGACATCCTGATCGGCACCCACCG
>DASRSJ010000052.1:0-14841 GCA_035656555.1 Opitutaceae bacterium
GCTCGCCCGGCGCCCATGGTGGCGGCAGGATCCCCTGCGGCCCCAGATGTACATACCCGCTTTCAACCGCGTAAACGACGCAGCGAAGGTCAACGCGTTCATCCACGCCAACTCCTTCGCGACCCTCGTGACCACCGGCCCTGAGGGACCCTTCGCGAGCCACCTGCCGTTCGTCTATGATGAGTCCGAGGGCGGCGGCCGCCTCCGCTGCCACATGGCCCGCGCCAACGAGCAGTGGCGCCACATTGAGTCGAACCCCGAGGTCCTCTGCGTCTTCCTTGGGCCGCATTCCTACATCAGCCCCTCGTGGTACGTGGCCAAGGTGGCTGTCCCCACCTGGAACTATGCGGCTGTCCATGTCCGCGGCACGGCGAAGCTGGAGGATGATGCCTTCCTGCGGAAGGTGATCGAGGACACGACGGCGAAATACGAGTCGGGGATGCCGAACCCCTGGAAGATGCCGATACCCGAGGACTACATCGCCTCAATGATGAGGGCCATCGTCGGCTTCTCGGTGCAGGTCACGAGCGTCGAGGCCAAGTTCAAGCTGGGGCAGAACCGCTCGCTCGAGGACCAGATGGGCGCTTTGGCGGGCCTGGAGCAGTCGGGATCGGCCCAGGGCCTGGAGCTTGCGAAGTTCATCCGCAGCCAGGGACACCTCCCGCCGGGAACAGCCCCGTAACCGCGGTGTCGCAGCGTGATCGGCCCATGTGCCCCACGCCTACCATGTTGTATAGCTAGGACCCCATGAGGTCGGCCGCATTACTTTCGCTGGCAGGGATGATACTGACCCTGAGCGCGGAGGCGGCTCCCGATGACAGTTCGACGGCAACGGATATCCGCTCGCAGATGCTTGCCGAGTACAAGTACGCGTCGCCTTCCAAGGTCGCCGACAAACCCTTGGCACGCACCAACGACCCCAAGGGGACGCATGCTGCCGCGCCTGCCCAAGAGCTGGATCCAAACATCGTAAGAATGGCGCCCTTCAAGGTGCGCGACAACGCCAGGCTGGATAGCCTTCATTCCCAGATCATGGCCGACGAGGCCACGGCTCGCACGGACGCCATGATACGCAGGATGGGAATCGGGGTGCAGACGGCCAATGCGGGGCCCGGCGAGTTCTACGCGGTGACGGTCTTCTACATCCCGATCCAGATCGGCTACCTGTTCCGGTTCTAGGCGTCCTGCGACGCCTACTTGGTGCTGGGCTTGAGCCGATCGAGCCACCAGCCCGCGGACTGCTTGTAGACTGACATCCCGTCGCTTCCCAAGGCGGCCGTAATCTTCGTGTTGGCCTCTTCGCCAAGCGCCGCCAGCTGTCGGGCCTTTTCGGCTGCCGAGAGGGTCGCGTCGTTCTGGATCCCATCGGCCCTCTTGGTGATGTCGGACTGGACGGCGGTAATTTGCTGTGTGGTTGCTGGCGGCAGTCCCATCCGGTCGACCAGGTTGGTCGTGTTGATGTAACTCAGGTCGGACTCCACCTTGTATTGGGCGTATCGATCGGGACCCAGGGCGCTCTCGATGGATGCCGCGAGGTCGGACTGGTGGGCCTCCCGCGCCTCCCGCTGTTCCGGGGTCGTGACGCCGAACTGCGGGCCGTATTGCTCGTCGAAATCGGCCTGCGCCTTGAAGACGGCCCTGAACTCGCCCTCCGTCGGCCCGAAGACCTGCATGCTGTCCCGCAGTGAGGACGCCGTCGGGCTGTTGCGCATCTGGTACTCGAGATATCTCTCGGGGGAGAGGGCGCTCCTCAGGTCCTTCTTCTCCTCGCCTTCAAGGTAGGCCATGCGCGCCGTGTCGTCGGGCAGCCACGCGCCGCTGTTCTTCATCGCGAGGTCATTCTTCATCTGGTTGTAGTCGTTTTCGATGGATTGGACGCGGTCGGAATCCGCCTGCGGCACGCCTCCCCGCTGGTTGGCCATCAGGGCCCCGTTAAGGGGGTCATCATTGGGATTGCCCGGATCGGGTCCCATGAGCGCGTTCACCATGTCCCCCTGCTCCTTGTAGATTGCGTTCATTGCGGAGAGGAATTTCGGGTCGAGCCGTCCGAACTTATGGCTCCAGTAGGGCTGGGGAACCAGCTGCGCGGCGAGGTCCTTCTTCCGCTCGTAGAGGAGCATGTTTGCCCTTTCAAACAGGAGCGCTCGCGTGAGCTCCCTGCTGGCCCCGGCGGCCCGGAGCCGGTCGGCGAGCGTTTTCATGTCCCCTTTGTCCAGGCTCGCGAGAAACGCGGGTATCGACGCCGCAGGGGACGCCTGGGGGATTGCCACGGCGGGAGTCGGGGTGGCTGCCCCATAGGAGGCGGCCTGGAAGACGAAGGGAGCCTTGAACAGCACGAGCGCGACCAAGCCGGCATTTACGGCCACGGACGCCACTAGGAACAGGGTGGGGGTGCGGAGTCTCACTTGGGGTGCCCTTGGTGGGAGTTATATTTCGAAGTTGGGGAGGTGCGCGAGAAACTTGTCCTCAATCCGTGCAATGGGATCCCCGCGAACATCATTCATGCCTCCCCGATGGCGGGTTTGCCTCCGGTGGTTGTCGTACACTCCTGTGGTGGCATATTTCCAGTCGAGCAGGAGTCGGGTCACGGATGCAGCAGGTGCCGGGTGGTTGCCCTGCATGTTGATCGCGCTGGCCCTATTCGGGCCCCTGACCAAGGCCGGTGCGCAGGGGAGCAATTACTACGACACCCTTCATTTCCAGGTGCTCTCAGGCAGTCCCGGGGTGGCAGGGACGGCTGATGGCAACGGTGCGCTTCCCCGTTACAATTCGCCGAGCGGGGTAGCCGAGGACTTTGCGAGCTACCAAACCTATGTCGCGGACACGGCCAGCAACACGATCCGGAGGATAGGGAGTGCCAGCCTCGTCACCACGTTTGCAGGCACCGCCGGGGTGGCCGGCTCGGCCGATGGAACGGGCGCCGCGGCGCTCTTCTCGGCGCCCTGGGGAGTCGCGGTGGATGCTTCGGGTAATATCTATATCGCCGACTCCGGCAACAACGCCGTCAGGAAGATTACACCCTTGGGCGTCGTGACGACGCTTGCAGGAAGCGCCGCCGGCCCAGGGTCCGCGGACGGAACCGGTTCACTCGCGGGATTCCACGGCCCGCACGGGATCGCGGTCGACGCGGCGGGCAACGTCTATGTCGCGGACACGGGCAACAGCACGATCCGCAAGATAACGCCTGCCGGTGTCGTGACGACCCTGGCGGGAGCGGCGGGAATGACGGGCTCCTCCGATGGCAAGGGAACCTCGGCCCGGTTCTCCTCCCCGGGCGGCATAGCCGTCGACGCTAGCGGCACCCTCTTTGTCGCGGACACGGGCAATGACACGATTCGGTCGGTCTCGCCGTCGGGAGCCGTGACGACGATCGCCGGCACCGCCGGGGTCGCCGGATCGAGCGACGGCGTGGGTGGCCAGGCGCTCTTCTGCGCCCCGCAGGGCATCGCCGTCGACCAGTTCGAGAACGTCGTGGTGGCTGACACCGGAAATGACTCGATCCGCGCCTTCTCGGGCGTGCAGGGGCAGGCCGTCGTGATCACCGTGGCGGGTTTGTCCGGCACCGCGGGATCGACCGCCGGTATGGGCGCGGCAGCCCTCTTCTCCTCGCCTGTCGGGGTGGCGGCCGGCAATAGCAATACGTTCATCGTGGCGGACACGGGCAATGACGTGATCCGGTCGTCCTATCCGGTGAACCTTCCCGTAAACCCGACGGTGACTACCTCCGCGCAGGCCGTGGTCACCGGGGACTACTTTAGCTTCGTCGTGACGAGCTACGGGGACCTGACACAGGTGCAGTGGCAGCACAACGGGGTCGACATCCCGGGCGCGACGGCGACGACGTTCGTCGGGGGCCAGGCCTCGGCCTCGGACGCCGGAATCTACTCCGCGGTCATGTCCAGCCCGACCCGCACCGTCACCTCGAACTTCGCCACCCTCACCGTCAACACCCCGATCTCGTTCTCCTCCTCGACTCTTGCGACCGGCATATCGGGAGGGCCGAACGGCATCACGGTCGACGCGCAGGGGAACGTATATGTCTCAGTGGGCGATGCGATCGAGAGGATGTCGTCCTCGGGCGCGCTGACCCTGGTCGCGGGCAACGTCGCCGCCGATGGCTCGGCCAACGGGAGCGGCGCGTCGGCCCGGTTCCGAAACCCCAAGGGCCTCGCCGCCGACATCCAGGGCAACATCTACGTCGCCGACTCAGGCAACAACCAGGTCCGTGTCGTGACTCCTGCCGGGATGGTGACGACCCTTGCGGGCTCGTCCTCGGACGACACAAACGGCGGCCCGGGCGCGGGGCAGTTCAACGACCCGACGGCGCTCACCGTCGACGCGTCGGGTGACGTCTATGTCGTCGACACGGGCAACAATGCGCTCAGGGAGATCCTCCCTGACGGATCGACGACGACCGTGCTCTCCACGGCGGACGTGACAAGCCTGTCGTACATCGATCCGCCCTACACGATCTACGGATCGGCCCTGGACCGGTCCGGCTTGATCCAGGCATTGGCCGGCAACGGCTGGGATCCTTCCGGTGAGATTCCCTTCTGCCTTCTCTTCCACCCGGGAGCGCCCAGCAGCGACCCCTGGCTGACGCAGTACTTCTGGGAATCCGGCGGCAATCCCGTGGCCGCATCCATGGCCTCCGACGTCATGGGCAACACCTACGTTTCCTACGACGGGCAGTTCTGGCTCCGAAATCCGGATTACAGCTGGGGCCAGAAGGCCATCGGGACATACAACCTCATCAACCCGGGCATCACCGTGGGCGCGGGACCGGTTGGCTCCGTGTACGTGGCGGATTCGATGGATGGGACGATCACCGTCCTGAGCGCGGTCGGTGGTTTCAATTTCGCCGTGCCCGCGGCCCTGCCTCCCCCCGCTGTAAACCCGACCCCGTCACCCTTGTCCTATCCCGCCGCGGGAAGCGCCTTTGTGCCGGCGCCGCCGTCGGCGTCCTCCCCAGTGCCGTCGACGACGATCGTCGTGAAGGCGCCGTCGACCACCGCGCCCGCGAGCACCCAGTCCACTCCGACGCAGGATACCGGGGCCAGCGCCACGCCCTCGCGCCTCGCGAACATCTCAAGCCGGGCGCTCGTCGGGGCGGACTCAAACGTAGAGATCGCCGGCTTCGTCGTGTCGGGCTCGGCGGGCGCCACGGAGCAGGTGCTCGTGCGTGGCGTCGGCCCGGGCCTCTCGCAGTTCAACGTGGCGGGCGTCCTGGAGCAGCCCGTGCTCAAGCTTTACGACTCAGGCGGCAACCTCATCGCGAGCAACGCGGGATGGGGCAGCAACCCGAACGCCTCCGACATCGATCAGGCCATCAAGGCGTCGGGCGCGTTCAGCCTTGCCGCGGGGAGCAAGGACTCCGCGCTGCTCCTGTCCCTTGCCCCGGGAAGCTACACGGCGGTCGTCTCGGGCGTTAATGGGACAACCGGTGTCGCGCTGGCGGAGGTCTACGAGATGGACAGCGGCGTCCCGCGGCTCATCAACATTTCGACAAGGGCGTTCGTTGGCGCGGGCTCGAGCGTCGAGATAGCGGGGATCGTCATCGCTGGCACGCTCCCCGCCAAGGTGCTCGTGCGCTCCGTGGGCCCGGCGCTCGCACAGTTCGGCGTCAGCAGCCCGCTCGCGGCGCCCACGCTCAGCGTCGTCGACGCGCAGGGCAACGTCGTGGCCACAAACACGGGGTGGTCCTCGGCCGCCAACGTCGCGCAGGTCGCGACAACGACGACCGCCGTGGGGGCCTTTGCGCTGCCCAGCGGGAGCGCCGACTGCGCGCTTCTCCTGAATCTTCCACCGGGTGCATATACGGCCGTGGTCTCCGGCGTCGGGGGAACCAGCGGCGTCGCCCTCGTGGAGGCCTACCAGGCGCCCTGATCCGTCCCTCTCCGAGGAGCGGCCTGGGCCGGGCACTGTGGCGGTCTGGCTGTTAAAAAAACTTGTCGGCACATCCGCCTGCGCGGGCAGTCCCATGGTGCACCCACCCCGCCAAATGACCGGTTGTTTCCAGCGCTTTCTCATGGGCTCCGCTATGATCGCGGTGGGCATTGCCGACACTTCGGCGGAGGACGAGCCCCATGCCTCGTCGAGCTACATGTCCGCCGCAATCTCCTCGGTGCCGCCCAAGTTCGACCCAACGCCTCCGGCGGGCAACGCAGACAGGGCGTACGACGCAGGTGGGGCCAACAACACGATTCCCTATCCGCATCCGCCCCCGGCGGAGAAGAACTGAGCGCAGTATGGAGCGGGGATGAAAGGTCCCTCGAGCGGTAGCAGTCTGGCCCGACGGGATCGCGGGCGGCCATTGCCAGACCTGCCAGAATGAGGATTGTCGCTGCGCACGCCGAAAGTGGGAGATGGCTCTCATGACTGCGTCGCTGTTAGATGTTGGGGTATACCGATCCGCATGAATCCGCCGGTCTCTGTCTCCTGCCCGTTCTGCTCCGAACCGCTCCTGCGCTCCGGAAACTCTTACACGTGCGCAAACCGCCATAACTTCGATCTTTCAAAGGAGGGATACCTGAGCCTTCTGCACGGCCGCGGCAACTACCAGCAGATCGGCGACGACAAGCAGATGATTCAGGCGCGGGTCCGCGTGCACGGGCTGCCCGCATACCAGGGACTCGCGAAAGAGATCGCCGACTACTGTCCATCCGCGTGTACGGCGCAGGGCATCCTCGACATTGGCTGCGGCGACGGGTTCTTCCTCGACCACGTCGCGCGCGCCTCGGCGCCGTGCCAGGGTGTCGGCGTCGACATCTCCAAGAGCGCGCTCGCCAAGGCGGCCAAGGCCTACCCCGGGCTCTTCTTTGTCAGGACCGACGCCGCGCACGAGAAGCTGCCCTTCGCGGACGCGTCCTTCGGGCTCGTCCTTAGCATCTTCGCGCCGCGCCCGGTCGACGAGGTCCGCCGTATCACGAAGGCGGATGGTGGCTGGCTCATCGTCACGGCGACGCAGGATCACATCAGGGAAGTGCGTGAGTTCCTGCCGCTTGCCGCTATCGGGACGGGCAAACTGGACGCGCCTACCAGTCGCTCCTATTTGGTCCTCAAGAGCGGCACCTTCGAGCAGGTGGCGTCGGTGGGCCATGAGGACCTGGTCTCCATTATAGAGATGTCCCCATCGATCCATCGCCTCAGGAGAGACTTTGGCGAAAAATGGGGCGAGCGCGTGCCGCAGGAACTGAAGGTTACCTTTTCGTTCAGCATCACGCTGCTAGGCAGGGCAGCGCCATAGCCCGTTGGGGGCAATCGCAGGGAAATTGGGCCACAAATTCGCCCTGGATATTTGTTTTCAGCGAACCTCGTAAATCTCGACCAACGCCACGCCCGAACTCCCGTTGAGACCCGTGAGCTCAGCCGTGTAGGCGCCCGGGGGCAGCGTGACGAGGATCGCCGCGTCGGCCGATGAGGCGGGAAGCGCGAATGCGTTCACCTGGGTAAACACCTGCGATAGCGCGGTCGTCCCTCCCCAGCCGCTGTTCGTGGCAAGGACGTCGTTGTTCGTGTCGTAGAGCGCAAGCTGCGGCGCCGCAAGGGCCCCAGTCACCCCGAATTGCCCGAGGGTCGGGCCGATTCCCCGGATCAGCACAGTCTCCGGCGTTGTTCCGGATATCACGAAACCGCCGATCACGAGGCCTCCCCCGGAGCCGACTGACGCCCGGGCCGAGAGGTTGATGAGCCTGGAGGGGCTCGGACCTGCATCCGCATCGTAGATCTCGGCCAACCCCACTCCCGTGCTGGAATTGCGACCGCTCAGGATCGCCGTGTAGCTTCCCGCCCCAAGAGGCGTCAGGATCGCCGTATCCGGGGACGCTGGATCGAGCGCGAAGGCGCCGACCTGGCTGAAGGCCTGGATGAGGGTGGAGCCGCCTCCCCAGGCCGTGTTCGTGTCGAGCGTGTTCCCGGCGGAACCGTCGAGCGAAAGCATGGGCAGGGCGAGCGTCTGCGTTACCCCGAAATTGGAAAGGGTGGGGCCGACGCCCCTCACCAGGACCTGCTTTGTTCCGGATCCGCCCACCACAAATCCGGCGATCAGGACGCCGCTCCCCGTCTCAACATTTGCCCTCGCGGATAGATTCACAAGCCGGCTGGCGGAGGATTCCACGGACGTTACGTCGACGCCGCTGTCGCCGGTGGCGACAAAGATGTCGTTCCCGAGGGCGATCCCGTCGAGGCGCGCGGCAGTGCCGGTCGCCGGCGCCTGCCATGAGATTCCGCCGTCACTTGAGACGAGCACCGTGCCCGAGAGTCCGACGGCGACAAACGTGCCGTCGCCAGAGGCCACGTGGACGAGAATGTTCGAGGTCGGCGAGGACCGCTCGGTCCACGTGACGCCGTCCGGCGACTGGTAAACCGCACCCCCGTCACCCACCGCAACGAACTCCTGATAGCCATAGGCGACGCCGTACAGGTTCGTGCCGACGGCAAGGGAGTGCGCGGTCCATGCAGCTCCGTCCGGCGAGGTCACGATGGTTCCTCCCAAGCCCACGGCGACAAACGTGCCCGCACCGAAAGCGACCGCGTTGAGATTCTGGCTGGTGCCCGTGTTTTGCGCGGTCCATGACGACGCGTTGAGCCCCGAAGTGATGCAGGCTCCGCCGTACCCCACGGCGATGAGCGTGCTGCCGTTTGCAGCGACTCCCGTCAGGATTGACGTGGCGGGAGACGCGACTTGGGTTCCCGCGAAGGTCCCGCTGGCGAAGGAAACCACGGCTCCGCCGTTTCCGACGGCCACCCAAGTGGACTTGCCGGGGACCGCCGTGACGTTGTTAAGCTCGCCCCATGTCTGGCCCGGGGGCCCGTTGCTGGGGGAGGCCGACCAGTGAAGGCCGTCGCTTGAGTGGAAGGCGGTGCCGTCAAGCCCGACCGCGAGGAATGCGCTGCCGTTGAACGCCACGGACGTGTAGGCCGTCGTCGTCGGAAGCTCCGTCGTCGCCGTCCAGTCCGTGAAACCTCCGACCGAATTGTGGGGGAACGTGACCGCCAGGCTCGCCGACGCCGTGGCGGATCCCTGCCCGTTGGTCACGGCGACCGAATACGTCCCCGCGTCCGAGAGCAGGAGCGGATGCGTCGTGTACGTGGCCCCGGTTGCTCCGGGTATGGGTGTCCCGTTGAAGCTCCACTGGTAGGCCAGGGGTGCCGCGCCCGTTGCCTGCACCGTGAAGGTTGCTGCCTGGCCGACCGATGCCGACTGGGGGTCGAACGAGGAGCCGATCAGCGGCACGCCAGCCGTGGCTTCCCGCAGGGTGTGTGCGAGAGAGTCCGTAAAATACACCACCCCCTGGGGGCTGACGTCGATGCCGAGCGGGGCCTCGAGCGACGCAGCGGTCCCGATTCCGTTCACATCCTGGGTCGGTCCCGTCGCGGAACCCGCGACTGTCGTCACCGCGCCCGACGGAGTAATGCGCCTAAGAACGTTGTTTCCCGTGTCCGCGACGTAGAGGTTTCCGGATCCGTCGATCGCGATGCCCTGCGGCCTGTTGAGCAGGGCGGCGCCACCCTGGCCGTCCTGGAATCCTGCTGTCCCAGGTGATCCCGCCAAGGTCGTGACGCTTCCCGTGGGAGTGACGCGTCGGATCGTGTCGTTTAGCGTATCGGCGACATAGAGATTTCCACTTGTGTCGACGGCAACAGCGCTCGGAGCGTTGAACAGGGCCTGTGGTCCGTTCCCATCCGAGCTCCCGCTCTGGTTGGAGGATCCCGCCAGTGTCGTTACCAGATGGTTGGTGTCGATGCGCCGGACCGTGTTGTCCAGATCGTCGACTACATAGACGATGCCGGCCGAATCGACGGCGATTCCGGTGGGCCGCTCAAACCGGGCGTTGGTTCCGTAGTCGTCGACGTGGCCGAATTGGTTGATGTAGCCTCCGTACGTGGTGACGAGACCGGCATTCGAAATCATCCGAACGGCGCCATTCTGGGAGTCGGCGACATAGATATTGCCCGAGGAGTCCGCTCCAACCCCGGTCGGATGGTTGAATTGCGCGATGGCGACCGCCCCGTCGATCCCGCCGCCATAGCCTCCGAATCCCGACACGGTCGTCACCACGCCAGCTGGCGTGATCTTGCGAACAGAACAGTTGTAGGTGTCGGCGAGGATGATGTTGCCGGACGGGTCGAGGCAGATGCCCCCTGGCCAATCGAACCGGGCATTCGCGCCGGTTCCATCCTGGAAGCCGTAGGCGGCGGCTTGGCCGGCGAGCGTCGAGAGGGTGAGGCCCTGGCCAAGGGCCGCCGACGCGGTGAGCGCGGCCGCAAGAACGGCGGCCAGATTGCGAGCATTCATGGTGCGGTGGGGCTGGAGATGTCCCTTTTATGACATTCGGCTGGTTGGAACCCGCTATTTCAATCGGCGGGCGCCGATCGTCACTCACTTCTCAGCGCTTGAACTGGATCGACCTGGGCTGCTCTCGCAGCCGGAAGATAACTCGCCAAACCCGCGACACCACCGAGAAGAAGAGATGATAGGACGAGCGTCCAAGGGTCGGTAACCTTGAGTTCATAGAGCATGTCTTTCATCAACGGGCCCAAGAGTAGAGCTACTCCAAGGCCAATCCCAAGCCCTGCCACCGTTTTAGAAAGTCCCTGTTGCATGATCATTCCGACAATTTGGGATTTAGTCCCGCCAACCGCTCCGCGGATGCCTATTTCCCTTGTCCGTTGGGAAACGTCGAACGCGAGCGAGCCATAGATTCCCACTGCAGAGAGGAACAGAGCTAGAGATGCGAATGATCCCAGAAGTAACATGACAGCCCGCCGGTTGCTGAAAGATTCGCTGATGGCCGTTTGCACTGTTTCCACATGGTAGAGGGGAATGTCAGGATCGAGCTTGTGCAGTTCCTCGTTGAGCGCCCCAGTAATATCTTCGAGTGATCTTGACGAGCGAACGAAGAGATTGGGCTCCTCTGGCTGAGCATTGAGCAGCGGATAGTAGGTGAAGGGTGTGTCGCTTCGATCCTCGACGCCCGTGTAGGGAATTTTTTGAACGACGCCCACAATGACCGGCCAGTCTGTAGTCTTTGCAGGAAGATGCCGGTTCTGGAACGTGAAATGTGCACCAACTGCTGAATGGCCCGGGAAATATTTATGAGCGAAGCTCTCGTCCACGACGTACTGCACACCGTCCTTGTCTTGTTCATTCATGTAACGTCCCTCCACCAACCGGATATGAAGGGCCTCGAAGTACCCGGCCGATACGCCGACTTGGTAGGCGTTAGGCTGTGCCGAGTCGGAAGAAATCGGGCTGTCCTTTAGAGTGAGTTGATTTGAGCCAAGACCTCCTTCGAATGGAACCCCCTCGGCAAGGGCCGCCCCGCTCACGCCGGGAATCTCCTCGAGGGCGTGGATCAGCTGTTTCTGGAATACTGCGCCACGATCATTCCAATAGCGTCTTCCCAAAGCGACGCGCGCCGTCATTAGGTTTTCTGGATCAAACCCGGGCTTAACTGCGAGTGCATTGGCAAAGCTGTGCACGAGCAGCCCGGCAGCTGTTAAGAGAACTAACGTTACGGCAATTTGGCCTGTAATGAGCGTCCCGCTCAGCGCTCGTGCACGCAGATTGGTAGAGCTACTCCTCGTGGCTTGGTGAAGTAGGTTGCCAAGCCCCGGTCGCAGAACATTAGCCATCGGGAGCATACCGATCGCCAACCCAACTGCGACCGACAAACTCACCGTAATCCCTAATACCCAGCCGTCTATCGCGAATGGTATGGTGCCGGGGAGCATTGAGGCACTGTAATGGTCGATTACGTGGACGGCGCCATAGGCCACGCCAACGCCAAAGGCGGCGCCTGAAACAGAAAGCACGAGGCTCTCGACCAAGAGCTGCCTCGCCAGCGCAACACGCGTCGCACCAATTGCGAGCCGTATGGCGAGCTCGGCCTGCCGACCATTTGCTCTTACAAGCAGAAGATTAGAAACATTCACACATCCAATGAGAAGCACGATGAGAACCCCTCCCTGTAGGAGATAGAGAGGCGCCCTTATCGACTGCGTGCGGGTGTCGTGAATAGGGGTAACTGTTATGCTATAATATGCGTGATCGAGGAGCTTCTTGTTCCAATCGGGAGCAGTGTCGTAAAATTCGTGTTCGATGGCCTTTGCCTCGGCTTGGGCTTGGCTGATTGAAACGCCCGGCTTGAGGCGCCCATATAACGGCGTATCCAGAGCGTAGCGGCGACTCGGATCAATCCACGACGGCTTCCATGCCTCAGGCCTGATGAACCTCGTTCGCGTGTCGAAAGTTTCAATCGAGCGTGGGGCCACGCCGATTATCCGGTATGTCTCACCGTCGACCATTATCGGCTTCCCGAGGACAGTCGGATCCCTTGCGAAATGGGTTTCCCAAAATGATTCGGTCAAGACCATCACTCGGTCCTCGCCCAAACGACTGTTATCGGCCGTGAAAAAAAGTCCGATCAAAGGCTTTACACCGAGAATCTCAAACATGTCGGAAGTGCAGGATGCTGCCGTTAATCTTTCTTCTGAGCCTTTGTCTCCGACCGTGGAAGATTTCAGCCGCCACAAGCCGACGGCCTCGTAGGAAGTCGCGTGACTCTTGTAATCCAGGTACTGAACCAAGTTACTATCCAGAGACTTTGACTCGAACACATTGTGAAGCCCAACGATCCGACCTGCTCCAGGAAATGGTAGCGGCTTTAGAAGTAGCGCATAAACCATTGAAAAAATTGCTGTATTCGCCCCGACGCAAAGAGCGAGTGTGAGCATGGCAACCGTTGTGAAGCCTTTGTTTTTCCGCAGGAGGCGGCCGGCTAGTCGAGTATCTCTCGCAAAATCCTCAATGGCTTTCCAATTCATGCCATCACGACACTGCTCCTTAAGCTGGTCGACGCCACCGAAGGCTCGGAGCGCAGCATACCGGGCCTCCTCTCGGTCCATCCCAGCGTCAACGTTCTTCTCGATGCGAAGCTCGAGATGATGCCGCATCTCGTCTGCCATTTCTAATTCGAGACGGCGTCTGCGCAATAGACGTCTAAGTCTTAAGAAAAAAGTCATAGACGGAAGTTAGTCGCAACGTAATGCCGTCATGGGGTCGACTTTTGTCGCCCGTCTGGCAGGGATCCATGCAGCAAAAAACATCGCCGTCACAAGTAGGCTACCCGCGCCGAAGAGAGTGGTCGGATCGGCAACAGTTACCCCATAGAGACTGGCGCCTATAACTTTGGTGAGGACAAGCGTCATCGGTAGTCCAAACGCTAAACCGGCTCCCGCAAGAAGGAGTGCGTTCCGTAAAATGGGTCTGATGATTTGGCGTGGCGTTGCACCAATGGCCATTCGGATCCCAAATTCGCTCGTTCTTCGAGCTACGTTATAAGCCATCAGACCATAAAGTCCCGAGCATGAAAGCAGGAGCACGAACGCAGCTAACGAGCCGTAATATGCAGCATATCCGCGTTCAGAGGAAATATTCTGATCACGCACTTGCTCTTCGGTTGCGAGACCTCCGGCTGGGACGTTGGAATCTATAGAGTCCACCGTTTTAATCGTAGCATCTACTAGCGACAAAGGAGGTAACACCGTCTTCATCACTATGGTTGAGCTGCCATACGGATCTTGCCGAAACGGAACGTACACTGTCGGCCCGACCTCCTGTTTGATGTCGTTATACTTTGCGTCGCGGCAGATCCCGACAACTTGCCAGTTCGTGTCATCGTTCCCGAATCTAATCATTCGACCGATGGGTAACCCTATTGGTAAAAATTCTCGGACAAAAGATTGGTTCACGACCAAAACCCGGGCTTCAGCTCCTGTGTCACCAGTGCGCAAATTGCGTCCTTCTAGAATCGGGATCCCCATCGTACTGAAGAATGATTCACTAACAGTTAGTTTGTGAGCCGCAGTGGCCTTGCCGTCGGCAGGCAGGCCTGGAATCGAGAGCGCCGCGTCCTCCAACTGAGAGCCTAAGAGGGGGTGTGAGACGAGAGCCGCAGATCGAACTCCCGGTATTGCTGCAAGAGCGCGCTGGACGTTCTCATAATAGGCAATTAGTCGGCTGCCTTGGTACCCAGAGTCGCCGGGATTGAGGGTGAGTGTCAGGGTGTGATCCAGCGCGAACCCGGGATCAACTCGCTTCAGATTGACTAACGTTCTCAAGAAAAGCCCAGCCCCAGTTACTAGAAGCAAGGAAAGAGCGATCTGCGTGACGACGAGGATCTGGCCTGCGCGAAGGTGCGACACACCAACGCTGCCGCGATCCTTCAAGTTATTCTGTGGATCGGCCCTGGAGGTCTTAATTGCTGGGAAAAGACCTGCCAGTATCGCCGTGATGAATGTTGCTAGCAGAGCGAAGCTTAGGACTTTGAGATCAAGATTGATGTCGTAGTTCACCCCGTCCGGAGATGCGGCGAGGCACCGCGAAACCGCAATTCTGCCCCAATAAGCGATCACAATACCGAGCCCTCCTCCGAGCAGTGAGAGGAGCATGCTCTCCGTTAACAATTGGCGAACCAGGCGCTGGCGACTTGCGCCAAGGGCGCCACGCAATGAGAGTTCAGACTGCCTCGCGGCTCCGCGCGCTAACAATAGGCCAGCAATATTTATGCAGGCTGCCAAGAGCACTACCGTGACGACCGCTAAGAGAAGTTTTAGCTCGCTCCGATACCCTGCACGATCCCAGACAGGACCGTCACGACCGTCGAAAACGATAGCAGCTGGATTTATTATCGCTTTCCCGGGTTCGGCCTGAAGAGCGACATCGAGAATAGCCTGCAGCTGCGTCGGTGTTGAATTCGGCTTTATGCGTCCCATTAGCGACACCCACCACCCATTTGGCATTTCCATCATGCCAGGTGGCATATTCGCATTTGGAAG
>DASRSJ010000053.1:0-3469 GCA_035656555.1 Opitutaceae bacterium
CCCAGACCGTGGCCTTCGTCCTCTCGTACCTCGACAGCGCCAAGTCCTCGGAGGTCTTCCTGCTCTTCGGGCCGGACACGCGCGAGGAGATCATCGAGCGCCTGGGCACGATCGAGTCCACCTCGCTGGAGTTGGTCGGCAAGATCGCCCACTCCCTCGGCAAGCACTTTGACACCAAGGCCCGCCCTTCCTTCCACCGGAGCGGCGGCGTCCGCGCGGTGGCCGACCTCCTGAACCAGCTGGACAAGGACGCGAGCACGAGCCTCCTGGCCCGCCTGGAGGAGAGAAACGCGTCGCTCAGCGCCGCGGTCCGCAAGAAGCTCTTCAGCTTCGAGGACCTGAACCGCCTGCAGCCGGCGGACCTGCAGCGCATCCTGCGCGAGGTCGACTCGTCCAACCTGGCGATCTCCATGAAGTCCGCGAGCGAGGCGCTGCGCGAGAGGATCTACGGGTCCATCTCCAAGCGCGCCGCCGAGAGTCTGAAGGAGGAGCTCGAGATGCTCGGGCCGGTGAAGTTGAAGGACGTCGAGGTCGCGCAGGACGCCATCATCCAGGTCGTCCGCCGCCTCGAGGAGGAGGGCCAGATCTCCATCGATTCCGACCAGGCAAGCCTGGTCGCATAGACATGACCGAAACCCTCCTCATCGCCTTCGACCGCAAGCTCTCCGGGGCCGTGCTTCCCGGGCAGGGCGAGCGCCTGCTCACCGAGAGCGAGCTATCCGCGCGCGCGCAGGAGGCGTTCCGCCGCGGCGTGGATTCCGCAAGGGCCCTGGCCGACCAGCAGATGGTCGAGTTCCGGGCCGATGTGTCCCAGCTTAGCGACGGCGTCCTTAAGAAGGTCGGCCAGGTCGAGAGGGCCATCGTCTCCCAGCTTAACGCAGCCCTTCCCTCGCTCGGCGTCGAGATCGCCCGCCGCCTCCTGGCCGGCTACGAGCCGCCCGCCGAGGTCGTGGCCAAGCTCTGCGACGAGGCCCTTGCCGAACTCTTCCCCGAGAAGAGCGACCTGGAGCTCGTCGTCAGCCCCCGGGACGCCGATCTCCTTCAGGGCCTTCATCCCTCGCTCAAGGACCGCTACCCGGGCCTTCGCATCAGCAGCGAGCCCTCGCTCGTCCCCGGCGACTGCCAGGTGCGCAGCCGCTTCGGCCTCATCGACGGGCGCATGTCCACCAAGCTCATGGCGCTCGAGAACAGCCTGGTCGCCGTATGATCTCCTCCGTCGAGCCCCTCGTTGAGACGATCCGGTCGCAGGTGCGCCACCTTCCGCCGGTGCAGCGCGTCGGCACCGTGACCGCCGTCACCGGCCTCGTGATCGAGTCCGAGGGCCCGAACGTGGGCCTGGGCGACCTCTGCCTCGTGCGCTCGCCCCGCTCCGACTTCAGCGTCCGCGCCGAGGTCGTCGGCTTCCGCGAGCACCGTCTTCTCCTCATGCCCCTCGGCGACATGAACGGCCTCCACGTGGGCTGCGAGGTCGCAGCAAGCCAGCGCCCGCCGCTTCCGCGCCCCGGCCCCGAGATGCTGGGCCGCGTGCTGGACGCCCTGGGCCGCCCGTTCGACGGGCTGGGCCTCCTGCCCGCCGACCGCCGCACCGGCGTGCGCACCGAGCCGCCGCATCCCCTGAAGCGCAAGCGCATCACCGAGCCCTTCATGACGGGAGTCCGCGCCATCGACTCCCTGATCCCCTTCGGCCGCGGCCAGCGCCTCGGTCTCTTCGCAGGCTCCGGCGTCGGCAAGTCGACCCTCATGGGCATGGTGACCCGCGGCTCCGAGGCCGACGTCATCGTGGTCGCCCTGGTCGGCGAGCGCGGACGAGAGGTGCGCGAGTTCATCGAGAAGGACCTGGGCGCCGAGGGCATGAAGCGCGCCGTCGTTGTCGTCGCCACCTCCGACACGCCCGCCCCCCTTCGCCTTCGCGCCGCCTTCACCGCCACCTCGATCGCCGAGATGTGGCGCGATGCCGGCAAGAACGTCCTCTTCATCATGGATTCGGTCACGCGCTTCGCGATGGCCCAGAGGGAGATCGGGCTCGCGATCGGCGAGCCGCCGGCCACACGCGGCTATACGCCCTCCGTCTTCGCCCTCCTGCCACGACTCCTCGAGCGCGCCGGGGCGGGGGAGGAGGGCGCGATCACGGCCCTCTACACCGTCCTCGTCGAGGGCGACGACATGAACGAGCCCGTGGCGGACGCCGTCCGCGGCATCCTCGACGGCCACATCGTCCTGTCCCGCTCGCTTGCCCACTTCAACCACTACCCGGCGATCGATGTCCTGGACAGCGTGAGCCGGCTCACCCGCGACGTCCTGACGCCGGAGCAGGTGGCCCTGGGCGCCCGCGCCCGCGAGCTCCTGGCCCTCTACCGCAAGAACGAGGACCTGATCTCGGTCGGCGCCTATCAGAAGGGCACGAACCCCTCCCTCGACGACGCCATCGCGCGCCATGAGCCGCTGCGCGCCTTCCTGCGCCAGCCGGTCACCGAGCGCGTCCCGCGCGCCACCACTTTCGCCAGCCTCAAACAACTCGTCTCATGAAAAAATTCCGCTTCGGCCTAAGGCCAGTGTCGGTTATCCGGGCTCACCGCGAGTCCCGCGCCCGCGAGGTGTTCGCCAACGCAGTCCGCTCCTACGTGCAGACGGAGGAGGACCTTGCCGCCGTCCGCGCCCGTGTGGCCGAGTTCGGGGCCACGATCTTCGCCAGCCGCCGCGAGCGCTTCGAGGCGGCGGAGCATGCGATCTGCCTGGCGGGGTACCGCCGCGAGTGCGCGGCCGAGATCCCGGCCGAGCGCGCGGTCATCGCGGCCAAGGCCGAGATGGACAAGCGCCGGGAGGAGTACTTGGACGCCCACCGCCAGCTGGAGGCCGTCAACAAATTGGAGAACAAGAGCCGCGAGGCCTACCGCCTCGACTACAACCGCGAGGAGCAGGCGCAGTTCGACGACCGCAGGCCCCTCGCGCGCAAAGCACTTAATGGCATATGATATCGAAGCTTAAGAGTCCCATGGCAGCGACGCTGCTCAGCCTACTTCTCAGCATGGGAATGGGCGTGTACCTGTGCATCAAGGCCGCGGCGCCCATGCTTGAGATCGCGGCCAAGGCGCGCGCCAAGCTGGTCGTCAAGAAGGAGGACACGGGCTGGGACTTCTGGACCATCGAGATGGACAACCTCTCGAACGACCTGAAGGAGGAGAGGGCGAAGCTGCGCAAGCAGTCCGACCTCCTGGACCAGAGGGACGCACGCATCACGGCCGAGGAGAAGGAGATGGACCGCGTCCGCGCTGACATTGACACGCTTCGCAAGTCTATCGGCGACAAGGTGACCGAGGTCACGGCCGACGAGGCGAAGAACCTGAAGGTGCTTTCCCAGACCTACGCCACGCTCTCACCGAAGGCCGCCGTCGCCATCCTCAAGGAGATGGACGACACCACGGTCGTTAAGATCCTCTCGCAGATGAAGCCCGACGTCGTCGGCCCCATC
>DASRSJ010000054.1:0-54124 GCA_035656555.1 Opitutaceae bacterium
CCGCCCCGCTCAGGTCACAGCCGATCCCAGTGAAGGTGGCGGTCGTCGTGACCTTCGAGGTGGGTGCCGACCGCGGCGACCGTCCCGGCGAGTTCCAGGGATGGGTCGAGGGCGAGAACTGGACCCAGCAGATACTGGTGCCCGGCGTCGATCATCCCGTCCTGACCGACGGCAACGGCACCATTGGCGTCATCTCGGGCACGACGGTTCGGGCCTCGAACCAGATCATGGCGCTCGTCATGAGCGGGAAATTCGACTTCACGAAGACCTACTGGGTGGTGAACGGCATCGCGGGCGTGAATCCCTCCGCCGCATCGATCGGCAGCGCCGCATGGGCGCGCTACGTGATCGATGGCGACGTGGCCTATGAGATCGACTCCCGCGAGGACGACCCCTCCTGGCCCTACGGGATCATGCCAATAGGCTCGACCGTCCCGAACCAGAAGCCCAAGAGGGAGGGATGGGAGCCCGACTCGATGGCGTACCCTCTGAACCCGACCCTCGTCGAATGGGCCTATGAGTTCACGAAGGACACGCAGATTCCCGACAACGACGCGATGAAGGCCTACCGCGCGACCTATGTCGGCTATCCGGAGGCGATGAAGCCCCCGTTTGTGCTCCTGGGCGAGACTTTCGGCTCCTGCCGCTACTGGCATGGCAAGGCGATGACGCAGTGGGCAAGCGACTGGACGAAGCTGTGGACGGACGGCAAGGGCTTCTTCGCCATGTCCGACATGGAGGACCAGGGAATCGCGGCGGCGCTCTCGCGCCTTGCGAAAATGAAGCAGGTCGATTTCCAGCGCGTCCTTTTCCTGAGGACGGCCAGCAATTACTGCATGCAGGCGCCGGCGCAGGATGTGAGCAAGAGCCTCCATGCGGAGTATGCCGGCTTCATGCCCTCGCTCGCGGCCGCCTACCGCGTCGGCAGCCTGGTCACCCATGAGCTTGTGGCCCACTGGGCCGAGTACTCCGTAACCCCTCCCGCGGCGAAGTGAGCGGCGTCGAGCAAAGGGACGATGCCCCTCCGGTCACCCGGAAGAAGCCCTCGTTCCCGATAACGGACGGCCTGCGCGGCTACCTGCGCACCTACAAGCGCGAGCGCGTCCTGCCCGTGACCTACGAGAGGCTGCGCGGCTTCACCGAGGTGATCCCACTCACCGACTCCGACGGCAAGCCGACTCTCTGGGACACGGTCATCTACGACGGCAACGAGATGAGGTCGCTCAACGAGGCGCTCAAGGAGGTCTATGCCCTCCTGAAGGTCGATGGGGACATGTCGGTTGTGCAGCACCTCTATGCCGACCGCGTGGATTTCTGCACCTTCGGCAACTCGACGCCCTTCAGGATCCGGATCGTCAACGCCTACAACGACAACCAGGACTACTTCTACATCAAGAAGGCGGACGCCTCGCGGGTGTACGGTCTGGAGCTTGAACACCTCCTCTCGCCGAACCGCCTGAACTTCATGACGCAGGGGACGACCTTGGTCGAGGAGCACGTCCCGGGGATCCCGGGGGACATCTTCATCGACAAGTGGCTCAACCGTCCGGACCTGAGTCCGGTCCGCGTGGCGAAGGAGCTCGTGAAGTTCAACGAGCGCTGCTTCGTGCGGCTCCTCGGGGACATGCGCTCCTACAACTTCGTCTTTGTTGTGACGCCCGACTTCGAGGACTTCCAGCTGAGGGTGCGGGCGATGGACTTCGACCAGCAGAGCTACAACGGGCGTAGGAACTTTTACAGGCCGCAGTTCTTCAAGGAAAACGCGTCGCTCGCCATGTTCTGCGCGAAGCACCTGCGCCTCGAGACGGCCAGCCAGTACCTCAGGGAGGAGCAGACGCTCATGCTGCACCGCGCGGAGCTTGCAGCCGGCCGCCTCGGCCTTCTCCTTGTTGAGATGGAGAAGGATCCGATTTCACCGCCCGAGAAGGTGCACCTGCTGAGGGAGTCCCTCGCAGAGCACTATGGGCGCCGTGAGTACATGGCCTGCGAGTCCATGGGGGCCCTGATCCGCGAGAACCTCGAGTCCATCCGCCGTCATGTCGGTCGGCCCGCGCTGTCCGAGATCATGCCAAACATCCGTTGAAAACCGTCCTTCAAAAGTTCCTCTGCTGCGGCGCACTTGCCGCGCTCCTCCTCTCAAGCGGCTGCGACTCCGAGCCCGTCCGCGTGCCCAAGACGACGCAGACAGTCACCATGATGCCGGATCGTCAGAATCCCGCGATCGACATCGAGGTGGTGACGAACCTGAGGATCGTGCTGCCCGGGCCCGACATCGGCTCCGACCTCGTCTGGGAGATTGTCTCAAACAACACGAAGGTCCTCGACCAGACGTCGTCACTCAAGCCGGTCACGCCCGTGCCGGTGGGCGACAAGCCCACGACGACCGTGACGTTCTATTCCCAGAAGCCGGGCAAGAGCGTCCTGCGCTTCGTCCTCGTGCATCCCGACCAGGCCGAGTCGGTTCCGGTCTCCAAGTGCGCGCTGGCCGTCCGGGTGAACGACGACTAGCCCGTCAGTTCATCCAGTATCCGGAGTTGCCCGCGCCCACCTCGGCAAGCTCCCCGACCTCCGCCTCCTCGGGCGGATGCTCCTCCAGCGGCGCGAAGCGCTCCGATGAAAAACCAAGCTCCTGTTTGCCGACATGGAAGGGATCAGGGGGATTGTTGAGCTCCGCGAGAAGCAGGCCCACGGTGGCGGAGTCGCCTCCCTTGACGATCTTCTCACGGCCGAGGAACACTTCGCGGATCGTGTAGGTGTTGCCCTTCACGGGCAGCTGCTTGTACACGGCCTTAACGAACTCGTTGAAGGTGTCGTTGATGCAGACGACTTTCTGGCCCTTGATCAATCGATCCTCCCTTCGTCGAACTCTATGAGGTCGGTGACGCTGCGGATCTCGTCGGTCCTGTCGGCGCAGCCCATGGCAGTCAGGGCCTCGCCGAGGAACTCCCTGCCGGCGGGGGTCATCCCCTTCTGGACATACGCCCGGTTCCACTCCGCCGCGCGGACATCGGCAGGGAGCAGTTCCTTGAGTCCGGACTCCACCTCGGCCTCGTCCCTCGATTCGAAGACCAGCTTCTCCACGGACGACGGGTCAATGCCCAGGTGCAGGCACAGGAAGCGGTCCATGCCCCTCTTGAAATTCTTGGCGTAGGTTGGGGGAAGCGAGCCGTTCTCCTTCACGTACCTGCACTTGGCCAGGAAGCGCGGCAGGTGCAGAAGCCCCGTCGCGGCGTGCGGCACATAGGCTGACGGCAGGGAGGTGAGCACCTCACCAGAGGATCCGGGGATCGGCTTTGACGGCATTGGTAGCAAACAGATATATCCCAAAACCTCCAATGGACAAGAGTGCCCTTATCCGCTCGATCGTTTTGCAGCTTGAGGCCGACCTCGCCATGCAGAGCGCAGCCGCCCACGCCTCAAAGGCCGAGGCCACGGACGAGGAGAGCCGCGCCGAGGACAAGTACGACATGAGGAGCCAGAGTGCGGCCTACCTGGCAGCCGGCCAAGCCAAGCTCGCCTCGGACCTGCTTGATGCGATCGCCGCCTGGAATTTGCTGACGCCGAAGGCGTTTGGGGAGGGGCAGGCCATCGCGGCCGGGGCCCTTGTCACCCTTGAATCAAAGGGCAGGTTGGCGACCTACCTGATGGGACCTTCCTCGGGCGGCCTGGAGGCCAGCGACGGAGTGTCAACCGCGACCGTGGTCACGGCGGCATCGCCCTTGGGACGCCAGCTGCTCGGCAGGCGGGCGGGGGACAACGTAAAGATCGCGGACCGCCTCGGGCCCGTTATTCATCGGGTGAGCGCCGTGATCTAGGGCGCCTCGAATAGCTAAGGACTCGTCCCGGAACTCCCCCAAAGTGACACAACGAATTACCCTGCGAACGGGCGGGTGGAGCAAGGAGGCGTGCGGGGCATTGATGGATGAGCTCAAGGGAATAGCCATCCTCTGCATCATCATCTACCACGCAGGCGCGGTATTCCACGGCTCTCCCAATCATTTTCTCTTTGGTCAGTACGGCGTGGACCTGTTTCTCGTCATCAGCGGCGCACTGTTGACGATCTACTCGAGTTCCAAGTCGCCCCTTCAATTCCTGCGCGCCCGTTTCTGGCGCATCGCCCCTGCCTATTGGGTGGCATATACTCTCTATCTGTTTTGCGGCCTGCATTTTCTGGGAAAGTCCTATCCGGGTTACAACGTGGCCATTCACTATCTGGGGCTTCAGACCGCGTTCGGCGCCATGGGCTTCGATGTCACCGCGGCATTCTGGTTCATGACCCTCCTCGTCTACCTCTATCCCATTTTTGCATTCACAAAACAGTGGCATGGGAAAATGGAGCACGTGCTGCTGATCGGGGGCGTTGCGTCCATAGCCGCGGGCGCATGGTTCCGGTGGGTTATCACCGACGAAGTCGTTCTGGGATATTTCGCCATGCGGATCCCCGCCTTCTTCTTTGGAATCATCATCGGCCAATTTCTAAAGCACGGCTTCATGGACGTCGGCATCACCTGGTGGCAGGCGATCGTGATGTACCTGATCGCGATTGAATGGAGTGCGCTAAGTCTGAACGCGAACGGGATAATCTACGCCGCCGGGATAACCGTGCTCTATTTTTTCGCCGTGCGGCCGCTGGCAGTCTTCCTCGGGCTGCCACGCCTTCTTAGGGTCTTTGCTTTCCTCGGTTTCTATTCCCTCGAGATCTTCGTCTTCCATCAACCCCTGCTGGAGCCCTACGCCCGCATGGCTATCCGCGCCCTGTTCGGAACGGTCAATCCGGGCCATCTCGCCCTCCTATCCGGAATCGTCGTGGCGATCGCCGTCACGACGGCCCTGGCGGTCGTCATTCGCAAGATTCTCGATCTCGTGCTGAGGCAACTGTCACTGACGACACGGTCCAGCCCGGCCCACCCCGCCCGCTAGCCGCAGGCGCCGCTTGGGCACCTGCCGCGAAACGGGGCCGGCGGCTCAGACCGGGATCGGAATCTTGGTCGCGTCGAACGTGAAGACGCCCTTCGGCGTCTCCGGCGTCGGCGGGTGGGGCACGACCTTCCAGAACTTGGATATAGCCGACTCCCATGAGTCGACCATGGCCTTGGCGTGCGGGCTGCCCGTCAACTTGGCGTGGACGGCGACCAGTTGCCTGAGCGAGCCGATCTCCTCCTCATTGTTGAGGCGCTCGATGCCGATCATCTGGGGATTGATCCGGTCTCCCAGCGTGCCGCTCTCGTCATGGATGAAGGCCAGGCCACCGCTCATGCCGGCGCCGAAGTTCGTGCCCGTGGATCCCAGGATGACGACGACTCCGCGGGTCATGTATTCGCAGCCGTGGTCGCCCACGCCCTCGACTACCGCCGTAGCGCCGGAGTTGCGGACCGCGAAGCGCTCGCCGGCCCAGCCGGCCGCGAAGAGCGAGCCACCCGTCGCGCCGTAGAGGCAGGTGTTTCCGATGATGACGTTGTCGGACCACTTGTACTTTTCCGTGGCCCTTGGGCGGATGACGATCTCGCCTCCGGCCATGCCCTTGCCGACATAGTCGTTGGCCTCGCCGTTGAGAAGGAGCTTCAGTCCGCCAACCAGGAATGCGCCGAAGGACTGGCCGGCGCTGCCGGTGAAGGTCAGGTCGATGGTCCCCGGGGGCAGGGCGTGGTTGCCGCGCTGGTAGGCGATCTGTCCGGACAGGTGCGTTCCGACGTCACGGTTGACGTTCGTGATCTTGTAGCGGGCGACAAGCCGCGCGCTCTTGCCCAAGATGACGTCCCTGGCCTCCTGGAGGAGCTGCTCATCCAGGGATCCCTCCGCGCCGAAGCGCTCGTTGCGCTCCCTCGTGTGGTAGCGGTCGTGCTCGCCCGACGGGTCGGGGTTGTGGAGGAGCCCGGAGAGGTTGACCATCTTGGTCTTCGGGTTCGACGGGTCGTCGATCTGCTCAAGGAGCTCGGTGCGTCCGATGATCTCGTTGAGGGTGCGGGCTCCGAGCTTCGCCAGGTAGCCGCGGACATCCTCGGCGACGGCGTTGAAGTAGTTGATGACGTTCTCGGGCTTGCCGCGGAACTTGGCGCGCAGGTCGTCGCGCTGCGTGGCGACGCCGACGGGGCAGGTGTTAAGGTGGCAGACGCGGAACATGGCGCAGCCGGACGCGATCAGGGCGCCGGTGCCGAAGTTGAACTCCTCGGCGCCAAGGATGGCGGCCACGATGATGTCGCGGCCGGTCTTCATGCCGCCGTCCGTGCGCAGGACGACGCGGCCGCGCAGGCCGTTCATCATCAGCACCTGGTGGACCTCGGCGATGCCGATCTCCCAGGAGGAGCCGGCGTTCTTGATCGAGGCAAGCGGCGAGGCGCCCGTTCCGCCCTCATGCCCGGAGACCAGAATGACGTCGGCGTAGGCCTTGGCCACGCCGGCCGCGACCGTGCCGACGCCGGAGCTCGAGACGAGCTTCACGCACACCTTGGCGCGCGGGTTGACCTCCTTCATGTCGAAGATCAGCTGGGCCAGATCCTCGATGGAGTAGATGTCGTGATGCGGGGGCGGGGAAATGAGCGTCACGCCCGGCACGCTGAAGCGCAGCTTCGCGATCAGGGGGGAGACCTTGTGGCCGGGCAGCTGGCCGCCCTCGCCGGGCTTTGCGCCCTGCGCCATCTTGATCTCGATCTCCTTCGCGTTCGCAAGGTACTCGGCGGTCACGCCGAAGCGGCCGGAGGCCACCTGCTTGATCGCGCTGTTGGCCGAGTCGCCGTTCTCCCTGATGGAGAAGCGGGAGGGATCCTCGCCGCCCTCGCCGGAGTTCGACTTGCCACCGATGCGGTTCATGGCGATCGCGAGGTTCTCGTGGGCCTCGGGCGAGAGTGCGCCAAGCGACATGCCGGCGGTCGTGAAGCGCTTGCGGATGTCCTCGCCCGGCTCGACCTCGTCAAGGGCCACGGGGGTGCGCTGGTCGTAGCGGATCTTGAGCAGATCCTTGATAGCGAGCGGCTGGTGCTCGTCGGTCACAGCCTTCCAGCCCGAGAAATCCTCGGGTGTTCCGCTCTTCGTGAAGCGGTTCATGGCTGCGATGACCTTCGGGTTCCAGCCGTGGTACTCGCCGTCGCCCTTCTTGTTTACCTTGTAGAAACCCTCGTTGTGGAGGCCCACGACCGGGGCGGCCTGGCCGATGTGATCCGGGTCGGCGGAGTCCAGGGCCGGGAACGCGCGGTCGTGGCGCTTCAGGGTCTCCTCCGCGATCTGCCGGTAGTCGATTCCGCCCACGGGTGTCGGCGTGCCGAAGAAGCACTCCTCGACCACCTTGTAGCTGATGCCGATCGCCTCGAAGATCTGCGCGCCGCGGTAGCTCAGCAGCGTGCTGATTCCCATCTTTGCCATGATCTTGAGCAGGCCGGCGTCGATGGCGTACTTGTAGTTCGTGCGCGCCTTGTCGGCGGCGACGGGCTTGGAGGTCTTGCCGGTCGCGGCCAGGTCGCTCACGACATCGAGGGCCAGCCATGGATAGACGGCGTTCGCGCCGAAGCCGAGGAGGCAGGCGATGTGGTGCACGTCGCGGGCCTCGCCGGTCTCAGCGACAATGTCGCAGCGCAGGCGCAGCCCGGCCTTAACCAGCTGCTGGTTCACGGCGCCGACGGCGAGAAGCATGGGCGCGGCGACTCGCTCGCGGGTCACGCCGCGGTCGGAGAGAATGACGACCTTCGCGTTGTTGCCCTCGACGGCGACCTGGACGCGCTGGGCGATGTCCTTGAGAGCCTTCTCGAGCCCGTCGGGCCCGGAGGCCGCGTCAAAGAGGACGCCGATCCTAACGACGCGGTTCTTGAGGAAGGGGACATCAAAGAGTGCGGCCGTCTCGTCGGCGCCGAGCACCGGCGAGTCGAGCTCGACGAAGCCGCTCGTCTTCGGGAGTTCCTCGAAGAGGCCGAGCCGGCCGCCGAGGTACATTCCAAGCGACATGACGGACTTCTCGCGGATCGAGTCGATCGGCGGGTTCGTGACCTGAGCAAAGAGCTGCTTGAAGTACTGGTAGAGCAGGCGCGGGCGGCGAGAGAGGACGGCGAGCGGCGTGTCGTCACCCATCGAGCCCGTGGGCTCGAGGCCCTCGGCGAGGGAGGTGAGTACCATCTCGACCTCCTCGCTGTCGTAGCCGAAGGCCACCTGCGAGGTGAGGGAAGGCTCCACGGCAGCCTCAGACCTCGCGTTCTCCGCGGCGAAGGCCGAGAGGCTGAGGAGGTGCTCGTCGCACCAGGACTTGTAGAGGGGCTTCTGGGTGATGGCGTTGAGGATCTGCGCGTCGTGGAGGACGCGCTTCTGCTCCAGGTCGACCGCGATCATGCGGCCGGGCCCGAGGCGGCCACTCTCGATGACGGTGCCGGGGAAGTCGAAGACAAGGCCGGCCTCGCTTGCCAGCATCACATAGCCGTCGCTGAAGACCTTGTAGCGGGCGGGACGCAGGCCGTTCCTGTCCAGGGCCGCGCCGACGATCTTGCCGTCCGTGAAGACAATGGCCGCCGGGCCGTCCCAGGGCTCGATCATGCAGGAGTGGTACCTGAAGAACGCGCGCGCCTCGGGGGTCAGGCTCTTGTCCTTCTCCCAGGCCATCGGCATCATCATCAGGCACGCGTGGAGCGCCTCGCGTCCTCCGAGCGTCAGGAGCTGCAGGGCGTTGTCGAACGACGCGGAGTCGCTCATGTTCGGCTGCACCAGGGGGCGCAGGTCCGTGAAGCGGTCGCCCCAGACGCCGTGCGCGGTGCTGCGCTCGCGGGCGCGCATGAGGTTCCTGTTGCCGCGGATCGTGTTGATCTCGCCGTTGTGGGCCATCATCCGGAACGGGTGGGCCAGGTGCCAGGTCGGGAAGGTGTTCGTCGAGTAACGCTGGTGGAAGATGACGAACGCGCTCTTGTACTTCGGGGACTTGAGGTCGTCGAAGAACTTGCGCACCTGGGGGGCGTTCAGCAGGCCCTTGTAGACGATGGTCCTGGACGAGAACGAGCAGATGTAGAAACCGTCGACGCCCGCCTCGAAGGACTTCCGCTCCGAGGCCTTCTGGGCGAGGAACAGCTTGCGCTCGAAATCGTCGTCGGAGGCGTCGTCCTTGCGGGCCACGAGGGCCTGCACGATGACGGGCTTGGTCTCCAGGGCCTTGCGACCGAGGCAGGAGTCATCCGTCGGTACCTCGCGCCAGCAGAGGAAAGCCAGGCCCTCGGCCTTGATCGCGGCCTCGACGATCTTCTTGCAGTGGGAGGCCGCGTAGTCGTCGCGGGGGAGGAAGATCATGCCGACGCCAAGGTCGGCCTCGCGGAAGAGGGGCTTCTTCTTCTTTTCCAGGAACTCCTTGAAGAGCTCGTGGGGAATCTGGGTGAGGAGCCCGGCTCCGTCGCCGGTCACCGCGTCCGCATCGATGGCGCCGCGGTGGGCGAGGGACTTGAGGGCCGCGATGGCGCGCTCCACGACGTCGTGGGACTTCTCCCCCGAGGTCTTCGCGATGAAGCCCACGCCGCAGGCGTCGTGCTCCTGGCCGGAGTTGTAGAGGGGGGAAGGAATGATCGGGCTCATGCGGTGCGTGGAAATTGGAGGAGGCTGGCGTCTGGGCAAAAAAAGGGCCGTCTCGTGCGAGAGCGGCCCGGTTCGGTTAGGAGTTGCGGAGAGCTCTCGTCAGAAGAAGCGGATCGTTTTGGTCGCCATTTTGGCGTGCTCCTCGTCCGAGCAGCCCGCGTTCGTCGGAACACCGGCCTGGAGATCCGTCGGCTTAACGAGGTCGTTGCTCAGGAGATAGTTCTCAACTTCCTCGCCGGAGACATCGGCCAGCATCACGCCGTCGATCTCAACGCACGGGGAGAGGGGCTGGCCGGACTTGCGGACCATCTCCGCATAGTTCTCACGGTCGTTGATGATATCAATGTCGCTGTAATCCAGAGCGTACTTGCGGAGGGTGGCGCGGACGCCATTGGACCATCCGCACGACGGCTTGAGGTAGGCTTTGATATTCATTCGTTAGTTTATGCCCGGACAGGGTGACGGGCAAGGTATAGGCTTCGATTTGCCCCAATCAAGCATCCTCTTCCGAATTTTTCGGGAGGAGTGCACGAGTCGGCCAGTGCGGTATTGCCGGGATCGGGCCCGGGACTTGGATGGTGCCAACATGTCCAAGGTCATCCTCCTCCTCATCGGCTCGAACATCTTCATGACGACCGCCTGGTACGGGCACCTCAAGTTCAAGTGGCTTGAGGGCAAGCCGCTGATCGTCGCGATCCTCGTCGCCTGGGGCGTCGCCTTCTTCGAGTACTGCCTGCAGGTGCCCGCCAACAGGCTGGGCTACCTGACCGGGCACCTGAGCGGATACCAGCTCAAGGTCATCCAGGAAGCCGTGACCCTTTGCGTGTTCATCGTCTTCGCCTGGGTGGTGCTGAAGGAGCGCCTCACCTGGAACTATGCGCTCAGCTTTGCCCTCATGATGCTGGCTGTCTACTTCGCCACGGCGTTCAGGCCGGCGTCGTAGGACGGCTAGCGGTCGCCCTGCGGGTCCCAGAAGCCGCCCCCGGAGGCGCGGATCAGGTCCACGGTCGCCGCGTAGCGGATGCTGAGCGTCTGGACCTGCGCAAGCTCGGCCATGAGGAGCACCCTCTGGGAGTCGACGACCTCGAAGTAGGTGAGGCCGCCGTCGAGGTAGCTCGACTTGGAGGCCTCGAAGACCTTCCTCGCGTCGTCGACGGCGCGTTTCCTGGACTCCGCCTGGAGGGCACGCTGGCGAAGGTTGCTGAGCGCATCCTCCACTTCACGGAAGGCACGAAGCGCCGTCTCGTGGTAGGCCGCGATGGCCTCCTCGTTGCGGGACCTCGCGCTCTTCAGGTTGGCCGAGTTTCGGCCGCCGTCGAAGATCGGGATGTTGATGGCGCCGGCGATCAGCCAGGTGTGGCTCTGGTTTTCCAGCAGCTGGTTCGCCTCGGAGCTCTCGAAGCCGTAGCCGCCCTGGACCGTGACGGCAGGGTAGAACTGGGCCCGCGCGGCCTTGACGCCCTCGCTGGCGGCCGCGATCCGGCGCTCGGCCTCGACCAGGTCCGGGCGCTGGGTCAGGAGCTGGGCGGGAATGGTGGCGGGGATCGCCGGGGGCAACAGCTGCTCAAGCGGGACGGAGTCCACGTGGAAGGTGCTGGCTGACTGGCCGCAGAGGACGGCTAGGGCGTTCTCGAGCTCGGCCCTCTCCTGCTGGGCGTCAATCAGGTCGGCCTGGGTGTTCTCGCTCTCGACCCGCGAGCGCAGGAGGTCCACGTCCGTCGCGGTGCCGCCCTTGACGCGGTGCTCCTGCACCTGCTGGGCCTCCGCGCGCAGCTTCACGGCGCGCTCGAGGACCGAGAGCCGGGAGTCTGCTCCGCGGAGCGCGAAGTAGTTCGAGGCGACCTGGGCCGCCAGGCTCAGCTTGACGCCCTGGCGGTCGGCCAGCGAGGCCTCGGCATTGGCGCGGGCCTGGCTGTAGGCGTGCGAGACGCGCCCGAACACGTCGACCTCGTAGGCCACCGTCAGCGGCACCTGATAGTCGTCGTAGGTGTTGGCGAGCGCCTGGCCGGCAAAGGTCGCCGGGCCCGTGGTCGTCGCGGGAAGGAAGAAGGCGTTGCCTATCAGGCGCGACGTCGTGACGGGGCCGGTGTTCGTCGTATGCTGACGGCTCGCGGAGAGCGGCGCCGAGACTTTCGGATAAAGATCGGAGGCCACGGCGCCGGCCTGGGCGCGGGCTTCCGTCACCCGCGCGACGGCCTCCTGGAGGTCCTGGTTTGAGGCGATGGCCTGCTCCTCAAGCCGGTTGAGGACCGGGTCGGCGAAGATCGTCCACCACGCGGGCCCGGACGGCATGGGCGACACGGCATCCGGCGTTGAAAGGCCGGCAGACTTGAAATGCGCCGGCACCGCGAGATCCGGGGCGGACTGGGTGTCGGCCGCGAGGGAGCCTGCGGCGAGACCGACGGCCGCAAGGGCCAGACGGCCTCTGTTATATATGTGAGCGAGGGTGTTCATTTGACCTTAACAGCCACAACCGCGGACAGGCCGGGCCGCAGGCGGTCCTCGAAGCCCTGTGTGCTTTGCTGGTCGAAGATGACCTTAACGGGGACGCGCTGGACGACCTTCGTGAAGTTGCCCGTCGCGTTGTCCGCGGGAAGGAGGGCGAACTCCGCCCCGGTCGCCGGGGCGACGCTGTCCAGCTTGCCCGTGAAGGCGTGGCCGCCGATGGCGTCGATCGTGACCTCGACCTCCTGGCCGGCGCTCATGCCGCGCAGCTGGGTCTCCTTGAAGTTCGCGGTGACCCAGAAGTTGGGCTCCACGAGGGCGAAGAGCGGCTGGCCGACCTGGATGCGGTTGCCGACCTCGATGTTCTTGTTGCCGATCCGGCCGTCGGAGGGCGCGGTGATGGTGGCGTAGGTCAGGTTGCGCTCGGCGTCGCGGACGGATTCCTGCTCCGCCTTGACCCGGGCCTGCGCGGAGGCGACCTGCGCCGCCGAGGACTCGATGGCCGCGCTGTCCACGTGGACGCGGGCCTGCGCCGCCTCGAGGCTCGCGTTCATCGCCGTGACCGAGGCCTCGGAAGCGGCCTTTGCGCTCGCGGTCGTGTCGACCTCCGACTGGGAGATCGTGCGCACGTCGGCGTGGAAGAGCTTCTCGTCGCGGCCGCTGTTCACGTTGGCGAGCTGGAGCTGGGCGTTGGACTGGCCCACCTGCGCCTGGGCCTCGGCGACCTGGGCCTTGGCCTGTATCTCCTGGGCTTTCGCCTGGTCGAGGGCGGCCTGGGCGCGGAGCGCATCGGCCTTCGCCGAGTCCAGCGCCGCCTTGGCCTTGTCGAGCGCGACCTCCGAGGCGAACGGGTCGAGGCGGGCGAGGACCTGTCCGGCCTTCACGGTCTCGTTCTCCTGGACAAGGACCTCGGTCACGGACCCGTCCAGCCGCGAGCTGATCATGTGGACGTGGCCCGAGACGTAGGCATCGTCGGTCTCGGTGTAGACGATCGCATGGTGGAGGAAGCCGGCGAGCCAGATGCCGCCGACGACGGCGACCACGGCGATGACGGCCCAGAAGACGGGCCCGCGCTTTTTCTTGGCGGGCGCTGAAGAGGATGAGGCCGTGGCGGCCTTGGTGTCGGTGTTGCTCATGGAATGTGGGTTTGTCTGTAGATTAGTGGACCGCGGCCTCGGCCTCGGCCGCCTCGAGATCCTCGGCCGTCGGCTGGGCGGCGACCGCGGGTGCGGCCTCGGGCTTCTTGTGCTTGTCGCCCAGGAGGATGATGAGGGGCAGGGAGGCCAGGAAGAGGATCGCGACGTAGAAGAAGATGTCGGAGTAGGCGAGGAGGGCGGCCTGGCCGTTGATGATGCGGTCAATCACGGCGAGCGCTCCCTGGCGCCCGGAGATTCCGCCATGGTGGGAAAGGCTGCCGCCCAGCATCCCGAGGCGCTGGATCGCCGGCTGGCTGAAGTCCGTCACCTTCTCCACCAGGATCGCGCGGTGCACGCTGATGCGCCTGGCGAGCATGGTCGTGATGAGGGCGATGCCGATGCTGCTGCCGAGCTGGCGGGTCAGGCTGTAGAAGCCGGCGCCCGCCGGAATGTCCTTCTTCGGAAGCGGCCCCAGCGTCGCGATGCTGAGCGGCATGAACATCATGACGCTGCCAAGCCCGCGGACGACCAGGGGCCAGAAAAGCTGGTGCGTGCCCGTCCCCGTGTTGATTCCCATGAGAAGCAGGCCCGTGCAGGCTGTCAGGGTGGCGCCCAGGCCGATCAGGAGCTGCTGGGGCAGGCGGTTGGCGATTTTGCCGTAGGCGATCATCGCGACGGCGGAGGCCAGGGCGCCCGGCACGAGGATCAGCCCGCTCTGGAGCGCCGTGTAGTGCAGGAAGTCTTGGACGAAGATCGGGACCGCGAACATGATGCCGTAGAGGCCCATGCCGAGGATGCCCGAATAGATGCTTCCGCCGACCATCGAGGGGAAACGAAGGATCCTCAGGTCCACGGCGGGGTGGTCGGTCGTCAGCTCGCGGTGGATGAAGAGTCCCAGGCCCACGACGGCGCACACGGCGGACCAGACGATGAACTTCGAGGAGAACCAGTCGTCCTGCTGTCCCTCCTCCAGCATGATCTGGAAGGCGGCCAGGCCCAGGGTGAGGTACCCGATGCCGTACCAGTCGACGGAGGTCTGGGGCCGGGAGGAGGCCTTCTCGTCCCTGGGGAAGAGGACCATGCACATCCATACGGCGAGGAGGCCGAGCGGCACGTTGATGAAGAAGATCCAGCGCCAGCCGAGGTTGTCGGTCAGCCAGCCGCCGAGGACCGGTCCGATGGCCGGCCCGGCGATGACTCCCAGGCCGAAGAGCGCCTGAGCCATCGGGCGCTCCTCCCTCGGGAAGGCCTCGAAGACCAGGGACTGCGCCTTCGCGAGAAGGCCGCCGCCCGTGATGCCCTGGACCACGCGGGCGAAGATCAGCATCCCCAGGCTCTGCGAGAAGCCGCAGAGAAGCGACGCGACCGTGAAGCCCACGAGGGAGAAGAGGAAGTAGTTCTTCTTGCCGAAGCGGATGCCGAGCCACGCGGAGAGCGGGATGATGACGACGTTGGCGCAGGCGTAGCTCGTCGAGACCCAGCCGGCCTCCGAGAGCGTCGCCCCCAGGTTGCCGCGGATGTCCGGCAGGGCCACGTTCGTGATCACGGTGTCGATCACCTCCAGGATGGCGCCAAGGGAGGCCGCCAGCGTGATCGCCCACTTCAGGACACCGCGCTCAAGCAGCCGCCTCGCGATCGGCGAGAGATAGGCGGGGTCGGACCCGTAGAGTGCCCCTGCATGGGGGGATGAAACGGCTGCGGCCATGTCCTTTGTCTCAGCTCCCGGCCGGCGGTGAGATGCGCTTCTTCAGATAGGCGGCCAGAAGGACTTGGTACTCGGCCACGACGCTCGGCCGGTCCTTCGCGCGCAGTTCGGCGCAGAGCATGATGAGGCCCCTGATCGTGAGAAGAGTGACCGTCGCGACCTGCATGGCATCGTCATCCGAGAGGCCGGGGTCGCGGGACTTGAAGAGGTCTGAAAACTGCGCGCGCAGGCGCTCCCTGACCGCCGGGTCCTTTTTGATCATGACCGGCGCGTTCATGATAGGGAAAAATGCGGGCATGTCGTTCGCGAAGGCGAAGAACTTGTCGATGATGGCCGAGCCAAGCTCCTCGGTCCCGATTCCCTGGGTCTCTACCTGGAAGTTGCTCCAGAGCTCCACGCAGGCGGCCCCGTAGGTGGCGTAGAGTGCGGACGTGATGGCCTCCTTGTTGGGGAAGTACTGGTAGACCGACCCGATCGATGTCTTCGCCCGGGCCGCGATCTCCGTCATGGTGGTCGCCTCGTAGCCCACCTTCGCCAGCACGGCCTCCGCGTGCGCGAGGAGGCTCGCGACGCGCTTCTCCGAGCGGTCCTGCACGGGGACCCGCCGGGCCGTCTTGGTGGAAAGTGAGGGAGGACTCATGTTCTGATTGACAAAGGTGAGGACGGTCTCACATATTTGTCAACGCATGGGTGTCACAAACAAATCAAAACGCGGGAATGGCCCGCTCATACGCCGGTGATCACCGCGATCACAGTCCTGGCGCTGCTGACGCTCTTCGTCTTCCTCGATACCTCGGGCGGCTGCGACGACCCGCGCTAAGTCGTTGTCGGGGAGAGCCTAGCGGCCCACCACCAGGACCTCGAAGGATCCCGCGATCCCCTGCCTGCGCGGGTGCGGGTTGTCGGCCGTCGGCGCCGGGGCGTCCTTGTACTTGCCCGTGCAGAGATAGACGCGGCCCGTCTTCGAATCGAGGGAGATGGTCCTGGCGCCCGGCGCCGTCGTCACGGTCTGCACGAGGCTGAAGCTGCCGGCACTGTCCTCGCGCAGCACGGTCACGGTTCCCATGACGCTCGACGAATAAATGAGTCCCGTCGCGGGGTCGAAGGCGTCGCCGTCCGGGTCCTCGCCGATGGCGGGTGTCGCGACCAGGGCCCCCGTGTCGCTGTCGACCACGGCCATCTTGCCGTTGCCGCCCGCGGAGAAGAGCCGGTGGCTCTTCGCGTCGATCGCGAGGCCCGTTCCGCCCTCGACGGGTGAAAGGCTCCATTCGGCGACGGGCTTCAGCGTCCCCGTGTCGATCACCTGGATCTCGCTCTTGTCCTCCGTGTTGACGAAGAGGCGGCCCCGGCCGTCGAAGGCCATGCCCTCGAGCTTGCCGGTGATCGGCACGTTGGCGGAGATCTCGCCCTTCTGCGGGTCGATCACGGTCACGCCACCCGACTCGCCGTTCGCGACATAGATCATCTTCGTGTCGGGGTCGTACTCGATGGCGTCGGGCTTCACTCCCAGGCCGGTGATCACCTTCAGGATCCGGAGGCTGTCCACGTCGAACATGACGACGGCCCTGTCACCTCCGGCCGTGATAAAGCCCCTCTTAAGCGAGGGGACGATCGCTATGCCGTGGATTCCCTTCATGGGGGCTATGACGCCGAGGACGGCGCCATTGTCGGCGTTCAGGACGTCGACCTGGGTTGAGTGCGCCACATAGAGGCGGCGCATCGCGGGGTCCACGCGGAGGTAGTCGAAGCGGACCTCGCCGCCGATCGGGTAGTGGGCGATCACCTTAAAGTCCTCCGCTGCCGGGAGTAGGGTCGCTGCGGCCAGGAAGGGAATGAGTGTCCTTAGGATATTGCGACTCATGATAAAGGGGGACGGACGCTATGACCTTGGTCATGGTTCCACGAATCCAAGGAATACTCGACGATGCGGTGGTACCCGTGGTAATTCTCGAAAGCGATGCCCAAGAAAAACACGACCCAGTTTTTTGACGTACCCCATATCCGCTTCGAGGGCTCCAAGTCCTCGAATCCCCTCGCCTTCAGGCACTATGATCCCGCCGAGGTGATCGACGGCGTCACGATGAAGGACCACATGAGGTTCTCCATCGCCTACTGGCACTCCTTCCGCGGCGTTGGCAGCGACCCGTTCGGCCCGGGCACGATCCAGAGGCCCTGGGAGTCGGGCAAGGACGCGGTCTCCGTCGCCAAGAAGCGCATGGACGCCGCCTTCGAGTTCTTCGTCAAGATCGAGGCCCCGTTCTGGGCCTTCCACGACCGCGACATCGCGCCCGAGGGCTCGACGCTCGCGGAGTCGAACAAGAACCTGGACGCGATCATCGCTCACGCGAAGGGCCTCCAGAAGTCGACCGGCATCAAGCTCCTCTGGGGCACCGCCAACCTCTTCTCCAACCCGCGCTACATGTGCGGCGCGGCCACGAATCCGGATGCGCACGTCTTTGCCTACGCCGCGGCGCAGGTGAAGAAGGCCATGGAGGTCACCCACGAGCTGGGCGGCGACGGCTACACCTTCTGGGGCGGCCGCGAGGGCTACGAGACGCTGCTCAACACGAACCTCAAGAGGGAGCAGGACCACCTCGCCGCCTTCCTGCACATGGCGGTCGACCACGCCAAGCGCATCGGCTTCAAGGGGCAGTTCTACATCGAGCCCAAGCCGAAGGAGCCGACCAAGCACCAGTACGACTTCGATGTCGCTAGCGGCATCGCCTTCCTGCGCACGTACGGCCTGGAGAAGCACCTGAAGTTCAACATCGAGACGAACCACGCGACGCTCGCGGGGCACACGTTCCAGCACGAGATCGAGGTCGCGGCCTCGCAGGGGATGCTGGGCTCGATCGACGCCAACTCGGGCGACACGCTGCTCGGCTGGGACACGGACCAGTTCAACACCGACGTTAAGGAGATCACGCTCGCGATGGTCTCGATCCTCAAGGCCGGCGGCCTTGGCAAGGGCGGCTTCAACTTCGACGCGAAGCTGCGCCGCCCCTCGGTGGACCCGCAGGACCTCTTCTACGCGCACATCGGCGGCATGGACACCTACGCCCTGGCCTTCAAGATCGCGCGCAAGATCATCTCCGACGGCCAGCTCGGAGGCTTCGTCGCCGACCGCTACTCGAGCTACGACTCGGGCTTCGGCAAGGACATCGAGAAGGGCAAGGTCGGCTTCCGCGAGCTGGAGAAGCTCGTCCTCACCAAGCTCGGCGAGCCCAAGCTGCGCAGCGGCCGCCAGGAATACCTGGAGAACCTCGTCAACAAGTACCTCCACGGAGCCTGACGCGCCATGAGCCTCTATGTGGGGGTCGACAGCGGCACGCAGAGCGTCAAGGCGATAGCCCTGGACGTTGAGACCGGGAAAGTGGTGGCGGAGGCGAAGGCCCCGCACCACCTGATCCCGGGCCTGCCGCCCGGGCACATGGAGCAGCATCCCCAGGAGTGGGTGTCCGCGATGGACGCCGCGATCATGGGTGTCGCCGCAAAGATCGACCGCTCGCGCGTGCGCGGGATCGGCGTCTCCGGCCAGCAGCACGGTTTCGTGCCGCTGGACGAGAAGGGCGCCGTGATCCGCCCGGCCAAGCTCTGGTGCGACACGAGCACGACCGAGGAGTGCGCGATCATGACCCGCAAGCTGGGCGGCGCGTCGGCCGTCATCAGGAAGACAGGCCTGCCGTTCCTGCCGGGCTACACCGCGCCGAAGGTCCTCTGGCTCAAGCGCAACGAGCCCGCGAACTTCAGGAAGCTGCGCCACATCCTGCTGCCGCACGACTACCTGAACTTTCACCTCACGGGGAACTACTTCATGGAGTACGGCGACGCCTCGGGCACGGGCTTCCTCGATGTGAGGAAGCGCTCCTGGTCCAAGGCCGCGATGGACTCCGTCGACGCCCGCGTCGCGGGGTGCCTTCCCGAGCTCTCGGCCTCGCACGCCTCGTGCGGGACGCTGCGCGGCGACGTTGCGAAGCGCTACGGCTTCTCGAGCTCCGTCATCGTGAGCGCCGGCGGCGGCGACAACATGATGGGCGCGATCGGCACCGGCAACGTGGTGCCCGGCGCGGTGACCGCGAGCTTCGGCACGAGCGGCACGATCTACGCCTACGCCTCCAAGCCCGTCGTCGACCCGACGGGCGAGATCGCGGCGTTCTGCTCCTCGACCGGGGGCTGGATGCCGCTTCTGTGCACGATGAACGTCACAGGCGTCACCGAGCAGGTGCGCGCGCTCTTCGGCTGGGAGCTCGCGGACCTGGAGCTCGCGGCCTCCGGCGCGCCCGCGGGCGCGGGCGGCCTCACGCTCCTTCCGTACTTTGACGGCGAGCGCACGCCGAACCTGCCCAAGGGTACCGGCACATTCTTCGGGCTCAACCGCACGACGCTGCAGAAGGGCCACATGGCCCGCGCGGCGATCGAGGGCGCGACGCTCGGCATGAACTACGGCCTCCAGCGCCTGGCCAAGCTCGGCGTGAAGGCGAAGGAGATCCGGCTCACGGGCGGCGGCGCCCGCTCGGCGCTCTGGCGCCAGGTCTCCGCCGACATCTTCGGGGTCCCGGTTGTCGCGATGGCGCAGGACGAGAGCGCGGCCTTGGGCGGCGCCCTGCAGGCCGCCTGGTGCGACTCGCCCGGACGCGGCTCGGCGAAGGCGCTCGCGGCCCTCTGCGCGAGGAGCGTGTCGCTTGACGAGAAGACGCGCTGCGTGCCGGACAAGAAGCGCGCCGCGCTCTACAAGGCGCTGCAGAAGTCCTTCGACAGCCTGACCGGCGACCTCAGGAACGCATTCGAGGCGCGCTGAGGCGCCGTGTTTCTCTGCGCGTGTGCTGCGAATTGCAGCAGCGCGGGCGGGTGTCGGTGAAAATGCTGAGCGGAAATGCAGCATTTGGCGCGTGCGTCCATTTTCCCCGAATAACATGTAAGAGTTTATGGGGCAGGTGGATGTAAATAGTTAAATCGGTTGGCACGGTGGCAGCTAAGTGTGGCGCGAACTCCAGCTTCACTGAACCAACAACCTGCACTCACCGCGCACATGACCACAACTCGACTTACACTTGCCGGCATCGCCTTCCTTGCGGCCGCTTCTGCCTACGCAGACGTAAAGCTTAACGACAACTTCAGCCTGAGCGGCTACGCGGCCGGCTCCTACGTCGCCGTCGACCCTTCCGGCGCCCCCTCTTCGGACTCCTTCAACCTCGACGCGGCCAAGGTGAGCCTCCTCGCGAAGTTCGACGCCGTGAGCGCCGACTTCGGGGCCTACTACACGCAGAGCTCGAATGGCACCGACAACCTGACGCTCATTGACGCCAACGTCTCCTACACCCCCGCGGACGGCGTAACGATCACGGGCGGCCGGTTCCTGAGCTGGATGGGCTACGAGGCCTTCGACGCGATCAACAAGAACCAGGTCAGCTCCGCCTACATCAATCCGGACGGCACGATCATGTTCTACCCGGCCTACCACGAGGGCCTGAAGATCAAGTACTCGACCCCGGACTTCACGGTCGGAGCGGCGCTGCTCGACTCGCTGAACGGGCCGAGCATCTACCGCGGCGACGGCGAGCTGAAGCACAACTTCGGCTCCGAGGTCTTCGCCTCCTTCAACGCGGCCAAGGGCCTGACGATCTGGACCGGCATCGGCTACGACAGCGCGGGCGATTTCGCCTACCAGATGCACTCGACGACGATCTACAACGTGTGGGTCCAGTACGTCGTCGGCAACGCGACGTTCGCCGGTGAATACCTCTACCAGGACGCCGCCGAAGCCTCGACGGGCTCGGACGGCCTGATCCTGCTGGACTACGCCTTCACGAAGCAGCTCTCGACCGCCTTCCGCGTCTCGGGCGGCAAGCTCAAGGACACGGCGGCGGGCCCCGGCCTCGGCTTCACGAAGTTCACGGTCAGCCCGACCTACGCCCTGACCGACCACTTGGCGATCCGCCCTGAGATTTCGTACATCAAGTACAAAAACAATAACCCCATCAGCCACGACACGTTCTTCGCCATCCAGGCGCTCTTCAAGTTCTGAAGAGAGCCCGTTTGGCACTCCAACTGCAGCCTAGACCCTCATCTCCATGATAAAGTCCAAATTGTTCAGCCTGTTTGCGGCGGGTGCCATGCTATCGGCACCTTGCCTGAGCTCGATGCGAGCCGATACCATGCCTGCCGACGCGACCGTCAAGGTCGGCATCCTCCACTCCCTCTCCGGGACGATGGCCATCAGCGAGACGTCCCTGCGCGACATCCTCCTGTTTGCCTTTGACGACATCAACTCCAAGGGCGGCATCCTGGGCAAAAAGATCGAGCCCGTGATCGTCGATGGCGCCTCGAACTGGCCGCTGTTCGCCGAGAAGGCGAAGCAGCTCCTTGAGGAGGACAAAGTCTCCGTCACCTTCGGGTGCTGGACCTCTGTCAGCCGCAAGTCCGTGCTGCCGGTCTTCGAGAAGGACAACGGCCTCCTCTTCTACCCCGTGCAGTACGAGGGCGAGGAGCTTTCCAAGAACATCTTCTACACGGCCGAGGCCGTTAACCAGCAGGCGACGCCCGCGGTCGACTACCTCCTCCAGCAGGGCAAGAAGAAGTTCTACCTGATCGGCACGGACTACGTCTACCCGCAGACGACGAACCTCATCCTCTACAAGTACCTGCTCCTCAAGGGCGTCCCGATCGAGAACATCGGCGGCGGCCTCCGCAAGGACGAGTCGGGCAAGGTCATCTCCGCCGGCAAGTACGTTCCCTTCGGGCACACGGACTTCCAGCAGATCGTCGCGGACGTGAAGCAGTTCGCCGCGAGCGGCGACGCCTGCGTCATCAACACGATCAACGGCGACTCGAACGTGCCGTTCTTCAAGGAAGTGGTCGCCGCGGGCCTGACCCCGTCTGACTGCCCCGTTGTCTCGTTCTCGCTCGCCGAGGATGAGCTGCGCAGCATGCCGACGAAGGACATGGTCGGTGAGCTCGGCTGCTGGACCTACTTCCAGAGCATCAAGACCCCCGCGAACGCCGCGTTCCTCGAGGCCTGGAAGACCTGGCTCTCGACCGAGAACCACCCCGGCGTCATCAAGGACAAGCGCGCAGTCGACAGCCCGATGGTCCTTTCCTACGACGGCGTCTACCTGTGGAAGGCCGCGGTCGAGAAGGCTGGATCGTTCGACGTGGACAAGGTCCGCGCCGCCCTTGAGTCCGGTGTCACCTTCGAGGGGCCCGGCGGCAAGATCACCATGCAGGCGAACCACCACGCGACGAAGAACGTCTACATCGGCGAGACCCTCGCCAACGGACAGTTCAAGATCCTCGAGACATTCGACCAGCAGTACGGCGAGCCCTTCCTCCTCAAGGGCCTCGACGAGAAACTTGCGGCCAAGGGCCAGTAACATCGGGCCAATCCCGATTTCCGCCGAATAGGCACACAAACTGCGAACCCGGGGGCGGAGCTAGAAACTCCGCCCCCTTTCTATGAGAGTATCCCCGATCCCGAGCTTTGCCCACTGGCTGATTGCCGCCGCGTTCCTGCTGGTGGCCGCGCTGGGCGGATACGGGGCGGAATCGACCGACAGGATGAACGAGGGCCCGGCGCGCTCCCTCCTGGTCGGCGCACTTGAGGCCAAGGGCCCCGAGCAGCTGAAGCTCCTGGGCGAGCTGGGAGACTCGGGCTCCAAGACCGCGGCCGAGGTGCTGACGGCATGGAGCCGGGGCCAGGTCTACCTGGTGCAGGATTCAGCCGGCAGGACGGTCCCCGTCCTCTTCGAGGAACAGCAGGACTCCGCGGGCAAGTCCCGCGCGGACAGCATCGCGGACGGAACGTGGATCGCCGACGCGAAGGGAAAGGAGGCGAGGTTCGATCCCAGCGACGCGACCTCGGTCGACGCCGACATGCGGCTGAGGAGCGCCATACGCCAGACGCTCGACATGCTGGCCCTCTCAAACCCTGACCCCGACGAGCGCCGCTCGGCCGCGGTGAAGCTCGGCGCCTCCCAGAGGCGCCAGTACATACCGGCGCTCCAGGCGCGCCTAGCGAAGGAGAAGGATTCCCACGTTCGGAGGGCCCTCGAGGAGTCCATCGCGCAGATCGACCTCACCTCCGCGGATCCCGCCGTGCAGCAGAAGGCAATCGCGCGCCTCGCGTTCCTGAACGCCATGGGCTGCATCGACAACCTGAACCAGCTGGCCGCCGCCCCGACCACCGACAAGCAGGTCGCGCAGGCCGCGAAGGCCGCCGCGGCCTCGATCAATTCCCACATCCAGCACGTCAACCTCTTCGGCACGATCTTCCGCGGCGTGAGCCTCGGCTCGATCCTGCTCGTCGTGACGCTCGGCCTCGCGATCACCTTCGGCCAGATGGGCGTCATCAACATGGCGCACGGCGAGATGATCGCCGTCGGCGCCTACACGTGCTACGTCGTGCAGAACGTGTTCGGCACCGGCTTCAGCTTCGCGCTGACGCTGCCGTTCTCCTACGGCGGCCACCAGGTCTCGTTCGGGGCCAGCATCCCGGGCATCAACGCGACGGGACTCTTCTACGAGAGCTACTTCCTGTTCGCCATCCCGCTCAGCTTCATGACGGCCTTCATAGCGGGTCTCGTCGTCGAGCGGCTGATCATCCAGTTCCTCTACAACCGCAAGCTTGAGTCGCTGCTGGCGACCTGGGGGGTCTCGCTCGTCATGCAGCAGCTGCTGCGCATGGTCTTCGGCGCGAACAACGTCCAGGTGAACTCGCCGAGCTGGCTCCTTGGGCACTTCACGCTCGACGACGTTCTCTTCGGCTACAACCGCGTGTTCGTGATCGCGTTTGCCATCCTGATCGTGATCGGGACCTGGCTGCTTCTCACCAAGACCTCGGTCGGGCTCCTCATCCGCGCCGTGACACAAAACCGCGAGATGGCCTCGTGCATGGGGGTCCGCACGACCCGGGTCAACATGATGACCTTCGCCTTTGGCTCGGGCCTCGCCGGGCTGGCCGGAGCCTTCCTCTCCCAGATCGGCAACGTCGGCCCCAGCATGGGGCAGAGCTACATCGTCGACAGCTTCATGGTGGTCGTCGTCGGAGGGGTGGGGAGCATCGTGGGTACGGTCTGCGCCGCCCTCGGCATCGGAACGGCGGACCAGGTGCTCCAGCAGGTCCTCGGCTCCCCGGTCCTCGGCAAGATCATCGTCCTTGGCACCATCATCTTGTTCCTGCAGTGGAAGCCCGGCGGGCTCTTCACCACCCGCAGTCGAAACCTCGATTCCTGAGCGCATGCTGGACCAATCGAAACGCACCGAGACCGCGATCGTCGCCTTCGCTGCGATCATCATCGTAGGCGTTCTCCCGTGTCTGAACGCCTTTACGCCGACAGGGAGCCTGCTCCACATCAGCGATTTCTCGATCAACCTTTACGGGAAATACCTCTGCTATGCCGTCTTGGCGATCAGTGTCGACCTGCTCTGGGGCTACACCGGCCTCCTGAGTCTTGGCCAGTGCCTCTTCTTCTCCTTGGGCGGCTACGCGCTCGGCATGCACCTCATGCTGATGATCGGCAAGCTGGGCCAGTACCACAGCGACCTTCCGGACTTCATGGTCTTCCTCGGATACCCGAGGCTGCCGGCACACTGGGTGCCCTTCCGCAGCTTCTGGTTCGCGTCCGCCGCCGTCGTCCTCGTCCCCGCGGCACTCGCCTTCGTCTTCGGCTTCCTGGCCTTCAGGTCCCGCATCAAGGGCGTGTACTTCGCGATCCTGACGCAGGCGCTCACCTACGCGGCGTGCCTGATGTTCTTCCGCAATGACTTCACGTTCGGCGGCAACAACGGCCTGACAGACTTCAAGTTCATCCTGGGCCATGACCTGCGGACGGCCGCCACCCAGAGGGACCTCTACATCGCGACCGGCATCCTCCTCTTCGCCACGTACGGCCTATGCCGCTGGCTCATCGCGACCAAGTTCGGCAAGGTACAGCGCGCCATACGCGACCGCGAGAACCGCGTCCTCTTCTCGGGCTACGCCACGGCGAGCTACAAGCTCTTCATCTTTGTCGTCTGCGCGGTCATCGCCGGCGTCGCGGGCGCCCTCTATGTGCCCCAGGTCGGCATCATCAACCCGAGCGAAATGGCGACCGACAAGTCCCTGGAGGCCGTCGTGTGGGTCGCGGTTGGAGGGCGCGGGACCCTGGTCGGCCCGATCATCGGCGCCATATTCGTGAACGCGCTGAAGAGCTGGGCCACGCGAGCCTATCCCGACCTCTGGCTCATCATCCTCGGGACGCTCTTCATCTTCGTCGTCCTTTTCCTGCCAGGCGGGATCGTGAGCATCCCGGAGAGGGTGTCCGAGTGGAAGGCCAGCAGGAGGAAGCCGGTATGAGCAAGAAGATGATCCTAACCGTCGAGGGCGTGAACAAGACCTTCGACGGCTACAAGGCGATCACCAACCTCACGTTCCAGCTTGAGACCGGCGAGATGAGGGTCGTGATTGGACCCAATGGAGCTGGCAAGTCGACGTTCTTCGACCTCCTGACGGGCCGAACGAAGCCCGACTCGGGCAAGATAGAGTACCAAGAGGACACAGATCTGACTTCGCTCAACGAGTACCAGATCAACCGCCTCGGCATTGGGCGCAAGTTCCAGACCCCGTCTGTCTACCTTGAGCACACGGTCTTCGACAATCTGCTCATGTCGCTCAAGGGGCGACGGGGCGTCCAGGCTTCGATCTTCCATCGGTTGTCGCCGGCCGAGAACTCCAGAATCGAGGAACTCCTCGAGCTCGTGAGGCTCACGAGCAAGCGCGGGCGCTGGGCGGGGGAGCTCGCCCACGGTGAGAAGCAGTGGCTCGAGATCGGCATGCTGCTCGCCCAGGACCCGCAGGTGCTCCTCGTGGACGAGCCCGCCGCGGGCATGACCGACGAGGAGACGCACCGCACCGGCGAACTCCTCATATCGCTCTCTGGCAGGCACAGTCTCATTGTCGTCGAGCACGACATGGCGTTCGTCCGCCAGATCGCGCGCGACAACAAGATCACCGTCCTCCACCAGGGAACCGTCCTCTGCGAGGCGCGATTCGACGAGGTCCAGGCAAACCCCAAGGTCCGCGAGGTCTACCTCGGCCGCGGAAAATGAGCATGGAGGCGGCAGCACCCATCCTCGAGCTCGACGGTGTGGAGGCCGACATTGGCGGCTCCCGCATCCTGAGGGGCGTGGCGCTCAAGGTCGCCCCCGGCGAGGTCGCGTGTCTCATGGGCCGGAACGGCGTCGGCAAGACGACGACCTTGCGTGCGATCATGGGCCTGCGGCAGGTCAGGAGCGGCACAATCCGCTTCGCGGGCAAGATGATCGCGGGCGTTCCCGTGGCGGACAGGGCGCTCGCAGGCATCGGCTACGTCCCGCAGGGCCGCGACATCTTTCCGCATCTCACGGTCGAGGAGAACCTGCGCGTCGGCCTGTGCACGCACCCGAGAAGCCGAGAGGCCACCAAGTCGGACCTGGACGAGGTCTACACGCTCTTCCCCGTCATCAAGATCATGCTCGGGCGCAAGGGTGGCGTCCTTTCCGGGGGCCAGCAGCAGCAGCTGGCAATCGCACGCGCCCTCCTCACCAAGCCGAAGCTCCTGATGCTCGATGAGCCGACCGAGGGAATCCAGCCCTCGATCATCGACGAGATCGGCGACACGCTCGGTCGCCTGAAGAAGCAGGGCGGCCTGGCGATTCTCCTCGTCGAGCAGTACGTCGACTTCTGCAAGGGCGTTGGCGACAGCTTCCACGCCTTGGACCGCGGGGTCGTCGTTGCAACGGGCTCCATTGCGGAGTTGACCGACGAGGTCGTGAAAAAGCATCTCCAAGTCTGAACACCCCCCAGCGACACATGTTCAAGAAAGTACTCATAGCCAACCGGGGTGCGATCGCATGCCGGATCATCCGCACCCTCAGGAAGCTCAACGTGGTCTCGGTCGCCGTTTACTCCGAGGCCGACGCCAGCTCACTCCACGTTTCGGCCGCGGACGAGGCCGTCTGCATCGGGCCGGCGCCGGCGACCGAGAGCTACCTCAAGTTCGAGGCGATCTTCGATGCCGCCCGGAAAACGGGCGCCGAGGCCATCCACCCGGGCTACGGCTTCCTGAGCGAGAACGCGGCCTTCGCGGAGGCATGCGAGGCGGCCGGCTTCGTCTTCATCGGCCCGAGCCCGATGCACATGAAGGAGTTTGGGCTGAAGCACACGGCCCGGGCGGTGGCCAAGAAGAGCAGCGTGCCGCTCCTGCCGGGAAGCGAGCTCCTGGCGAGTCTCGAGGAGGCGTGCGGCGAGGCGGCGCGCATCGGATACCCGGTCATGCTGAAGAGCACGGCCGGCGGCGGGGGCATCGGCATGAAGCTCTGCAGCGACCAGCCCTCGCTCGAGGAGGCCTACGTCTCGGTCAAGCGCCTCAGCGAGACCGCCTTCAAGTCGGGGGGCATGTACCTGGAGAAGTTTGTGTCGGTCGCAAGGCACATCGAGGTCCAGGTCTTCGGCGACGGGCTCGGCAAGGTCGTGGCCCTAGGCGAGCGCGATTGCTCGGCCCAGCGCAGGAACCAGAAGGTCGTCGAGGAGACGCCCGCTCCGGGTCTCTCGCCCGAGATGCGCGCCTCCCTCCTGGAGTGCGCGGTCCGGCTGACATCCACGCTGTCCTACCGCTCGGCGGGCACGGTCGAGTTCGTCTTCGATGTAACGTCGGGCGCCTTCTATTTCCTCGAGGTGAACACGCGTCTCCAAGTGGAGCATGGCGTCACCGAGGAGGTCACGGGCGTGGACTTGGTCGAGTGGATGGTGCGTCTCGCGGCAGGGGAGACGGCGTTTGTCTCGGCGTACCGCCACGTCCCGAAGGGCGCCTCGATCCAGGTCAGACTTTACGCCGAGGACCCGAACAAGGCGTTCCAGCCGAGCTCCGGCGGCCTCACCGAGGCCGTGTTCCCGGACAACGCCCGCGTGGAGACATGGGTGGAGCGCGGCTCGGAGATACCCTCGTTTTATGACCCGATGATCGCGAAGATCATCGTTGTCGCCGATGACCGCGTGGCGGCCACCGAGAAGATGAAAGCCGCCCTCGCGCGATGCCGGATCGCCGGCATCGAGTCTAATCTTGAGTACCTGCGCCAGGTGATCGCGAGCCAGGGCTTCGCTGACGGTATCATCCACACGAAGTGGCTGGCCACCTTCCCCTATGTCGCCGCCACGATCGACGTGATCGAGCCAGGGACGCAGAGCAGCATCCAGGACTACCCCGGCAGGACCGGCTACTGGTCGATCGGCGTTCCCCCGTCGGGGCCCATGGACGACCTGGGCTTCCGCCTGGCGAACCGGCTCGTGGGCAACGAGGAGAGCGAGGCCGGCCTCGAGATAACGCTCAGCGGTCCGACGCTTCGCTTCAACATCCCGACCACGATCGCGCTGACCGGCGCCGCCATGGCCGCCGACATCGACGGCGAGCCGGTCACCTTCTGGAAGAGCGTTCCCGTCAAGGCAGGGCAGACGCTCAGAATGGGGACCGTGAAGGGTTCGGGCTGCAGGACCTACCTCGCGGTGCAGGGCGGCTTCCAGGTCCCGGCCTATCTCGGCAGCAAGTCGACGTTCAACCTCGGCAAGTTCGGCGGCCACGCCGGCCGGACGCTGCGCCACGGCGACGTGCTCCCTATCGCAAAAACCTCGGGAGAGACCTTCGTCCAGCGGTCGGTGCCCAAGGAGCTGGTCCCCGCATACCACAGCAAGTGGGACATCGGGGTCCTCTACGGCCCGCATGCGGCCCCGGACTTCTTCACCGAGGGCTTCATCTCCACGTTCTTCACGTCGGACTGGAAGGTCCACTACAACTCGAACCGGCTGGGCATCCGCCTCGTTGGCCCGAAGCCCGAGTTCACGCGCGCCGACGGCGGGGAGGCGGGTCTTCACCCCTCCAACATCCACGACACGGAGTACGCGATCGGCACGATCAACTTCACCGGGGACATGCCGGTCATCCTGGCGAAGGACGGCCCGAGCCTGGGCGGCTTTGTGTGCCCGGTGACGATCATCCAGGCCGAGCTCTGGAAGATCGGCCAGCTGCGTCCGGGAGACACCATCCGCTTCGTGCGCACGACATTCGCGGAGGCACTGGCGGCCGAGCGATGCCAGGACGCGGCAATCGCGGCGCTCGCTCCGCCGGACAACGACTGCCCGTCGCTCATGACGCGCTCCTTCACGCCCTCGCTCGGGGACGGCGCCGTCCTCCACGCGACCGAGGCCTCTGCCGGCCGCCCGGCGGTCACGTACCGGCAGGCCGGCGACAAGTATATCCTGATCGAGTACGGTCCGCTGGTCCTCGACCTCGACATGCGCTTCAGGATCCACGCCCTCATGCAGTGGTTCGCGAAGAACCCGGTCGAGGGTGTCCTCGAGCTGTCGCCCGGCGTGCGCTCGCTCCAGGTCAACTTTGACAGCCGCAAGCTGCCCCTTGCCCTCCTGGTGGACATCCTCATGCAGGCCGAGAAGGAGCTTCCCGAGACCGAATCGATGGAGCTCGAGACACGCGTGCTCCGTCTGCCGCTCGCCTTTGACGCCAGCTCGACCCGCGCGGCCATCGACAAGTACCGCCAGTCGGTGCGCCAGAAGGCGCCGTGGCTGCCGAGCAACGTGGAGTTCATGCGCCGGATCAACGGACTCGCCAGTGTGGATGACGTGAGCCGCACAATCTTCGAGGCGAGCTACCTCGTGCTGGGCCTAGGTGACGTTTATCTCGGCGCACCCTGCGCCGTCCCCATCGACCCCCGCCACAGGCTCGTCACGACCAAGTACAACCCGGCGCGCACCTGGACGGCCGAGGGCGAGGTTGGGATCGGCGGCGTCTACATGTGCGTTTACGGCATGGAGAGCCCGGGCGGGTACCAGCTGGTGGGACGCACGGTGCCCGTCTGGAACACCTACAAGCGGACGGCGGAGTTCCAGGCCGGGTCCCCGTGGCTCCTTCGTTTCTTCGACCAGGTCCGGTTTTTCCCGATGCCGGAGAAGGACGTCCTGGAGTTCCGCCAGGAGTTCCTGCGGGGCCGCGTGAAGCTCGACATCAAGTCCGAGATTTTCAGCGTGAAGAAGTACCACGCGTTCCTCGAGGCGGACAAGGCCGACATCGCCGAGTTCAAGGGCCGCCAGCAGGTCGCGTTCGACGAGGAGCGCGAGCGGTGGAAGCTGGAGGTCGCCGAGGTGGCGCCCGCGCAGGACGAGGGCGAGGCCCCGCCGTCCCCCGACGAGATCGTGCTGCCCCCCGGCGGCCGGCTCATATCGTCGCCCATTGCCGGAAATGTCTGGGCTGTCCCCGCGAAGGAGGGCGACAGCGTGACCGCCGGCCAGAAGATTATGATCGTCGAGGCCATGAAGATGGAGGTGGGAGTCGAGTCGCCGGTCCGAGGGACCATGGGCAAGATCCTCGCGCCGCCGGGACGCCTGGTCTCGGCGGGCCAGCCGCTGGCGATCGTCATCGAGGAGGCCGCGCCATGATCATCGAAAGCCTGGACCTGACGACGCTGAGCGAGGGCTACAAGGCGGGAGCCTTCGATCCCCTCGACGTGATTGCCCTCATCTACAGGCGCATCGAGGCAAGGGGGAGCGACTGCGTCTGGATTCACAAGGTTCCGCTGGCCGACGCCGTCGCGGCGGTGGGTAAGGCCAAGGCGCTCAAGGCCGGGGGGAAAGCCATGCCCCTCTTCGGGATCCCTTTCGCGGTGAAGGACAACATCGATGTCGCGGGAATGCCGACGACGGCGGCCTGCCCGGCGTTCAGCTACATTGCGAAGGAATCGGCTCCCGTCGTGGACCGCCTGATCGAGGCCGGCGCCATCCTCGTCGGAAAGACCAACCTCGACCAGTTCGCCGCGGGCCTGGTCGGCGTGCGCTCGCCCTACGGGGCATGCTCGTCCGTCTTCAACGACAAGTATATTTCAGGAGGATCGAGCGCGGGCTCTGCCGTGGCTGTCGCCGCGGGCCTCGTCAGCTTCTCGCTTGGCACCGACACCGCCGGCTCAGGCCGCGTTCCCGCGGCCTTCAACAACCTCGTCGGATGGAAGCCGACCCGAGGCGTCGTCAGCACGCGCGGCGTCCTGCCGGCCTGCCGCTCGCTCGACTGCGTGAGCTTCTTCTCGCTCACCTGCGCCGATTCCCAGGCCCTGGCCCGCGTGGTCTCGCAGTTCGACGCCGCGGACCCGTTCGCACGCGAGATTCCGGGGCCAATCCCGGGATTGCCGTCCTCCTTCCGCATCGGCATTCCCGCCGAATCCCAGATGCAGTACTTCGGGGATGCGGACTCCCCCCGGCTCTTCGCGGCGGCCGTCGAGCGACTCAAGGCCCTCGGTGGCACGGTGGTCGAGATCGACTTCAAGCCCTTCTGCGAGGTGGCCGAGCTGCTTTACTCGGGACCCTGGGTCGCCGAGAGGCTGGCCGCGATACAGCCCTTCTTCACCGAGCACCCCGAGTCGCTCCACCCGATCACGGCAAAGATCATCGGCGGCGCGACCAGATACTCGGCGGTGGAGGCCTTCGAGGGCCTCTACAAGCTCGAGGCCCTGAGGAGGCGCACCGATGCGGAATGGTCGAAGATGGACCTCCTGGCGCTTCCGACCGCGGCCACGACCTACAGGATCGCGGAGGTGGAGGCCAATCCCCTCCAGCTGAACACCAATCTCGGATACTACACGAACTTCGTGAACCTGCTCGACCTCTGCGGCATCGCTGTGCCGGCGGGCTTCAACGCCGCTGGCCTTCCCTTCGGAATCTCGCTCCTTGGGCCCGCGTTTGCCGACCAGGCGCTGATCGCGCTGGCGGGGCGCTACCACCACGCCCTGGGCGGCCAGGTCGGCGCCACCGGCAAGGACATTCTGTCGCTGCCGCAGCCTGCCGCGCCAATCCCCACGCCGTCCGTCATGCTGGCCGTCGTCGGTGCGCACCTTGAGGGCCAGCCCCTCAACCACCAGCTCACGAGCCGCAGGGCGAAGTTCATCAGGAAGACCGCGACTTCCGCCGAGTACCGCCTCTTTGCGCTCCGGGGCACCGTGCCGCCGAAGCCCGGCCTCGTTCGAGTCAGCGACCGGAGCGGGCAGGCGATAGAGGTCGAGGTCTGGGAAATGAGCGAGGAGGCCTTTGGCAGCTTTGTCGCCGCCATTCCTTCTCCGCTCGGTATCGGAACCCTTGAATTGGCGGACGGAAAATGGGTCAAGGGCTTCATCTGCGAGCCGATTGCAACAGAACAATCGACGGATATCACCCAGTTCGGAGGGTGGCGTAACTACCTTGGCAGCCTTTCTGCTCAGCAGGGAAGGCCCACCGCCGATGTCCCAGGATCTCCTGCTGACGCCTCCCGTGCCGGCTCGCCCTAGCGCGCAAGCCGTCAAGGTCACACCGACCGCCCCCCTCAGGAGGCAGAGAGGCGAAGCCGAGTCCGGCGCCAAGCAGGAGGCCCTGGAGAGAATGGAGCAGCTTCGAAGCGAGATGCTCCGCACGATGGAGATCCTTCACTCGGTGCAGGCGCTCTTCGAGGTGAAGCCGACCGTCACCCGGGCCGAGTTCAAGCACTTCGTCCAGTCGGCCCTGACTCGCCTGCCGGAACTCCAGGCGCTGGAGTGGATACCGTGCGTGCCCCACGCGCAGAGGGACGATTTCGAGCGGTCCGCCCTGGCGGACGGCATGGAGTCCTTCAGCTTCAAGGAGATCGGACCCGACGGCCAGATCATGCCCGCGCGCGAAAGGCAGGAGTATTCCCCTGTTTTCTATGCCGAGCCCCTGCAGACGAATGCCCCGGCGCTCGGCCTCGACCTGGCTTCCGATCCGCGCCGTCGCGAGGCATTGGAGCGGGCGGCGCGCACGGGCCTGCCGACCGCGACGGCCACCCTCCGCCTGGCGCAGGTGTCCGGCGAGCGCCTGGGCTTCCTGGTCGTCCTTCCCGCGAAATCATCCGAGGGCAAGGTATTCGGGTTTGGGCTCGCCGTTTTCCAGGTCGGGAGTCTCGTGGACGAGATCTTCTCGCCGCTTGTGTGGCGCGGCGTGAATATCGAGATCTGGGACTCCGAGGACCCGACGGCGCCCATCTACACGGGCGGAACGCCCGAGTCGGGCGAGGCTGCCTGGAGCTACCAGCAGGACCTGCCGCTCGTGGGACGCGTGTGGCGCTTCCGCTTCACCCCCAGCGACGCCTTCAGCATCGCGGACCCCGATTGGCTGCGGCGCTCCGCGGAGACGCTCATGAGGACAAACGAGGTCCTGGAGGAGAATGTCATGGAGCGCACGGCCCAGCTCGCGCGCCTCAACGCGGCACTCCACGGCGAGGTCGAGGTGAGGAAGTCAGCCGAGGCCGCCGCGGCCTCGGCAAACCGCGCAAAATCGCTCTTCCTGGCGGAGATGAGCCACGAGATCCGCACGCCGCTCAACATCATACTCGGCTACACGCAGCTCCTGCAGCGGGACGAGATGATCTCGATGAAGCAGGGCGAGGCGATGCGCGCGATCGTCGAGGGTGGAAACCATCTGCTGTGCCTCGTCGATGGCATCCTTGACCTGACGAAGATTGAGACCGGCCAGATGGAGCTTTCGCTGGTCGATTTCGACCTCGAGATGATCATGAAGGCGCTGGCGGCCATGTTCTCGCCGCGGTGCCAGCAGAAGGGGCTCAAGCTCAGGCTCGAGAGTCTGGGTGACGCCCCGATCTGGGTCAGGGGCGACGAGCGCAAGCTTCGCCAGGTCCTGGTCAACCTCCTCGGCAACGCGGTCAAATTCACCGACAGGGGCGAGGTGAGGCTGCGCGTCGTGCCGGGTTCCGGCCCGAACGCCTTCCGGTTCGAGGTCATCGACACCGGCCCGGGCATAGCACCAAACCTGCAGAGCCTCATCTTCGAGCCCTTCAAGCAGGACACCATCGGCCAGCGGATGGGAGGGACGGGACTGGGGCTTAGCATCGCCCGGCGCCTCATCGAGCTCATGGGCGGATCGCTCGACGTGAACTCGGCGCCCGGTTGGGGAAGCGACTTCTTCTTCACGGTGACGCTGCCGCCGGCCAGCATCTCGAGCCCGCTGCGCGGCGTGGAGTCCCACGCGGGGCTGCGCCTCGAGAAGGGCAGAATCGTCCGGGCCCTCATCGTCGAACCCGCGCAGAACAGCCGCAACGTGCTGCGCGAGATGCTTGAGGCCGTCGGCTGCGAGGTGGTCCTCGCCGAGAACGCCACCGAGGCCTCGGACGCCATCAGCGCTGGGGCTCCCGACGTCGTCTTCGTCGACGTGCGCACGCACGCCATGGACACCGAGACGGCGCTCGAGGCCTCCCACGCGGCGCTGCGCACCTCGATGCCGAAGCTCATCTGTTACTCGGCGTCCGCCTTCGAGCACGAGCGAGACCAGGTGAGGGAGCTTGGCTACGACGGCTTCCTGCTGAAGCCCTTCAGGCTGGAGCAGATCTGCGAGTGCCTGACCCGCTCCCTCGGTGTTTCCTTCACGTCCGCAGCTGCCCCGCAGGCTGAGGAGCCCTCCCAGGAGATCGAGGTCAGCAAGCTGGCACTTTCCGGGGAGGTCATTCTCAAGCTGGTCTCTTCCGCTGAGATTGGCGACATGGCGGAGCTCCGGCGTATTCTGGGCGAGATCGAGCTGCTCGGCTCCAACGAAGGCGAATTCGCCCGGCGCCTCCTGGTCAGCGTCGAGCGCTTCGACACCGAGTCGGTGGCGAGGATGCTCTCGCAGCTCTCCTCCAACAAGCCATGAGCGCCATGGACACGGTCATCGATTCCTCCCCGCCCCCGGGCGCCCTGGCCTCAATGGCCCCGGCAACGATCCTCCTGATCGACGACATCTCCGCGAACATCGGTGTGTTGAGCGGGGCCCTGGAGTCGGCGGGCTACCGCGTCCTCGCGGCCCTCTCGGGCAGCGCCGCAATCAAGAGCGCCTCAAAGGCGCGCCCGGAGCTGATCCTCCTCGACGTCATGATGCCGGAGATGGACGGGATCGAGACGTGCCGACGGCTGAAGTCGAACCCCGCGACCGCGGGGATCCCGGTCATCTTCATTACTGCGAACGACGAGACCCAGAGCCTAGTCGAGGGGTTCCAGGCGGGCGGCGTCGACTACATCACGAAACCCTTCCTGATCGACGAGCTGCTGTTGCGCGTCAGCACACACCTGCGCATCCACCGGCTGACCCAGGACCTGAAGGCCCGCTCTGACGAGCTCGCGAAGTCGAACCGCGAGCTTTTGACCGAGATCCAGAGGAGAGAGAGCGCCGAGGTCGCGCTGACGCTCGCGGACGCAAAGCTCTCGGTCCTCACCGAAGCCGAGGCGCGCAGCTGGGGTCTGCAGGGCTTCCTGGGACAGGGACCGCTGTTCAAGCAGCTCCTGCGCGAGATCCGCGCGGTGCAGGAGTACCCTGGCACCAACGTGCTCCTGACCGGCGAGAGCGGCACCGGCAAGGAGCTGATTGCCCGCGCAATCCACTTTGGCGGAAAGCTTTCCAAGGGCCCGTTCGTTGCCGTCAACTGCTCGGCGCTCCCCGCCGAGCTCGCGGAGTCCTACCTCTTCGGCCACGTCCGCGGCTCGTTTACCGGGGCCATCGCCGACAAGAAGGGCTACTTCGAGCTGGCCGACAAGGGAACGCTCTTCCTGGACGAGATCGGGGACATGCCGCTCGCGATGCAGGCCAAGCTCCTGCGCGTCCTGGAGGACGGCGTCGTGACCCCGGTTGGCGCCACGACGGCGAAGCACACGGAGGTGCGCGTCATCGCGGCAACGAACGTCGACCTGCCCGCCAAGGCGGCGCTCGGGGAGTTCCGGCAGGACCTTTACTACAGGCTCATGCACTTCCACGTGAATGTGCCTTCTCTCAGGCAGCGCAGGGAGGACATACCAGCCCTGGCCGCCCACTTCATCCGCGTCTTCTCCACCGAGCTGAAGCGCAAGCCGCTCGGGCTCCGGCCCGACGCCCTTGAGAAGCTGATGGCCCACCACTACCCCGGGAATATCCGGGAGCTGAAGAACACCATCGAGCGGGCGATCATCTACGCCGGCGGCGACCACATCCTAGCCGAGCACATTGTCTTTGCGCCCCAGGTCTCGGCCGGGGCGACCGCCCCTGAGGCGCCAGGCAAGTCGCAGGCCGCGGCCGAGGAGCCGGGGCCTGCGTTCAACCTCGAGGCCGCCGAGACCCGCCTCATCGAGCGAGCATTGGCCGCCAGCGGCGGCAACGTCTCGGCCGCGGCGCGCCTCCTGGGCGTCGACAGGGCGAAGATTTATCGCTGGCAGCAGGCCCGCCCTCCCGCACCCTGAGTGCGGGATGTGCGTCCGCTATACCCTCCACAAGACCGACGCCGCGCTGAACGCGATCTCGCGGGCGCTGGGCGTACCGCTTGAGACGCCCGACTGGGCGACCGAGCCCAAGTTCAACGTGTCGCTCACGAGCACGATGCCGGTCGTGGCGCTTGCCGAGGAAAGGGTGCAGGTCCGGCCGATGAGATGGGGCCTCGTTCCCTCGAACGAGCGCTCCAACCCCAGGCCGCGGCTCCTCGCGAACGCGCGCTCCGAGACCGTGGCCAGCCTCTCGGCCTTCAGGAAGGGGACGGCGTCGAGGAGGTGCCTCGTCCCGGCGAACGGCTTTTATGAATGGAAGACCCTGGGCACCCTGAAGCTGCCTTATCTCTTCACGCTGGCGGGCGAGGAGCCGTTCGCATTCGCCGGGATATGGGATCCCGCGGGCGACAACCTGCCGGAAACGTACTGCTTGCTGACCACGGAGCCGAATTCTCTCGTGGGGCAGGTGCATAACCGCATGCCCGTTCTCCTCACCCAGGAGATGATGCCTCAATGGATAGGGGAAAAGCCGCTGCCGGAGGAAGAACTCAAGAGGCTCTTCCGGCCGCTGGATCCGGCTCTCATGGCGTCGCGTCCCGTCAGCCGGTTTGTGAGCAGCACGCGCAACCAGGGACCGGAATGCCTGGACCCGCCGCGCGAGGAGCCGAAGGAGCCTGAGCTCGACTTCGGTTAACCGAAGCCAGGGAAATCAGGGAATGGCGTAGACTTCCACGAGGGCGATGCCTGTGTCTCCCGATGCGCCCTGGACCTGGGCCGTGTAAGAGCCTGGCGGCAACGTTATCAGTATTGCCGAATCGAGGGTCGCCGCCGTTCCCCACGAGAAGGCGCCTGCGGCGGCGGCCTCAGCTGCAACGAGCGCATCGCCGTTCCAACCCGCGTTGGTGGCGATTGTCTTCTGATCGCTGACAAGGGTGAGTCTGGGGTCGGGGATCGTGCCTGGGACGTTGAAAGCGTTGAGTGCCGGCCCCGAGGCGCGGATGAGGACAGTCTGGCTCGTCGTTCCCCCGATAACGAAACCCGCGATGAGTATGTTGCCTCCGGTCCCGACATAGGCGCGGGTCGAGATGTTGACCAGATGGGGAGCGCTGGCGCCCTGAAATGCGCCGTTCGTGGCGTCGTAGACTTCGACAAGGGAGACGCCGGTGCTTCCGCCGGCGCTGCTCACTTGTGCCGTGTAGGATCCCTGCTCTAGCGAGGTTGAGATGGCTGAGTCAGGAGTGGCCGTGGCTCCCCAGGTAAAGGCGCCGACCGAACTTGCCTCAGAGAAGATCCCGGCGGAGCCACCCCATCCCGTGTCAGTGGCGATAACGTCTTGATCGCTAAGGAGAACGATCCGTGGATCTGCGAGGGTACCGGTGACACCGAAGGAGGTAAGGGCCGGACCCGAGGCGCGGATAAGAACAGGATCGTTCGCCCCCGAACCTCCCTTTAACACGACACCGGCGATCATGATGCCGCCGCCTGTCTGTACCATCCCGCGGGTGGAAATATTGATGAGGTGGCCGGGATTGGTCGTCGTGACCACATTGAGTTTGGCAGCGGAAGTCAGGGTAGACCCCGAGGCGTTCGTGAGCAGGCAGTTGAAGTAGGCTGAATTGCCGCCAGCGGGGACTGAAATGAGTAGCGACGGTCCGGTCGCACCCTGGAGGGAAACGCCATTCTCAAACCATTGGTAAGAGGTTCCGCTCGCGGCTGTCTGAACCTTTGGCGAAATATGGTCTGCCGTAGAGACAATGCTGCCATTCTCGATTGAAAATATGACCGTTGACCCGGCCGTGACCGTCTGAGGCTGAGGCTGGGCCGGCACTTGGGGCGAACCAGCAGAGTCGATCGCCAGAAGAGCGCCGCTGCTGACAACATTTCCGGATGCACCCGTAGCGCTTACCGTGTACGATCCGGCGTCACCGACTCCCGCCGACGCGATCGAATAGGACGGTCCGGTCGCACTCGGGATCGCCGCGCCATCGAAATACCATTGGTAGCCGGAAAGGGCGTCAGTCGAGGATACAGTGAACGTAGCTCCCTGTCCGGCAGGGACTGATTGGGAGACCGGAAGCACCTGGGCGCTCGGCGGTGTGCCGGCCTGAGACAAAACCACCACCGGCGGGGACGTGGGAGCCGGAGTCGGAGTGACTGTTGTCGTGCCAGTGGGCGACGGCGTTGGGGGAGTAGCCGACGTTGGGGTCGGTGTGGGTGTCGCCGAAGGCGTAGGCGTGCTGCTCGGTGTCGGAGTGACGTTCCGGGTCGGTGTCGGCGAGGGTATCGGGGTCGGAGTGGTATCCTGAGTCGGGGTGGGAGTGTAAGTGGGTGTCGGAGTTGCCGTTGGAGTTGGAGTGGGTGTTGGTGTGGGTATGGGTGTGGGCCCGCTTGCGACAGCCAACATCGCGGCCGTCGACGTTGCGGTCCCATACGCGTTGCTCACGACCACCTGATAGCTACCCGCGTCGCCGAGCTGGATATTCTGCAGGGAAAGAAATGACGAGGTCGCGTTTGTGATCGGGGCCGTGTTCTTTTCCCATTGGTAGGATAGCGTCCCCCCGCCATGGGCCGTGACGTTGAGAGTTAGCGAGTCGCCCACCGACACACTGGCCCCCGCCGGGGGTATGGAGATCACTGGTGGGTCCGTGAACGTGATAGTCGCCGTTTGCGACGATGCTGAAACACCGTTATACGTCGCCTGCAGATAATAGACACCGGCATCGATAAGGCTGCCGTTAATCGTATAGCTGTTGCTCGTCGCTCCCGCAACCGGGATGCCGTCCTGAAACCACTGATAGGTAAATGCCTGCAATCCGACGGCTAGGGCGGTCATTGTCACGGAATTCGCAAGGCCGGTGTAGCCTGTCGGCTGTGTGAAGAACACGGGGGTTGTCGGTACGCTTGGAGAAGTGCCGGGCGTTACGCGGCTCAGGCGAGTGGGCAATGCGTAGAAAGTATAAAATCCCGCTGCGGAATCTACTACGGTGGCCACGCCTGCGCTCGAGACCCTTATGGTCGCACCGTTCACGCTCAGGGTAGCGACCGTCCCGCCGATGCGGAGAAGTAGGTCGTATGCTGCGCCGGCGAAAATGGGTGCGTCCGCGCCCCCGTGAACGAAGCTGTAGCTGTAGTCCTGTGCGCCGGCCGCCGAGTAGTGGATGCAGGCAAAGTAAGTTTGCCCGTTGGGGAAATTATTCTCGATTACAGTCAGCAGGCTGTCGTCGGAAAAGGTGCAATACCCTGCCACGCCGACCGTGCCATCGTTACGGCTGGCGACGGTTGAAAACGACGTGTCGATGCTCCCGTCGGAACCCAGCCGCTTTATATTCACGCCCAAGCCGACGGTCTGCGGTATGACGACGAAAGACTTTGCGTCATCTAGGGGCAGTACCTTTGGCAGTTGCCCGCTACTCAGCGCGGTGAGGTTCGAGAAACCTGCGTCCGTTGTTCCGTCCGGATTGTACCGCGCCAGGATGCGGCTATTGTTAAATGCATATATGCGACCGGAGGAATCCATCCCGGCAATCACGAAGCTCGATGGCGCGGCTAGCGCGAAGCCGCTCTGCACACTTCCGTCGGGATTTATGAGATAGTTTACCTCTGATGTCCCATTTGAACCGACAATGTGGCCGTCCGGCTCGGAGTACATGAAGTCACCCAGTCCGACGATTCCCGTCAGATTGGGCAGGGTCGTGTCCAGGGTTCCGTCGTTGTTGATGCGGACGATGTTCGTGCCTGAGGAGGGATAGGATGTGCCGTCTACATCATCGAAAATCCCGTTGAAAATGTATCTGCCGTCGGATTGCGCCGCCCAGGACAAGATGCCGTTGTTCGGATGACTCGTCTGCTCGAGGTAGGTCAGCTGAGGACTGTACGAAGGATCAACTTGCCAGAACTGAGCCCGCAGTACGGCAGGAGCGAGGACAAGGAGAGCCCAGACCAGCGGGCCCAGAGCTATGCGCGTGGATTTTCTGCGCGGTGCGGGGCTGACGGATGGGGTGGTTGTAAGCATGGGCTCTGGCGCCGGTCAGGACGGTCCTGTCGAACTCAGGGTCAGCAAGGTAAGCCTTTGGCACCCCTTGCGATAACCCGTTTTACGTAAATCTACGTCCTGGATCATTTCCCAACCCATGCCGGTCACTCCCTGATCTCTGAGAGCACGAAGGCGTAGTCGAACGCCGTCTCCCGCAGGGCGTCGTACCGGCCGCTCGAGCCGCCGTGGCCTGCGGGATCGAGACTGATCTTAAGGAGCAGCGGGTTCGAGTCGGTCTTCGTGGCCCGCAGCTTCGCGACCAGCTTGCTGCCCTCCCAGTACGGGACCTGGCTGTCGTTGAGCGCGGTCGTGACCAAGGTCGCCGGATAGGCCTGCGCCTTCACGTTGTCGTACGGCGAGTAGGCGCGTATCCAGCCGTACTCGGCGGCGACGTTCGGGTTGCCCCACTCGATGTACTCGCCGGTCGTGAGCGGCAGGGAGGCGTCGAGCATCGTGTTGATCACGTCGACGAAGGGTACCTTGGAGACGACACACTTGTAGAGGTCGGGCCTCAGGTTGGCGACAGCCCCAAGGAGGAGGCCGCCGGCGCTCCCGCCGTAGATCCCCAGCTTCTCCTTGGTAGAGTAGCCCGACTTCTCGAGGTACTCGGCGCAGGCGATGAAGTCAGTGAAGGTCGTCATCTTCCTCTCCATGCGCCCCGCGTCGCGCCAGGGCTCTCCCAGCTCGCCGCCGCCGCGGATGTGGGCGACCGCGAAGATAACCCCGCGGTCGAGCAGGCTCAGGCGCGCGCTTGAGAAGCTGTCCGGGATGCTGAGGCCGTAGCTTCCGTAGCCGTAGAGGAGGAGCGGCTGGGGCCCGCTCTTCCTGAGCGACTTCTGGTAGACAAGCGTCACCGGGATCAGGGTGCCGTCGGACGCCGGGGCCATCACGCGCTCGCAGGCGTAGTTCGAGGGCGAGTAGCCGCCCAGGACCTCGTCCTGCTTCACGAGCACCGACTTGCGGGTGCCCATGTCGTACGAAAACACCGAGGGCGCCGTGACGGGCGACGTGTAGCTGTACCTTAGCTGCGCCGTGTCGTACTCGGCGTTGGTGGCGAGCGAGGCCTCATAGGAGGGTTCCGGGAACTCCACCCTGTGCCGCTCGCCGGTCTTCAGGTTGATCACCTCGATCTGGGGAAGGCCCGCCTCACGCTCGCTGACAACGGCGTAGTCATGGAACATCGAGACCGCGCTCACCTTGACCTTGGCGTCGGCGGCAACGAAATCCGTCCAGTGGTCCTCGCCGGGGGTGGCGACCGGGGCCGTCACCACCTTGTAGTTCTCCGCGTCCTTGTTCGTCACGATGTAGAACAGGCCGTCCCGGTGCTCGACCCGGTACTTGCGCTCGGGCTTCCTGGGCTCGATCAGGGTCCATTCCCCGAGCGGCGCGTCCGCCGTGAGTGCGCGCACCTCCGAGGAGCGCTTGCTGGCCACGGTGCAGAAGATGAACTTCCGGTCGTCCGAACGGCCGACGCCCACGGAGTACAGCTCGTCCTTCTCCTCGAGGAGGACCTGCGGCTTGCCGGTGGCCAGGTCGCAGCGCCCGAGGAGGTGGGACCTCTTGGAGATCGGGTCCTCCTGGGTATAGAAGAGGGTCTTGTTGTCGCTGGCCCAGACGATGCCCGAGGCCTTGCCGACGGACTGCGGCACGAGTTCGCCGGTCCGCAGGTCCTTCACGTAGAGGTCGTAGTCGCGGTGGCCCGTCGTGTCGGTCGAGTAGGCGAGGAAGTTGCCGTCGTCGCTCACCTCGTAGTCGCCCAAGCCGATGAACTTGAGGCCCGCGCCGAGCGCGTTCAGGTCGAGGGTCACTACCTCCGGCGCATCGGCGAGGGCCTTGAGCTTCCGGCAATAAATCCTGTACTGCTTCCCCTGTTCGGTCCTCGAGTAATACAGCCAGTCCCCGTCTGGGTAGGCCGCGCTGGAGTCGGTCTCCTTGATTCTGCCGACCATCTCCTTGTAGAGCGTGTCCTGGAGCGGCTTCGTTGGCGCCATGACTGCCTCCGTGTAGGCGTTCTCGGACTTCAGGTAGTCGATTACGGCGGGGTTCGCCTTATCGCGGAGCCAGAAGTAGTCGTCGATGCGCCTGTCGCCGTGGACTGTGACGTCCTTGGGAATCTTGGTCGCCACCGGCGGCGTGAGCCCGTCGGTCGCAAGCTGGGCGCCGAGGTTGAGGGACGAGGCGAGCATGAGAGCCGTCAGGATGCGCAGTCCGGGAGCGTGGTCCATAGGATTAAGGGTGCGTGCGGGCGACGCGCCCGAGCATCCCAAGCGTAGCCGTTTCGGGGCCGGATGGGAAGCTGCGCCGCTACGCCGAGAAATTCGGGTCGATGTCCCCGTAGTCCCGGCGCACCTTCTCCACGTTCTCGCGGTACTCCCGGGCGTTCCCGTACTCCATGAACTTGTCGTAGCGGCTGTGGGAGCAGTGCTCGCAGCTCAGGTGCTTGATCGGGCACCAGTGCTGCTCGGTCCTGGCCGCGATCTCCGCGATGTACCCGAGGATCCCGTTCACGTAGGCGCAGTACTCGCAATTGGCCTTCTCGAAGATGTTGAGGTAGGTCAGGTGCCTGCGGTCGAACTTCACGTACTCCCGGCGGTGGACCTTGGGGATGCCGTAGATCGGGAAGCAGATCGACTGGTAGATCGTTCCCACGATGTCGGTGAAGATGATGGGAATCGCGCACATCCAGATGACGGGGGAGCTGATGAGGACGAAGAAGCGGGATTCCAGGATGTAGTGATGTCCCTTCTTCCGGAAGCTGCGGTGCTCCTCGAGCTCGGCCTCGGTGAAGTGGGTCTTGATCTCCTTGTACTTAGAGCACCCGGTGGCGCCCGTGGGCATGTCCTGTCTAGAGCTGGAGTCTAGGGAATTCATATGGGGTTGACCGCGAGGGCCATATGAAGGGACAGCATTCCCGGCAAAAGGTGCGCCCGTTCCGGGTACCGAAGCCTCGTGCTTGGCCTAGACCTTCGGCTTTGGAAGCAGCTTCGCGACCACCACCAGCAGCACGACGACGACCAGGCTGAGCGCCCCCCAAAAGACGAAGCCGCCATTCAGGCCCGCGAATACCGTCCTCGGCGAGGAGGCATCCGCCACGTCGTCGCCCAGATGGGCGGAACTGCGGGGCGAGGTGAGAAGGCGCCAGGAAACTAGGCCGAGGTCGTAGCGGGGCGCCATGGCGTCGGCGTTGCCGTAGGCGAGCGCGTACCCGTCGGAGTCCGCCACCTTGAACACCATGCGGACGACGGGGTAGACCGCCTGCACCGTCCCCAGGGAGATGGCGGGATTGTCGCCATTGTCGCACTCGATCCAGAGGACGTCGGAGTCCATGCGGTCCGGCAGGACGAAAGCCCTGTTCTCCGGTGCCCCAGGCGTGGGCGTGCGGTTCCACGAACCCGATGAGAGGGTGTCCTCCAGCGTGCCGCCGTCCTGGCCGGAGCGCTTCTCAAAGATGCGGATCTGCCGCTCAAAAAGGTTCGTGGACGAGGACAGGACGATGCTCGTCACAGGCAGCCCGGACTTGGGCAGCTGCACCTTCCAAATGCTCACCGACGGCCTCTTCGGATCCGGCTCGGACTCGGCGGTGATGCTGAGCGAGCGGGCAAGGCCGGGCTGCTCGAGGACATAGGGAATCTGGTTGCCTGCATGGAGCAGCCTGAGATCCCCAAAGTCCGAGCGCACCTTCGAGAGCACGCCGAGGTCGAGCTCGAGTTCCTGGACTCCCGTGGCGGAGACCTGGACCGCCCTCTTGATCTTCCAGGCCGTCGCATCCAGTGGCGCGCCGGCCAGCGGGACTTCCGGCATCGGCGGGGTGCCGAGCGACTGGGGGGCATGGTAGTCGGGTGTGTCCTCGACCGGGCCGGGAGAGACGGTGGTCGCCTTCGCGCCGCGCATCTCCGCCGCGAAGGCGGCGAGGTCGTACTGGGGTGCGCCGACCTGCGGGTTGCCGGTTAAGAGCGAGTAGGCCCCGGGTGCCGGGGCCATGAAGAGGAGACTGACCGGCCACCGCTTGAACGTCACGGCGTCGACCGCGAGCGGCTGCGAGTCGCCGTTGTGGATGTGGATCAGGAGCTCGCGTGTGGCCGGCGTTACGACGAAGGGCAGCTCGAGGCCCTCACGGGCCTGGCCGCCGCCCAAGGCAACGCGGAATATCGTGCCGGAGCCGATGATGCGCTCGCCGGGCACGGCGTCGCGCATCTCGCGCACCGAGATCGTGACCCTGCGCATGAAGAGGGGGTCCTTGGTCTCGAAGGCAACGGCCGCGAGCGGAAGGTTCCGCCCGTCGAGGGCCACCGTCAGCACGCTCTCCCCGGCAAACTCGTCCCGCGAGGTGATGCGCGAGCCGACGCTCACCGGCTCCGGCGCAGGCGCCGCCTCCTCGGAAAGCCATGCGCCGACGAAGGGAAGCGGGACCTCGCGGTTGTCGGACACCGTTATCCGGATGAAGCCGGCCACGCGGCCGCCGAGCGGGACGGAGAGCTTCTCCGCGCCCCACTCGCGAAAGAGCGGCACGCCGTCGTCGAGCGTCGTCCAGGAAAAGCCCGACTCGGAGATCTCGATCCTTGCGGCCCTCAGGAAGAACGGCGCGGGGGTGTCCAAGGTGACCCAGGACAGGCCTTCCTTTGAGCCCGTCTTTATCAGGATAACGGTCGTTCCCGGACCGACCTTGGTCTCGAAGCCTTCCGGGCGGGCGACGCGCGGGGAGGGAACCGGGGGTCGGTCGACCAGTACGGCCGTCTCGCGTCCGGAGGGATCCAGCACCCTCAGGTCCTCCTGGCGTGAGCCGGCCGAGTCGAAGGTCGCCGCCGGCAGCTCGACGCGCACGAGGCCCGGCTCGACCACGGTGACGGCCTGGCGGTGCTGCCACTCCGTGGGCGTGAGGGCTGCGCAGCTGGCGGCGCCCAGCAGGGCGATCGCCGCGGTGAGGCTAAGCCGGTGGCGACGCGCGCTTTTCATTGCTCGGAAGGAAACGTTGGTAGGCAAAGGAGGCCACGATCGCGATGACCGCGACCGCGAAGAGGGCGCCGACCCGGTAGAGCGCCTCGAGGTGGGCCAGGTCGTTGAAGAAGAGCTTCAGCAGCGCGACGCTGAGGAGGGCGATGGCCGCGTACCTCACATACGGCTGCTTCTTCCAGATGCCGGCCGCAAGGAGGCCGAGGGCGAAGAGGGCCCATGCGATCGTGTAGCACATGTCGCGCGCGAAGTTTCCGGAGAAATCAAACGCAAGGGAGCGGGACCCCGGGGCCGTGAAATAATCGGCGATCTCGATGTTCAGGAGCAGGAAGGAAAGGACGACACCCAGCGCGTACGTGACGGACTGGGCGTTGATGCCGAAGACAGACTCGCGGGGCGGGGCCAGGAGCCGGGAGGCCGTGAAGAGGGAGGCGATCGCGAGGCCGTAGGCGTAGAGGTACCAGTTAAGAAGGGGCGCCGCGCCGCGCGTGTGGTACTCGAGGACCGCGGGATTGAGCGCCAGTCTCGCGAACGCCGTGACAAGGAGGACGAAGCCCGTGGCCCTGAGGCCGGCGTGGGGCACGCGGTGATAGAGCCAGAGGAGCGCCGCTCCCTCCAGGGCCCACGCCACCGTGAGCCACTGGCGGTCGAACTGGACGGGGAAGATGAGCGTGATGAAGAAGAGCGCCACGCCGCCGAACCAGGCCAGCTGGTTCAGCTTCGCCGGATTCTCCGCGTCCTTGGAGCGCAGGATGAGGGCAAGGCTCACGAGGGGAGCCACCGCGAACGCTGCGGGAATGAGGCCCAGGGCGGGGCTCGGCCACGCGAGCTTGATCGTTTCGTAGGTCATCCAGAAGTGCGCCACCCCGCTCAACGCGGCAACGGCCCACGGGCCCGTCATCCTGACGAATTTGGCCCTGAAGATGAAGGGGAAGACCGCGAACGAGGCGTAGAACACGAGGTACCAGGTGAGCGGCACCGTCGCCGAGGCCACGTTGAAGTGGCGCGTGTGCCACATGTATTCCAGGGATGCGATGCCGGCGAGGGCGCACGCCGGCAGCCACTCAAGCTCCAGGATGACGGAGAGCCCGAGCGTCAGGACGACCAGGAGGAAGCCGAGCCCGAAGACCATCGACGGGTCGGGGACCCTGAGCCTCGCGCAGACCATGATGAGGAGCAGGAAGGGCAATAGGGCAGAGAAGGCCGGGATCTGACTCTGTCCGCTCCCCAGGAGGCCCTTGAACCTCGGGTCCACGCTGGGCACGGAGCCGCCCATTTTCCGCACGAGCCACAGGCCGCCGATGAAGAAGAGGAGCGCAAAGCCGCCGATGACGAGGAGGAGCGACGGGTCGACGAGCGCGTCCACCGGCCCGCGGAAGATGGACATGCCTGTCGCGGCGAGGGTCAGGACCAGCACGGCGGCGACGGACATCAGGGAGGCGGAGACGACGGCCAGCGCGATCGCCACCAGGTCAACGAGCAGGATCGCCGGCCAGACGAGGAAGGACACCGCCGCCATGCTGTAGATCGGGAACATCATCAGGATCAGCGCCAGCGGGGGGAATATCTGCTTCCAGAAGGACGGGACCATCCCCGGCCGGCGCCTCTCGAGCACGATCGGGAACGCCGTGTGGAGGATCGCGAAGAGCAGGCTGGCGCTGAGGGACCACTTCAGGAGCGGGTCGGTCAGGCTCTGCATGGTCCAGACCGAGAGAAGCGCGAATACCGCGGCGCCCGCTCCGACGTGCAGCTCGGGATTTTCCTCGTCCAGCCACGCAACCGCGAGGAGCATCAGGTCGGCGCCGAACACGAGCCCGAGGACGAGGCCCGGCCGCGAGCCCATCTGCAGGTTCACGATCATGTAGAGCGCGATCACGAGGCCGACGGCCGGCATCCCGACCGCGGACCAGAGGACCGCGGGGCCCGCCCGCCCGAGGCGGCGCGCCGCGACGTACGCGATCAGGAAAAGGGCGCTGAAGCCCAGGCACACGGCGACGACGACCGGCGCGTCGGCGACCTTCACACTGCCCACAAGCCACCTCGCGATGACAAGCGCCGTGAAGGCCGCGGCCGCAAACACGAGCTGGTCCATCTTCTCCCGCCAGGCGAGGATCAGGGTGAAGAGGGCGGCGCCGAGGACGAATGAGAAGATGAGGCCCGCCTGGTCCGCCACCTGCGGGAAGCTCAGGAAATAGAGGGCGAAGCAGAAGGCGAGGGCGGGTAGGGCGATGGCCGTGCGGCCGAGCACGCGGGTGTCGCGTCCCATGCGCCTCGCGACCTCGGTGGCCGCCGTGAAGAGGGCGCAGTAGCCGAGGCACACCACCATGGCCGTCACCGTCTTCTCGGGCGCGTAGAAATTGTCCGCCCAGCCGCAGATCATCAGGACCGTGCCTGCGGCTCCGAGCGGGATAAGGTAGAGCCACTTGCGGTGCAGCGCGACGGCGATCAGCCCGATGACCAGGAGGGCGACGTAGCCGAAGAGGCCGGCCGGGTTGTCGTGGCCGGAATTGAGCAGCTTGGGCGTGAGGAATCCGCCGAGGATGCCAAGGACCGCGACGACCTGCGCGTCCAGTCTCACGGCGAGGACGAAGGCCGCCGCCGTGATGAGGCTCATCATCAGGAAGGTCTCAAGCGGGCCGAAGTACGCGAAGTGGTAGACCGAGTTCGCCGCGAACGTGACGGCGTAGAGGGAGACGACGCCCGAGGCCACGAGCGTCTGGGAGGTTATGCCGTAGGCCTCGCGGGAAATCTTCAGTCCCCCGACGATCAGGCCGACGCCGAGGATGAAACCCATGGCGACCCTCACCTGCGGCGGTATCAGGTCATGCTCGAACGAGTACTTCACGAAGAACGCCACGCCGAGGAAGAGGGCGAGGCCGCCCAGCCAGGCGAAGAGCTTGGCGCCCATGAACTGCTCCCAGTTGATCGCCGGGGCCCTGGGCCCGGACTCGTGGACCAGCTCGCGGATGGGCTCCGGCTCGGGCGGGCGTTCCTCGAGCGCCGCATGCGTCGCAATCCCCCCGAGGATCGGCGGGGCCTCAAGGACGGGTTCAAGCTCCGGTTCAGGAATGGCAGTCTGGGCCACCTCTTTGGGTTCATCCAGGGACTCGAGAGCCTGGGCATACCTCTCCTCAAAGGGTGGCAATTCTTCCTTGGGCTCTTCGTCCCTAGTCGGCTCGGCCGACGCCTCGGGAGTTTTAGCCAGCCTCTCGATGGGGACGCTCTTCAGCAGACTCTTGAGGCTGGCCAGGTCAGCATCCTGAATTCGGATCTTCGTCCTGAGTGCCTCGAGGTCCTCGCCGTGCGCCTTGACTCTCATGATGGTCCACAGCGGCAGGATCAGCAGAACTGCAATCAGGTAGATCGCCAGCACTACGATGAAGGGTCCCATTCGCCTGCACTCTATATAGATACGACCGCCCCAAGCGACATTTTTGCAATACACCCACTATATATAGAGAATATCCGCAATTGGTTGCAGAGGCCCGGCCCGGCTCGCGTCGGCCATATTGGACGAACACGCAACCCACTTCGAATCAAGGACTAGCCTGCAGCGGCTCCGACGGAACGGATGTCCACCGTGGAGCGCACCCCGGCCTTGTCCTGCATCTTCTCGCGGTATTCGCCGGGGGGGTGCCCGGTGACCCGCTTGAAAAGGACGCTCATATATTCGGTGTATTCAAAGCCCGTCAGCTCCGCCACGCGCTTGAGCGGATAGTCGGTGTCGATCAGGAGCTCGGAGATCTTGTTCACCTGGACCCTGCGGATCTCCGCCTGTGGTGAGCGCCCAATGTACTTCCTGAACTTTTTCTCGAGGAGGCTTCGGGAGATGTGGGAATTCTCGGCGACCTGGTCCGGCGTCAGGCCGGAGCAGGCGTTCTTGCGGATGTAGTTCACGGCTTCCGCGATCTTCTCGTCGTCAATTGCAAGTGAGTCGGTCGACAGGCGTGTCACGACGCCGAGCGGCTCAACCCTCTGGTCGAGGTTCTGCGGCTTGCCGCCGGCAAGCATCTCCGCGAGGAGGCTCGCGGCCCTGAACCCGGACTGGAAGGCATTCGGGGCGACGCTCGAGAGCGCCGGGATTGTCATCTCGCAGCGGAAGGTCTCGTTGTTGGCCCCGAGGATCGCCAGATCCTCGGGCACCGAAATTCCTGAGATGCCAGCGGCGTTGATCAGCTGCTGGGCCCTCAGGTCATTGCAAGCCATGACCGCCGTCGGCTTTGACAGCTCTCCCAGCCACTCGGCAATCTTGGCGAGCTGCTTTGAGTTCCATGAAGGTGTTGAGGATTCCGGGCAGTGCACATCCAGGACGTTGCAGTCCTGGCCCGCGCGCCTGAGAGCCTCGACGAAGCCGTCCCTGCGCTCGGCCGACCACGCCTGGCCTGTGAAGCCCGCGAAGCCAAAGCTGCTGTATCCGCGCTCAAGAAGGTGCTCGGCGCCGAGCCTGCCGATCGTGGCGTTGTCGGGACGGATCTTCGGGACGCCCTCGAAGACGGCCACGTCGTTGAGATCAACCAGTGGTACGTTCATCTCCTTGCACGCGGCTACGAGCTTCGCGGTGGTGTGGCGGCTGATGACGCCCTTCCAGTTTCCTTCGCGGATCCACTTTGGATCCGTCTCTGCGACCGCGAGATCGTCATGGAATGCCGTCCACGCGCCGTGGCTTCGCTCATAATGCGCGATTCCCTTCAGCATGGAGGTGCACTCCTCGAACTGGGGCCTGAAAATCAGGAGCACCTCCGGTCGCTTCAGGGCACGCATGGTCAGATGGCGCATTTCTGCACCCTATCCGCTTTCATGGTGGGAAATCCCTTTTGCACGCACAGCACTGACGGGTCTCAGGGGGATGAGTTTCGAAAATTTTCGCTCCGACCGAAAATGTTTACGGAACCTTATACTGGGAATCCGCCCATAAGTTCAGCTGACGCCATCTCAGGCGCCCCTGCGCGGGCGACCCAGTTTCATAGGAGAATGGAAGGAAGGGTCATGATGTCGGCGAAACGTTTGTGACCGAACTGTTACGTTCAAAATTTCACACCGCTTTCCCGGATTTCTCATTTTTCATACAAGCGTCCACATTTCCTCGGCTTCGGGAAAAAGGTATAAACACCGCGCATCGCCCAACTGCCCAGCCGCAGCTTACCCCTGCGACTCGGCAAATTGCCCCCGATCCTGACGAGTTCTCCCCCGAGAACTCTCTGCCCCTGTCATCAACCCCAAGTCCCAACACCAAACCATGCCTGCTAATCGTACACTGGCGTTGCTGCGTGCCCTCACGGTCACCTCAGCGCTCGGTCTGTCTGTAGTGCCTCGCATCGCGGTCGCCCAGACCGCTCCAGCCACCGACACAACCACAACCACGACGACGACGACGGCTGCGGCCGCCCCGGACGCGGAAGAGCCCACAGTGCTTTCCCCGTTCGTAGTCGACGCGGCCGAGGACAAGGGAAGCTACAAAGCCAACAGCACGTTGGCCGGCACCCGCGTCCGCACCGACCTGAAGGATGTCGCCTCCGCGATCTCCGTCGTCACGGCGCAGTTCCTCCAGGACACGGGCGCCAAGAACGCCTCTGACCTGCTGGTCTACACGCCGAGCACCGAGGTTGCCGGTCTCCGTGGTAACTTCTCGGGCGCCGCGGGCAGCGCGGTCGTCCAGGAAAACACGGTTTCCGCCACGACCCGCGTTCGTGGTCTCGATTCCGCCGACAACACCCGCGACTACTTCCTGACGGACATTCCGTGGGACAGCTTCGACGTGGGTCGCGTTGACCTCCAGCGCGGACCGAACTCGATCCTCTTCGGAACGGGCTCGCCGGCCGGCATCATCAACGTGAGCACCAACGGCGCCTCGTTCAACAACTCCTACAACGTCACGAACCGCTTCGACCAGTACGGCTCGCTGCGCGACTCCGTGATGATCAACCAGGAGCTCATCCCCGGCGTGCTGGCGATCCGCCTCGCGGCCCTGCAGGACGACGAGAAGTTCGAGCAGGCCGACGCCTTCGAGAACACCACCCGCTACTACGGCGCGTTCCGGTTCGACCCGAAGCTCTTCGGCAAGGACAGCCACACGACGATCCGCGGCAACTTCGAGCGCGGCCAGCAGACCTCGGACGAGCCCCGCACGCTCCCCCCGACCGATGAGATCACGCCTTGGTTCTCGACTGCGCTGAACATCGGCGGCGTCACGAACCCCGGCTACAACAAGCTCACGGAAAACCAGTTCTCCAACGCGAACACGACCGCCAGCGGCGCCAATACCCCCGGCGGTTCAGGTGGTCCCGAGTCGGCGAACTACTTCCAGCTCGGCGGCTTCTCGCAGGGCCGCTCGTACTGGGCGGATGTCGTCAACTACTACGAGGCGACGCCTGTCGCCATCAACGGCCAGTCCGGCGCCCTCGCGCCCGGCGGCACGCCGATCAAGGTCATCACGGCTGAGGCCAACACCGGTCTCGCCGCTGGCGGCGCGATCGCCGGCATCAGCGCCTTCCGCCCTGACGCCATCCCGCCGTTCAGCCTGATCGCCGACTACCTCGGTGCGAACGACACGGTCAACGGCGGCAATGAGCCCTTCAAGGCCATCCCCGGCGGCGCGTACTACACGGACAAGGTCCTCACCGACACGTCGATCTTCAACTTCTACAAGAAGCTGCTCGACGGCCCGAACAAGCATGAGTGGAAGAACTGGAACTCCTTCAACATCTCGGTTGACCAGAGCTTCTTCGACGACCGCCTTGCTTTCGAGGTCGCCTATGACCAGCAGAAGTACGTCGAGGGCGCCGAGCCGTTCCTCGAGGGTGAGAACTATGCCATCAACGTCGACGTCAACCAGACGTACGCTGACGGCACGGCCAACCCGAACGTCGGTCGCCCCTATGTCGCCAACGCGACGTCGGGTGGTGAGGACAACAACTACCAGACGACCACGACCCGCAATACATGGCGCTTCACCCCGACGGGCGAGCTGAGGTCCTCGGACTTCTTCAGCAACCCGACGATGACGTACCTGCTCGGCAAGAGCGACGTCACCGCGCTCTTCGAGAAGAACACGGTTGTCCAGAGCACGTACCAGTTTGCCGAGTTTGCCACGACGCCCGACTACATCACCGCGAACTCCCTGAACGCCAACGCGGCGAACACGGAGAATTCGAACCGCTCCTACGAGTTCCTGGCCTACATCGGGCCGAGCCTCGCGAGCAGGACGTCGGCCGCGAACTCGAACCTGAACAACCTGAACTACGTGATCGCCCCGCCGGAGCACGAGCAGACGCTCAACTTCAACTCGACCTGGAACAAGCCGACGGATCCCTCCGCCCCCGGCTATGTCGACCCGGCCGCTCCGTACACGTACACGAGCACGGTGACCGGCGTCACGACGACCAACTCGACGCAGAACAACAACCCGGCGAACTACGTCGGCTGGACCAACCAGCAGATCTCCTACATGTACGCCAGCGACCCGAAGGACCTGCCCGACCTCGTGTCGGCGGCGAGCCGCACGCGCTACACCGACGAGTCCGAAGGCATCACCTGGCAGGGCTACCTGCTCGGCGGCGACCTCGTTCCCTCGCTCGGCTGGCGCAAGGACAAGGTCACGAACTACCTGACGACGTCCCCGACGGACCAGAACACGGGCTACACGAGCCTGAGCTACCCCGACAACGAGCAGTCCCGCACGGATGTCGAGGGCACGAGCAAGACCTGGGGCGGTGTTTACCACTTCCCGAAGTCGCTCATGGAGAAGCTCCCCGGTGACCTGACGTTCAGCATCCTGTTCAACCGCTCGGAGAACTTCAAGCCGGACGCGGCCCGCCTCGATCTGGATGGCAATCACATCCCGAACGCGACCGGCACCACGACGGAGTACGGCTTCGTCACCACGGCCCTGGCGGACAAGATCTCGCTCAAGGTTGACTGGTTCAAGACCACGGTGAAGAACGCCTCGCTCGGTGAGACGGACGGTAACTCGATCGCCGGACTGGGCTCCAACGCCTACTTCGTCGCTGACGGTGTCATCTGGGGATACGGCTGGGCGACGGCGCTCCAGGACGGTCTCCGCGGCAACCTCGGCAACGGTGTCTCGAGCAACCTGCCGAACTCCAACTACTGGGATTACGGCGCAGGCAACGGTTACGCCATCGGCAGCCCGCAGTACATCGCCACGAACCAGGCCTCGGCGGCCATCGTGAACGCGTGGGTCAACAATCCGTTCTCGGCGAACTTCTTCAACAGCTACAACCTGTCGCCGCCGATCAACCCCACGCTCGCCAAGGGCTCGGGCCTCCTGTCCTCCGGCTTCATCAACGGCAACAACGATGCCAACGATGCGGCGGGCGGCGAGAGCGGCTCGAACTTCGGTGACCACCAGACCACGGTCGACAACCTGTCGAAGGGCTTCGAAATCGAGCTCTCCGCGCAGCCGACCCGCAACTGGAACATCACGGTCAACTACTCGCACGTCAACGCGACCCACGAGAACATCGACCCCGCCATGCAGGCCTTCATCGGCCAGGTCACGGCGTTCATGAACGGACCCGGCGGCCAGGTTCGCATGTGGTGTAACTCCTGCGGCACCCTCGGCGCCGACTGGAACTCCTCGATCGTCGCCCCCTGGACGGTGCAGCTGAACGACCAGGGCCACGAGGCCCCCGAGGTCGCTCCGTGGAGGCTCAACCTCGTGTCGACGTACTCCTTCGACCGCGGCCCGATCAAGGGCTGGTTCATCGGCGGTGGCCTGCGCGTTGAGGCGGCCCGTATCCTCGGATACAGGTACGACCCGACGTTCAAGAACATCAACTCGGATGACCCGAACTATGCCCAGGTCACCTCGGTCACCCAGGGCGGCCTGAATGTCAACGAGCCCTGGAAGGGGTCCAATGACACCCACGTTGACGCGTGGCTCGGCTACTCGAGGAAGATCTACCGGAACGTCAACTGGCGCATCCAGCTGAACCTCCAGAACGTCGGCGAGAAGGACCATCTGGTCGCCTCGGCCTTCGAGCCGGACGGCAGCCTGGCCCTCGCCCGCATCCAGCTCGGAATGGGCTGGAAGCT